>CAJUIK010000022.1:0-23096 GCA_910585875.1 uncultured Eubacteriales bacterium | reverse complement strand
GTCGTCGGCGCTGATATAATACCAGCCGAAGGTGGGGGTATAGTTCATGACGCCGCTGCCGGCATAGACGCACTGGGAGACGAAATTGGTGCAATCCCCGCCCAAATCGCTGAAATCGTAATATTGGGGATTGCGCCCCCGTCCCCAGCGCCGGGCATAGGCCAAGGCCGCGGTTCGGTTGTATGGCTTTTGAAACATGGAAATCCTCCTTTGATTGGCGTGTCGAAAATCGGTTTGCCGGACTGCCGTCGCGGCTGTTCCATTCTATGCAGGCAAGCGGCGGCTGTCGCCGGCGCATAGAATAGGGAGAACAGGCGGCCCTGCCCAAAGGCGCCGCCGGAAGGAGGAACATCAAATTGAAAAAAGCCTTGAAAGCGCTGTACCTGGGCCTGGGTTTTCTTTGTTTTGGCCTGGGAGCCCTGGGCGCCGCGCTGCCCATCCTACCCACAACCCCTTTTTTGCTGCTGGCCTCTTTCTTTTTGGCCAAAGGCTCCGACCGATTTCATACATGGTTTCAGCAAACCGGGCTTTATCGCCGGTATCTGGAACATTTTGTCCAGACCAAAAGCATGACGGCCCGGAGCAAAGCCCTGTTGTTGGGCTCGGTGAGCCTGATGCTGCTGATTCCCTTTTGCTTGACAGAAAATCTCTGGGCTCGGGGAGGCATTGGGGCCGTCGTGGCGCTGAAATACTACTATTTCCTATTTCGCGTCAAAACCGCGCCCTCCGCCGGCAAAAAGGGCGTTCCCTCTATCCGAAATTCGTGATATAATAGTCGCGACGGATACAGGAGAATTTATTTTCGTCTTTGGCGGCAAAGAAGGGGTTCGGCCCCCCCTTTTTGCTGGGCGATCAGATTGGTTCGGGCGCGATAAGGCCGGCGGGGCCGCGCAGGAGGCCGGCCCCGCCGGATAGAGAGAAAAGGAGAACCCAATGGAAGAGACAGGGATGCAGATCATCAAGAGGGAAAACGTCCATTTTGCCTTCGACCCGGCGCAGACGCCCCGGGCCTGGGGGCACAGCGGCGAAACGTTTCTATTCCAATGTCAGGATTGCTACTGCGGCCAGCTGAATGAGGACGGCATGGATTTTTCCCGGATGGACATGAGCCGCAACAACCCGGCGACCGGCCCCCTTTATATTGAGGAAGCCGCCCCTGGAGACGTGTTGCGGGTGGAGATTTTAGACATTGACATCGCCTCGGAAGGCGCCATGTGCGCCCGGGACGGGGCGGGGATTTATCAGATAGAAGGCTGCCATTGCCGCCGCTTCCCGGTGGAGCAGGGGGAGATTGTGTTTGATAAGGGCGTCCGTCTGCCTGTGCGGCCCATGATCGGCGTCATAGGTACGGCGCCGGCCCAAGGAAAGGTTTCCGCCACTCGGCCCGGCGAACACGGGGGCAATCTGGATATTCGGGAGCTGAACCGGGGAACGACCCTCTATCTGCCGGTCAACGTCCCCGGAGCCCTGCTTTCCATGGGGGATCTCCACGCTTTACAGGGAGACGGGGAAACCGTGATCTGCGCTCTGGAAATGGAGGGGCAGGTCGTCGTCCGGGTAGACGTGCTGAAAGGCCGGCGGGATATCCCCACGCCGTTTTTAGTCACGGAGACCCACTATATTACGACGGCGGCGGACCCTTCGCTGGACGTTTGCAGCGTGGAAGCGGCTCGGAAGATGCACCGGTTTTTGCAGGATCACTCCGAGCTGGACGACGCCCAAGCCGGCCTGCTGCTGTCGCTGGCCGGGGATCTGCGGATCAGCCAAGTTGTCAACCCGGCCAAGGGATGTATGATGACGTTCCCCCGAGGGTTGGCGGGAGAGCATTTTGAAAGATAGAAGGGCGGCGGAGCGCATTGATTGAATTGGAACGGATGGAAACAGAATCGCCGGAGCAGACCGAGGAATTGGGCGGATATCTGGCGGAACGATACCCGGAGAGGCGGGTCGTCGCCCTGTTGGGCCCTCTGGGGGCGGGGAAAACCGCTTTGACCCGAGGCGTCGCCCGGCGGCTGGGCTGCCTGGACCGGGCTTCCAGCCCCACCTACGCCATTGTCAACGAATACCGGGGACCTCGGCCGGTTTGCCATTTTGATATGTATCGCATCCAGGACAGCGACGCCCTGTATGACATCGGCTGGGAAGATTACTTGGAATCCGGGGCGCTGTGCGTGGTAGAGTGGAGCGAGAATATTTTGGACGCCCTACCGCCGGATACGCTTTTTGTGAAAATTGAAATTTTATCCCCCAGCAGGCGGCGGATTACTGTGACGGAAGGAGGAGCGCCATGCTGATTTTAGCGCTGGACACCGCCTGGCGCACGGCTTCGGCGGCTTTGTGCCGGGACGGGGAGATTTTGGCCTACCGGGAAAAGGATTCGGAGATGAACCACAGCAAAACCATTTTGCCGGCGGCGGCGGAGCTGCTGGCGGAACAGGGGCTTGAGCTGGACCAGGCGGATGTTTTTGCCGCCACGACGGGACCGGGGTCCTTTACCGGCCTGCGCATCGGCGCGGCGGCTGTCAAGGGCTATGCTTGGGCCCTGGACAAGCCCTGCGCGGCGGTGTCTACCCTGGAATCCGCCGCCTGGGCCGCTCGAGAATACGAGGGCCTGCTGTGCGCCGCCCTGCCCGCCCGGCAGGACGAGTTTTTCTACGCGTTTTTTGAAAACCAAGAGGGGGAGATCCGCCGCTTGACAGAGGACAAGGTAGATCGGGCCGAGAACATCGCTGAAGAAATCCGGCGCAGGGGGGGGATCCCCTGGCTGACTGGAACCGGAGCGGAAGAGCTGTTGGAAGTTTGCAATGGAGGGGAAACCCAGGTTCGGCTGGCCCAAGGCTGCCGGCAAAACGCCGCCGCCGCCGCTCTGTGCGCCTGGCGTCAGGCCCAGGAGGGCAAGCTGACCGATTGCCATGGGCTAAAGCCCTCCTATCTGCGCCTTTCTCAGGCGGAGCGGATGAAGCAAGAGGAAATCAATCGACAAAAAACAGAAGGGAAGGCTGAAAGATGAAAATTGCCATGGGTTCGGATCACGCGGGGTTTGCGCTGAAGCAGGAAGTGAAAAAGCATTTGCAGGAAATGGGCTGTCAGGTGGAGGACTTTGGGACCTATGACGAAAAATCCTGTCATTACCCCATTTACGCCCAAAAGGTGACGACAGAGGTGGTGGGCGGCCGGGCCGACCTGGGCGTGCTGATCTGCGGCACCGGCGCGGGCATGGCTATCGCCGCCAACAAGGTGAAGGGGATTCGGGCTGTGACGGTTTCCGACTGCTTTACCGCTAAGGCGGCGCGGATGCACAACGACGCCAACGTGTTGTGCATGGGCGCCCGGGTGCTGGGCCCCAGCTTGGCCTGCCTCATCGCCCAGCTCTTTGTGGAAACCGGTTTCGAGGGGGGACGTCATCAGACCCGCATCGACATGATTTCCGACATCGAAAAAGGAAAGTAAAGGCCGGCTCGGCGGGCCCTGCCGAGGCTGAGGGAAGCGTTTGATCTGGCTTGTCTCCCGATGCAGCGGGGAAGAAGCCCGTCTCGATTTTGGGGCGAGAGAGAAAAAGGCCCCCTTTTTGAAAAGGGGGCGGCGTCGGTTCTGGCGGAGTGGGAGGAGAAGAGCTCCGCCGGAACTTTTTTATGGAACGATAGAGATCCAGACCCTGGGCGAGCTAACGGCGGTTGTTGTGGTAGTCCTGGGGATATTGGCGGCGGCGGGCCCTTCTTCTGCGGCGGGCCCGGCGGCGGCCGGAGGCCATCAGAATCAGCAAAAAAGTCATGGCAAGCAGGGCCGTCAGGATAATCTTGAAAACGACGCCGCTGAAAAACTCTTGAATCTGATGGACTACATAAAGAGCGTCGGACCGGGGAATGGACTCTGAGGCAACCAATTCCACCTGGCCGTATTCCACCCCGTCGATCAGCAGCCGGGCGGAGCCGATTTTCTGCCCCTTTTCCACTGGGGCGTCCACAGAAGAGGGGGCCTCTACTTCATAAGTCAGCTTGCTCAAATCCAGGTCTTTGGAAACCAATGCCGAGGTATCCTGGGCGGCGGCCAGTTTGGTGTGCTCCTTGCCGGCGGCGAAGCGGACGCCGATTTCCTGAATGGGGGAATCTTTGGCGGACAGAACCTCCAGGGAGTAATTCTGCCGGGCGTAGCGAAAGAGCTTCAGCGTCTCGGTATAGCAGCCGATATCGCCGGTTTCCGGGTCCTTGACGCCGCCCAGAATGACGGAGATATATTCCAGATCGCCGTCGGTTTCGCCGCCCACCAGGCAGAAGCCGGCGGGGGTGGTGGTGCCTGTTTTGACGCCAAAGGCCCTTTTGTCAAAGTAGCGGGTGTCTTTCAGCCGGGAAATCAGGTGGTTGGTGGTGATAATCGTGCTTTCGTTGGGGTGCATATTGGTGGGCTGGAGCTTGACCTGGGACGTGCTCACAATCTCCCGAAGCTCGGGGATATCCACCAGGGCTTTGCCGATTTTATAGAGGTCCCGGGCGGAAGTATAGTGATCCTCCTCATGAAGGCCGTGGGGATTGGAAAAATGGGTGTTTTCGCAGCCCAGATCCGCCGCTTTTTGGTTCATCAGCTCGGCAAAGGCCTCGTTGGAGCCGGCCACATATTCGGCCAGGGCGTTGGCGGCGTCGTTGCCCGAGCCGATGAGCAGGTAACGGAGCATATCCATGAAATTCATCTGCTCCCCCGCCTGGAGGAAGACGCTGCTGCCCCGCTCGGCCAGCCCTTCTACGGCGGCTTCGGAAACGGGGATCATGTCCTCTTGGGCGCAATGCTCCCAAGCCACCAAGGCAGTCATCATCTTGGTGGTGCTGGCGGGATAGAGTTTGTCGTCGGCATGGTATTCAAAGAGCGTCTGGCCGGTGGTCGTTTCCGCCAAGAAGGCGGCTTTGGCGTTGACAGTCAGTTCTTCCGCCGGCGCTTCCTCTGGCGCGGCCTGGGCGGCGGTGGAAAACAAAAAGAGCAGCGCCAGCAAAAGGGCGGGCAGGCGTTTGGTTTTCATGCGGATCCCCCTATCGTTTGGTCCCCCGAAACAGGGGCGTTTGGTTGATATGTCGGTATTGTACCAAAATTTTGACTTTAGCGCAATCCGGCAGGGGGAAGTTTCACAGTTTTGTAAGAATCCAGCGGGAAAGGGGGAGGAGAGATGGCGGACAAGCGGTTCAAGGCGGCTGCGATTCTCTGCTGCGCGGCGGCCGCCGGTTTTTTGGGCGGCCGGTTCAGCCTGCTGGCTCAAGGCCCGGCGCCGACGCTGACCGGAGACGCCCGGCTGGCAGAAGCGCCTCCCGCGGCTCTGACGGCCTATCGGGTAGAGGCCGACGACCGGACAGACGAAGAGGCGCCGCCGGTGAATATCAACCAGGCGGACGAGGCGGAACTGCAAAGCCTGCCTGGCGTCGGCCCGGCAAAGGCCGCCAATATCGTCGCCTACCGCCGACAAAACGGGCCCTTTGAAAGCAAGGAGGAGCTGATGGCGGTGGAGGGGATTGGAGAACAGATCTTTATGAATATCCGGGATCGCGTGACCATCGGGCCGTGAACCGGCGGACAATGGAGGAAATTATGAGAGTATTAGTGGTGGACGACGAAAAATTGTTGGTGAAGGGCATCAAATTCAACCTGGAAAACGACGGTTATCAGGTGGACGCCGCCTTTGACGGGGCCCAGGCCCTGGCTATGTTTCGGACCCAGAAATATGATATCATCATTTTGGACCTGATGCTGCCGGAGATCGGCGGGCTGGAGGTTTGCCGCAAAATACGGGAGGCGTCCAATGTGCCGGTGATTATGCTGACCGCCAAGAGCGAGGGAGTGGACAAACTGATCGGCTTTGAATATGGGGCGGACGATTATGTGACCAAGCCCTTTGATATCTTGGAGCTCAAGGCCCGCATCCGGGCCATCCTGCGGCGGGCCGGCGCTCAGCCCGCCGCCGAAGCGGCGGACGATCGGATTCAGGCTGGGGATATGCGCATCGACACCGCCCAGCGGTCTGTGATGAAAAACGGGAAGTCCACAGACCTGACGGCCAAGGAATTTGACCTGCTGGTGATGCTGGCCCGGAACCCGGGCCGGGTTTTCAGCCGGGAAGGGCTGCTCAGCGCCGTGTGGGGAGAGGATTATCCTGGGGACATCCGAACGGTGGACGTCCATGTCCGCCGTTTGAGAGAAAAACTGGAGACAGACGACGCCAACCCGGAGTATATCTTGACCAAATGGGGGGTCGGTTATTATTTCAAATCCAGCGGCAACTAAGTTTACCAAAAGCCTGCGCTTTCGCATCGCCGCCGCTATGGCGGCCATCATGGCTACTCTGCTGGCCGTGATGAATTTTTACCCGGCGCAGGCGGTGCGGCGGCTGATCGTCAGCTCCAAAGAAACCGAGCTGCTGGAGCGGGCCCAGCGGCTGGCGCTGACGCTGGAGGGCTTCGCCTCGCTGACCCAGGACAATATTGTGCTGTCCCTCCAGGTGCTGGATCTGGGCAGGCAGCAGCGGATTTTGGTGACGGACGGTTTTGGAAGCGTGTTATATGACAACTCCAAAGTCAGCCCGCTGGCGGGGCGCTACGCTTTGCTGCCCGATATTGTGACGGCGCTGGAGGGGGCCGACGTCTTCCGCTGCCGGTATGATGAGGAAGCCTTCGCCTCCAGCGCCGCCGCCCCGGTGATGAAAGGGGAAAAAGCCATCGGCGCGGTGTATATCTACGATTACGACACCGAGCAGGCGGATTTTTTGAGCAGCACGCGGAGCAATATCTTCCGTATTTCCCTGATGCTGGCCGTGTTGGGCTGCGCTGTATTGGGCTTTTTTATCGCCTATTTCGGCAGCCGCATCGACCGGCTGGTGGGGGGGATCCGCCAGATGAGCGACGGCGACTATGGCTCCCGGATCAACCTGGCAGGACAGGACGAGCTGGCCGAGGTGGCAGGCGAATTCAACGAACTGGCGGGCCGGCTGCAAAAGACCGAGGAACTGCGGCAGCAATTTGTCTCCAACGCGTCCCATGAACTGAAAACCCCATTGGCCTCTATCAAGCTGCTGTCCGACTCCATTTTGCAGACCGAGGGCATCAGCCGGGAGGCGATAAACGAATTTTTGGGGGATATCAATGAGGAGATCGACCGGCTGACCCGCATTACTGAGCGGCTTTTGCAGCTGACCCGGCTGGACTACAGCTCTGCCGCCGCCGCTTCCCGCTGCGACCTGCACAAGCTGGCGGGCAAGGTTGTCGATCTGCTGCGGGAAACCGCTCTTCAGGCCCAAGTGCGGCTGGAAAACCAGGTTCCGCCCGGGCTTTTCGCCTTGTTTGATCAAGACGGGCTGTATCAGGTGGTTTTCAATCTGGTGGAAAACGGCGTCAAATACAATAAGCCTGGCGGCGCCGTGACCGTGTCGGCCCAGCTGATGGAGCGGGACGATCGCCTGCCTCGGGTGCGGCTGGAGGTGGCGGACACGGGCATTGGCCTCGCGCCGGAGGAAACGCCCCACATTTTTGAGCGCTTTTACCGGGTGGACAAAGCCCGCAGCCGGGAAAAGGGCGGCGCCGGCCTGGGGCTGGCCATTGTGGCCGATTGGATCAAAACCATGGGCGGGGAGATTCAGGTGGAAAGCCAGTTGGGACAAGGCTCGACCTTTGCCGTCACGCTGCCTGCAGCGCCCCGAAAGGAGGAGCTGGAATGAAAAAGAAAGCGCTGGTTCTTTTGCTTTGCGGGGCGCTGCTGCTGCCGATGGCCTGGCAGGGGCCGCCCCGGAAAGGGGACGGGGAGCAGGCGGCTTTGATTTATTATGTCGCCGCAGACCCTGAATCGGGACGGGCCCGGGGGCTGGAAGGGGAGCGGCAGGCCCTTGAGACAGGAGACGGGCCGGAGCAGACGGCTTGGGCCGTCCTGGATCGGATGCGTCGGCCTACCGGCGCGGATAGGCAGCCGGCGCTGCCCCCTGAGGTAACGGTTCAATCCCTTTCGATTTACGGCGGCAACCTGACCGTCCAGCTCTCCGAAGAATATGCGGATTTGCCGGAAATCCGCCGGACGTTGGCGGCCGCGGCCCTTTCCCAAACCTTGCTTCAGCTGGATTTCGTGGATTTTGTGAAAATATCCTGCGAGAAGGATGGGTACAACCTGGAAAGCGATTTTTATCTGACGGAAGAAAGCGTCATATTGGATGAAAACCCGATTCAATACAATACGTTTGAAATTACGCTCTATCTGGTGGATAAAAAAACGGGCCAGCTGGAATCGGTCTCCCGGACGCTGAAAACCGAAGAAACGGGGGTATATCCCAACGCTGTGTTTGGAGAGCTGACGCGGCAGCCCGAGGATGAAAACCTGCGTTCGCCCGCCCCGCCAGGCATGATGTTGCGCAGCATCTCCACCGACAACGGCGTCTGCGTCCTGGATTTTCTGGACATTGGCGCAGATCGATTGCAGCAGCTGGACGAGCCTTCCATCCAGGCCATTGTAGCCACCATGTGCGCCCAGAAGGGCGTTCGGGGCGTCCGCTTACTGGTGGAGGGGCAGCCGCTGTCCCATTACGGCATCCAGGGATATGACGGCGCATTGGTTCCATAAGTTTGCGGGGCGTTGCTGCGCGCCTCCTTGAAAGAAGGATGGGAAAGGGTCAGTCGCTTATCAAAAGATAAATTGACAGATTCCTAAAAAGGGGAAAAGAAAAAGCTGGCGCAAGCCGGCTTTTTCCTATGTTCGGCAGATTGAAAGCGGAAGAAAATTTACAAAGAATCCGGCGCGCCGGCTCAAGATCCTGTGGGAGACGGGACGTTTTTGACGAAACAGGGCTGATATAGTGGGAGGCGAAAGGGGGTGAAAACCATGACTTGGGGAGAGATACGGCAGACGGTATTGGATAAGCTGGACGGGCCGGACCGGCTGTTGGAGGCGGAATACCTGCCTCGGATGGTTCAGGCGGCCAACGAAGGCTTGGCTTTGCTGGCTACGGCCGGGCTTCCCATCTGGAAGCGCGTGCGGCTCCAGGCAGAAGAGGATCCCTTTTATCTGCCTCAGGCGCTGCCGGGGTTCTGGCGGTTGGAGGCTGTCGCCCAAATAGAGGGGGAACAGGCCGCGCCGACGCTGGATTACCGGCGGGAGGGAAATTTTCTATGGCTGAAGGAAGGGCTCTACGAAATCGCCTACTGCGCCCTGGAAGAGCCTTTGGACCAGCGGACGCCGGATTCCCATCGTTTTGAACTGGAAGAGGACGCTTTAACCCTGCTGCCGCTGTATATCGCGTCTCAGCTGTACAAACACGACAACGCCCAGCTGGCCGTGCTTTGGCGCAACGAATTCGAGGCGGGACGAGAGCTTTTACAGCTGCGGGAGCGGGAACGCCGGGGCAAGGCCGGATGGGCGGAATTTGAGGCCTGCGCCTTTTGAGAGAGGACGAGAGAAGGGAGAAAGGAGGAAAGAGAGATGGCTAGATTTCAAGCGCCCCGGCAGCCCGCCCGATATTGCACCCGATACCAGAAATTTCGGGGAGTGGATTTTTCCACAGATCCGGCGCTGGTGGACGCCAGCCGGTCGCCGTTCGCGCCCAACCTGATCTCGGACGCAGGAGGGATGCCGGAGAAGCGGCCGGGATGGCGGACGCTGAAAAGGCTGACGAAGCGGATCAACGGGATCTTTGAATTCCAGATCGGGGAAGAGGATTTTCTGATCGTCCACTCCGGCGACACGCTTTATTGCTGGCAGCCTGAGCAGGACAAACTGTGGCCGCTGAAAAGCCCGGTGAACGACGGGCGATCCCAAGCCTTTTTTATGGAAGAGGCGCTTTATATCCTGACGGGGGAGGAATATGTCCGCATCCGGGACAAAGACGGCAAGCCCTGGTACGAAGGGTCGGCTGCCTTCGCTTATGCGCCGCTGACCTCCATCAGCCGGCAAGCCCAGGGGGGAGGCGCGGCTTATGAGGAAGCCAACCTGCTGACCAGCCGGCGGCGCAACGGATTTTGCTGCGACGGGACCTCTGTAACCTATCAGCTGGACTGCGAAAAACTGGATTCTTCGGCGGTGGAATGCAAAGTGGAGGGGGAGGTTGTTTCCGGGTTCCAAGTGGACCGAAACCGGGGGACGGTGACCTTTCATACGCCGCCAGCCAAACCGTTAGTCAACGGCAGGGACAATTTGGAGATCGCCTTTGGCGTCAGCCGAGAGGAAGGGGAGGGCGTTATTGAACAATGTACGGTTTGCGGGCTGTATGCCGGGCGGGTTTTCGTCAGCGGCAACCCGAACAAGCCCGCCTTTGATTACCGCTCCGCCGCCGGCGACCCCGCCTATTTCCCGGATAGGGGTTATGCCCGAGTGGGCGCCAGTTCGCCCATTATGGGATATCTGCCGGCGGGATCCTGTCAGGCTATCGTCAAGGCGGCTTCCGCCCAGGAAGCCACAATCTATTTGCGGCAGGAAAGCCTGTTGGAGGGTAAATCCGTCTTCCCAGTGCGCCAGGGGGTGAGCGGCGTGGGCGCCGTCTCCCAATATGCCTTTGGGAATTTGCGGGACGAGCCCCTGTTTTTATCCGCCCAAGGGGTGTTCGGCCTGTGCGCCGCCAATATGGGGGAGGAAAAAGCTGCCCAGAACCGCAGTTATTATATCGACGCGGCCCTGACGCGGGAACCTGGGCTGGACCAAGCCTCCGCCGCGGAATGGCAGGGCTTTTATGTGTTGGCGGCGGGAGGGCGGTGCTACCTGCTGGACGGCGGTCAGGAAAAGAGCTGGCGCAGCCGCAGTATGGGCGATTACCTCTATGAGTGCTATTGCTGGGAAAACATCCCGGCCCGATGCCTGGCGGCTCGAGGAGAGGCGCTGTACTTCGGCACTGAGGACGGCAGGCTCTGCCGATTTAACACGGATATTCCAGGGGTGGAAAAATACAACGACGACGGGGCGGCCATTGTGTGCGCCTGGAGCACCAAGGCGGACGACGACGGCAGCTTCGCCCAATACAAGACATTGGACAGACGGGGAAGCGGCGTGATGATCAAGCCCTATCTGCGCAGCAGCGTGCAGATCAATCTGCGCACGGACCGGGATATGGGCCGAGAGGTGGGATATGCCACGATGGACATCTTGGATTGGGAAAATATTGATTTTAATCGGATGGCGTTCAGCGCCAACGACGCGCCGCGAGTCATCCCGTTCGGCCTGCGGGCCGGCCGGTATCTGACGCTGCAGATCACCGTCAAAAACGACCGGCTCAACGAGGGATTCGGCGTTTACGGCATTGTCAAGACCTTTACAAGGGAAGGGGAAATCAAGTGAGGAGAAAGCGAAATGAAATCGGCGGGGCTTGGAGCAGACGCCGCGCCGTCTGCGGCGAGGAGATTGCCGGAAAATCGCGCGGCAGAGAGGGAGTGAACCGGCGGAGGCCGAGAAGACTGCTCGAATTGACGTTGTGCAAGAGGAGGGAATCGTTTGTCTATCAATGATTTGAAGATCACGGAAGGGGACTACGGGGGACTGGGAGTGAGCGCGGCGCCGGACCGGATGACGGGGACGGCGGCGGAGAACAAGGCGGTGTTCGACCGGCTGGTGAAGGAGCTGGTGGGTCCGCGGTACAACCAACTGATCGAGGCGCTGCAAGGCCCGACAGGCGCGGGAGAAATCGGCACGAAGATGGGCCTGACGCTGGCGCGGGCGCTGCTGTCGCCGGACATTGCGGCGGCGCGCCTGGACAAAGACGGCCGCCTGGAAGTGAGTCTGGACGGAGTGAACTGGCAGGCGGCGGGGAGCGGGGGGCATTTGGTGATGGATCAATATGGCCAGACGCTGCCGCAGCGGAATCGACTGCAATTTATGAACGGGACGGTGACGGACCGAGAGGGGACGACGGTGGTGGAAGGGATTCGCGGAGAAGCTGGCCCCCGGGGTCCGGCGGGAGAACCGGGCCCGGCAGGGGAACAAGGCCCTGCGGGGGCTGTGATGACGCCGGCCGTCAGCGAGGCTGGGGTGTTGAGCTGGAAGCTGGAACAGAGTCCTTCGCCGCCCTGGCCCCAGAACATCCGAGGCCCCCAGGGAGTCCAGGGCTCTCAAGGTCCGCAGGGGCCGGAAGGGCCTCAAGGCGTCCAGGGGATCGCGGGCCCGGAAGGTCCGATGGGCCCCGCCGGCCCCCGAGGGGAACGAGGCCCCCAAGGGGAGGCGGGGGTTCAGGGGATACAAGGCCCTCGAGGATTGCAGGGGGAAATGGGCCCCCAAGGCCCGCGAGGTCCAGCAGGCCCGGCAGGACTGCAAGGGAGCCAAGGGCTGCAAGGCCCGGCAGGGGAGCCGGGCCCCGCGGGAGCGGACGGGAGGAGCTTCACGGTGTTGGCCCGATACCAGAGTTTGGAGCAGCTGGAGTCCGCTCATCCCCAGGGCCAGGCGGGAGACGCCTACGCCGTGGGTCCGGCGTCGGACAACACGGTATATATCTGGAATGAGGAAGAGGGGAATTGGCAGGATATCGGGCCGATCCAGGGGCCTGCGGGTCCGCAAGGGGCTCAAGGTCCCCAAGGCCCGGCAGGTCCGGCGGGAGATCCGGGGCAGCAGGGCCCCCGGGGTTTGCAGGGGCCGGCGGGCTTGCAGGGGGAAATCGGGCCCCAAGGCCCCCAAGGAGAGCCGGGGGCGGCGGGGGCGGCAGGCGTCCAAGGCCCTACGGGCCCCCGCGGACCGGAAGGGCCGGCCGGCGAACAAGGCCCCCGCGGCGCGGCGGGCGCGCCGGGAACCTCGGCCTATCAAAGCGCCCAGGCCGGAGGATACCAGGGGAGCGAGGCTCAGTTTTGCGCCGATCTGGCTCAGACGGGGAGCAAAGCGGACCGGGCCTCTGGGGCGACGGCGGGGCATCTGGCGGCGTTTGACCAGCAGGGCAACCCTGTGGACAGCGGATACAGCCCCCAGGACTGGCGCAGCTGGGAACTGACCGTGACCCTCGGCGCTACATGGAGCGGCGGCGGACCCTATACCCAACAGGTATCGGCGGCGGGACTGACGGCCGCAGACACGCCGTTGGCCGACGTGGCGCTGACGGGGACGGCGGCCACAGACAAGGCCCGGCTGGAGGACTGGGGCAAGGTGAGCCGCCTGACGGCCGGAGCCGGGACCCTGACGGCGGTTTGTTACGAGGAAAAACCGTCGGCGGCGCTGCCGATTCGGCTGCGGATTTTGAGATGAGGAGGGGAGCGATATGGCAGACTGCATGATCCTGCGGCGCGGCGGCGCCCAATACCAGGGGACGCTGGCCCGCCAGCCCTCGGGCTTTCAGGCCCGGGCGGACAACGCCAGCCAGATCCGGCTGAGCTGGAGCTGGGAGGAAGACCCCAACCGGGACAGCCTATCGATCCTGCGGCGGACCGACCGCTTTCCCCAGAGCCCCCAGGACGGGACCCTCGTTTACCAGGGAACGGGGACGGAGAAGATCGACAGCGGCTTGACCGCCGGCCTCACCTACTATTACCGGGCCTTCGCCCGGAACAAGGACCAGAAATACCAAAACGCCTACTGCCAGGCGGCGGCGAAAGCCATGCCCTATCGGGGACTGCAATATTTGAGCCCGGGCAGCGTTGTGAAGGTGCTGGAAAGCGGGGCGGAGCAGGAGTATCTGGTGGCTTGCCAGGGCTATCCTCAGCCCGGCGACGGCGCTACTCTGCTGCTGCGGCGTCATATCGTCATTCGCCGGGCTATGAACGGCAACGGCCAGAACGAATACAGCGGCGCCGCCGCCGACACTTGGCTGACCGACACATTCTTGCCCACCTTGGGCCCGGATATCCAGGCGGTCTTGAAAGCCTGCGCGATTCCCTATACCAGCGGCGGGGCCCACGCCCAGGGGACGCTGACGCGCAAAGTCTTTTTGCTCTCGGCCGCTGAAACCGGCGGCGGCAGCCTCAGCGGCATGAACCAGGAGGGCCGCGCCCTGGATTTGTTTATCCAGAACCCGGAAGTCAAAAAGGCCCTTTACAACGGCGGCGCTCAGATCTGGGGCACGCGCTCCCCCAATACCGACGGAACCACGAACTTCTGGATTATCCAGACCGACGGCTCTATCGGCGAACAGGGCGGCGCCCGCGCCGCAGGTCTCCGTCCCGCTTTCGCGATCCCCGGCGACAAAGCCGGCCTCAACTCAAACGGCATTTTGATCGCCGAGTGACCGCAAATCCCTGAAAGCGAGGGACGTTTGCGAGGAAAGATCCCGCCCATGACGAGGAAAAGGAGAATGGATGAACAATGGCTTATCAGAAGTTAGGCAATTTTGACGACGCATATATCAAAAAAACCAGCGCCGGCGCCTATGGGCAGATCCAAGCGGCCAAAAGCGCTTGGCAGAGCGCCAAAACCGCCGGCGACCAAGCGGGGATGACGGCGGCCCATCAGGCGGCGGAGCAGATCCGGGCCGCCTACGGCTACAGCGGCGGCCCGGACGGCAGCCAATATATCCCCAACGGTTACGCCCCGGTTCGGGCTCAATATCAGGATGCTGGAGACGCCGCGGCCCGAGCCTATCAGCTGGCCGCCCAGCAGGGGGCGGCCCGGCTGGCGGCTCAGCGCCCCCAGATTCAGGCGAACTACGACGACCTGGCCCGCCAAGCCTATATCAACTACATGAAGGAAAAACGGGATCTGCCCGAAACCATGGGCCGCTTGGGGCTGCTGGGACAGGGGACGGCGGAGAGCACGGCGGCGGCTCAAAGCGCCGATTATCAGAACAACCTGTTGGCTGGGGAGCGGGCCCGGCAGAACGCCCTGCTGGGGCTGGAAAACCAGATTCAGGATCTCTACCTGACCGGCGATCTGAAGGGCGCCCAAGCCCAGGCCGACGCCATGATGGAGATGGCCCAGGGGTATCCAGAGTATCTGCTGTCTCAGCAGAAGTTGAAAGAAGAGACCGAACTGCGCCGTCTCCAGCTACAAAACCAGGGGGAAACCCAAGGGGCCCAGCTGCTGCTTTCCCAGCAAAAGCAACAGGAAAGCCAGCGGCAAAACGCCTTTGCCCGCCAGCTGTCCGCAGCTAAGGTATTAGCGGAATACGGGGATTTTTCCGGTTACGCCGCCTTGGGATTCAATACCAATCAAATCGAGCAGATGCGCCGGGCTTGGCTGGCCAAACAGCAGCAAAAACAGAAATAGGAAGGGGAGAAACGGGATGGAATGTATTTGGATGATGGGGTTGACTGCTCTCTGGTGCGCGGGAACGGCGTTTTGCTATCGCCTAGGCCTTCGGGACGGCAGCAGCCTGGCTCGTCGGGGCGAAATCCAGGCGGCGCCCGCCCTGGAAGACCGGGAGCAGGGGCGTCTGCGCCGTCTGATGGGGCGGATCGACCGCTATGACGGCCGGGAAGGGGGGAGATAAATGGAGCCCATCAGGCAAATGACGGCGGAGCGCGTTTGGCAGTGGTATTGCCGGTGCGACGAAAACCGCCGGGCGGCGGGCGCCTATGAAAAGGCTCGGCTGGCCCACCGGTTTTACCAGGGAGATCAATGGCGGGGCGTGGACGCCGAAGGGCAGAATCTGCCGTTTTATAATTTTATCCAGCCCATTGTGGATCACAAAACGGCGGCGGTGGCCATGAATACTATGACCATTTCTTATACGCCCCTGGACCACGCCGGGCCGCTGGAGCCCCGGGCCGCCCAGATCTGCCAGCGGCTCACCGCCTACGCCGCGCGGCAATGGGAGCGGCTGAAGATGGACAAATTGTGTTGGCAGGCGGTGAAGGACGCCTGCATCGCCGGAGACGGATATCTTTATTTTTACGACGGCGACTGCCAGGCTCAGACGGTGGACGCCTGCGACCTGTATCTGGCGGACGAATCCTGCCCGGATTTGCAAAAGCAGCCCTATATCGTCGTCGCCCGGCGGCAGACGGTGGGCCAGCTGCGCCGGGAGGCCCTTCGCCAGGGCCTGCCCCCGGAGGAAGCGATGAAAATCGTCCCCGACGACGGGCCTTTGGACCGGCTGGAGGAGGAAGAACGGGATCCCTTTCAAGGAGAGGACGAGGAAGAGCGCTATTGCACGGCGCTGCTGTCCTTCTGGCGGGACGAGGACGGGGCGGTGTGCTGCGCCCGCAGCGTTCGCCAGACCTTTTATCGGCCGCCGGCCCGGCTCTGGGCGGGGGGGCGGGGGCTGACGCTCTACCCTGTGGCCGGCATGAGCTGGCTGCGCCGCCGGGGATCCGCCCGAGGGGCCGGCGAAGCGTCGGCTTTGATTCCCAACCAGATCGAAACCAATAAGATGCTGGCGCGCCGGCTGATGAACGCCCGGATGACCGCCTTTTCCCGGCTGGTTTACAACGCGGACAAGGTGCTCAACAAAGAAGCCTTGGATCAGGTAGGCGCGGCCATCAAGGTTCGGGATATGCAGGCCAACCATGTGACCGACGTGGTGTCCTATCTGGGCGCGGCGCCTATGTCGCCCGACGCCCGGCTGCTGGCGGAGGAGCTGGTGAGGCAGACCCGGGAGCTGGCCGGCGCCGGCGACGCCGTTTTGGGCCAAGTCAACCCGGAAAAGGCCACCGGCGCGGCCATCATCGCCGCCCGGGATCAAGCGGCTTTGCCCCTGAACCAGCAGATTGCGGATTTTCGGCAATTTATAGAGGATATCGCCGCCATCTGGTTTGAGCTATGGGCCGTTTATTACCCCCAAGAACTGACGCAAGGGCCCGACCCGCTGACTTGGGAGGAGCTGCGCCGGCTGCGGGTGGAAATCCGCATCGACGCCGCGCCCAACAGCCCCTATTCCCGCTTCGCTCAAGAGCAGACGCTGGAAAACCTGTTTCAGCGGGGCGTGATTACATTTGAAGAGTATGTATCGGCCTTGGACGAAAACGCCGCCGCCCCCAAGCGAAAGCTGGAGGCTATCTTGCGGGCCCGATCCGCAGGGACAGGCGGCGATCAAGCGCCGGTTTTGCAGGAGGGCGGGAGTTGATTCCCGCCCTTTTTCAGGGGAAACCTTGGGGAATTTTTCGCGGGCGGCGCGAAACCGCCGCTTCCGCGCAAATTTCTCTTGATTCTCAGAGAAAATGGAGATATACTAAGGGAAATAGCGCGGGGGCGCCGGGCTGGGAAGAAAGAAGCGGCAGGAGGAACTACGCAGAGAGCCGGCGGGGGACTTTTGCTTTTCCGCTTTCGGAGCCGCAGGGCGCGCCCTTTACAGTGCAAAAAAGAGGCGGGCGTATTTTGATTTGCCCGCAATTTGGGCGTTGCGGAAAGTTTCTGTCCCATGGAGTTGAAGTGGGTCGGGAGCTTTTTTCTTTTATCCGGCCCAGAAAATCCTGAAAATTCGGAGGAAAACGGCATGATCGATATCAAATTTTTGAGAAACAACCCAGAGGCTGTGCGGGAGAATATCCGCAAAAAATATCAGGAGGAAAAGCTGCCCTTGGTGGACCAGGTCTTGGAGCTGGACGAGCAGAGCCGCCAGGCCAAGACCCGGTGCGATTATCTGCGCAGCCAGCGCAACGCGCTGAGCAAGCAGATCGGCGGCCTGATGGCCAAGGGGCAGAAGGAAGAGGCCGAGCAGGTCAAAGGCCAGGTAACGGCTATGGCGCAAGAACTGGAGGAGCTGGAAGAAAAAACCCGTTTGCTGGAAGGGGACGTGCGCCGGCGGATGTTGGCTATCCCCAATATGATCGACCCTTCTGTACCCCTGGGGCGGGACGACAGCGAAAACGTGGAGCGCCGCCGCTTTGGCGAGCCGGCAGTTCCGAACTATGAGATCCCCTACCATGTGGACATTATGGAGGGGCTGGCGGGAATCGACCTGGACAGCGCCCGGAAGACCAGCGGCGCCGGCTTCTACTATTTGAAGGGGAACGTGGCCCGGCTTCATTCCGCCGTGTTGTCCTATGCCCGGGATTTTATGATCGACAAGGGCTTTGAATACTATATTCCTCCCTATATGATCCGCAGCGGCGTTGTGGACGGCGTGATGAGCTTTGACGAAATGGAAAATATGATGTATAAAATCGAAGGGGAGGATCTCTATCTCATCGGCACCAGCGAACACGCTATGGTGGGCAAGTTCATCGACGAAATTCTGGACGAAAGCCAGCTGCCCCAAGCGATGACCAGCTATTCCCCCTGTTTCCGCAAGGAAGTGGGCGCCCACGGCATCGAGGAGCGGGGCGTTTATCGCATTCATCAATTTGAAAAACAGGAAATGGTGGTCGTGTGCAAACCGGAAGACAGCATGGAGTGGTTTGATAAAATGTGGAATTGCTCTGTGGGGTTTTTCCGCAGCCTGGAGATTCCTGTACGGGTGATCGAATGCTGCTCCGGCGACCTGGCGGATCTGAAGGTCAAGAGCGTGGATGTGGAAGCCTGGTCCCCCCGGCAGCAGAAATATTTTGAAGTGGGCAGCTGCAGCAATTTGGGCGACGCCCAGGCCCGGCGGCTGGGCCTGCGGGTGCGGCAAAAAGGCGCGCCCAACTACTTCCCCCATACGCTGAACAACACTGTCGTAGCGCCTCCCCGGATGCTCATCGCCTTTTTGGAAAACAATTTACAGGCCGACGGCTCTGTGAAAATCCCGGAGGCGCTGCGGCCGTATATGGGCGGGAAAGACAGCATTTACCCTGTGAAAAAATAACAGGCCGCCGGGAGGCCGGCGAAAGGATTTCTGGGGATTTACTCGCCAGAAATCGATTCAATGAAGAGGGGTCCCAAAAAAATCGGAGATTTTTTGGGGCACAAGGGCGGCGATAATCGGGGCTGTGATCAGGCCGGCGCAAAGGAGAAGGGGCAGGTAATAGACGATATTCCAGCTGCCCAACAGCAGCCGGGCGGCCAGGATCTGGCCGACGTTATGAAAAGCGGCGCCCAACAGGCTGACGCCATAGATGGAAAACAACCGGGGGAGCCGATGGGCGGCGGCCATAGCCAGCAGAGACAGCAGGCCGCCGCACAGGGACATAAACAGAGCGGTGGCGTTGCCGGTAATCAGATATAAAACGGCGACGCGGCACAGCAGCGTCGCTAAGGCGGCGGGAGCGCCCAGCAGATAGAGAGCCGTCAGAATGACCACGTTGCCCAGCCCCAGGCGGACGCCGGGCAGAGGGATCAGCAGCTGAAGGGGAAGCAGGCTTTCCAGCAGGGAGAGGCCCAGAGCCAGAGCGGCCAGGATTCCGCACAGGGCGATTTTTTTGGATGTCGTCATGGCAAAGCTCCCTTTAGCGGGCTACGGCGTCCGGCGCGTCCTCGCCCTGGTTCGTCAAAGAGACGCTGACCCGGTTTTCCAGGCAAAGGGCGCTTTGGCCGCTTTTGTCCAGCCAGCCTGCCCGGACGCAGTCCTGATGAGGGCAATTGGCCTCGGCGATGCAGATACGGCCGTCCTCCGCTAAGATCACATTGCGCCGCCCCTCCCGCTCCAATTCGATTCGTATAGGCTGTTTCAGGCCGGAAAGGGCCACCGTGCGCGTCAGCCTCCCGTCCTGTCGGATCTGGGCCTCCAGCGGCCCTCCGCTGTCCAAGCCCGCCAAGTATATGCCGGCGGCCAAGGCAAAAATCAGCGCTCCGGCGGCGATATCCCCCGGTTTGAGTTTTGATTTCATGCGTAGTTCTCCCTATTAGCAGATTGCGGAACAAGAGGCCCTGCTGCAAAGCCCCGCCGGCGCCAGAGCGAAAAAACGCCGCGCCGGCGTCAGCCTGTCGAGCCTTCTCGACCAAGCGTAGCACATTTGGCGGAAAAATACAACGGGAAAGGGGAATCTGATATGGCAGATTACAATCTGGAGAGTTTGCGTCAAGCCTATCAGGCGGGAAAGCGGCCCAAGTATCTATTTTTCTGGGGGCACAGCGAAAAGGATGGGCCGGCGACCAAAGCCTGCCTCAGCCAATGGTACCCCAGCCTGTTCCAAGCGGAAGGAGAGCGCTATCAATGGGCCGAACAATACATGATGGCCCAGAAAGCCCGGCTTTTTGAGGATGAGGAATTTTTTCGCCGGATCATGGCGGCCAAACATCCGGGGGAATGCAAAAAGCTGGGCAAGCAGGTCCGCAATTTTGACGGCGGAACCTGGGATAAAGAAAAAAGCGCCATTGTGGCCCGAGGAAATTATTATAAGTTTTCTCAGAACCCGGAAATGAAAGAATTTTTGTTGGCCACTGGGAACCGGGTGCTGGTAGAGGCCAGCCCCTACGACCGGATTTGGGGAATCGGCATGACCGCCAGCAACACCAACGCCGAGAATCCTCTGCTTTGGCGAGGCCGGAATTTGCTGGGCTTCGCGTTGATGGAGGTCCGGGATAAGCTGGCCCAAGAGCCCGACGCCCAACAGAATTGAAGAAAAAATAACCAAACTTTGATGGAAAATATTCTGGAAATTTGTCTGCCCCGGCCCTTGATATGGGCTGGGTTTTCCGTTAAAATGAAAGAACCGCGCTTTGGAAGGAAACTGGGAATTCAAAGGCGCAGGCAAACTACAGAAAGGCAGAACATGACGTGTTGAGCAAAATCCAAAAAATTGATTGTCACACCCATATCTTCACAGAGGAAATCCGGCGGGAGTATTTCAGCCGGACGGAAGGGCTGGCGCTGGTGATGCAGATGCCCGAGAGCATCATGGCGAATCCCGACTGCGTCGCCACTGTGATGAGCGACCCCCGGCTGTTTTTGTGCCCTTGTATCGATTTGAAGCGGCCGATCCCGCCTCAGCTGGCGGCGTTGGAGCCCCATTTGGACGAATACAAGGCGGTGGGCCTGAAAATCTATCTGAGCTATCAGGCGGGAACGGCGGCGGACCCGCCTCTGGATCCGGTCTATCAGTTTGCCGGTAGGCGCCGTCTGTCCGTCACCTTCCACACGGGCTTGTGTTCGCTGGTATTGCCCTCGGACAACGATTTGGAGGGTTCTTCCGCCCGACACATCGCTTTGGCGGCGGAACGGTATCCAGAGGTCAATTTCATCCTGGCCCATATGGACGACCCCTATTTTGAACAGTGCGTGGACATCGTGGCCCAGCACGACAACTTGTTTACTGATGTCTCCGGCGCCTATGAAACGGGGACAAAAGAGGGGAACGACGTCCAGGGGGCCATCGATCTGTTCTGCCAGGCGGTTCATAGCCGGGCGGGTATGGAGCGGAAAATCCTGTACGGCACAGATTTTTGCCCGCCTATCCAGCTGGGGCAGCTGGATGAATACGACGAAACCATCCGTCAGATGTTCCGGCCGGAGGATTTCGATTTGGTTTACCGGCAGAATTGCCTGCGGGCCTTCCCCCGGCTGGCGGATTTTTTGGCACAATAGAGATAGAGACAAAGTATTCAGATTATTAGAGAAATAAGGAGAACATATTCCCCATGCTGGTTAAGACAAAGCGCTTTTTGCGCTCTTTCACCCCCTATCAGATTGGATATCTGACGGTTGTGCTGCTGATTACCGCCGTTTTCGCCATCTTTTTTCCCGAGTTGATGCTGGAGGAGACGTCCAGCAAGTTTGTGACGCTCTGTTCCGTCGTGGCGGTGCTGGCCAACCCAGTGTGCGAGCTGCTGATTTCCAAACAGAGCAAACTGAATTTTTTGGTGGACGCCCTGTTCATTGAAATTCCTGAATTCATCCTGTGTATCGCCATGGGTTGGTATACCATCGCCATTACCACGATGGTCTTTTGGATTCCCATTGATATCGTCAGCTATATCCAATGGTCCCGGCACCCGGACCGGCAGAAGGAGGAGCTGACGGAAGTCCGGCGGCTCAGCTGGAAGCAGGCGATTCTGGTCGTGGGGGGCATTATCCTCTTCAGCCTGGTCGTGGGATATTTCATCAGCCGGCTGCCCGGCGCCACAGATTCCTATATCGACGCCCTGGCCAGCGCCTGCGGCATGGCCAACGGCATTTTGCTGCTGCTGCGCCATTCCGAGCAGTGGTACGCTTGGCTGATGACGCTGATCCTCTATGCGATCATCTACGTCTCTTCTGGCGCTTACATCATGCTGGTGACGGTGGCGGCTATGCTGGTCAACACCTGCTACGGCTATTATAAATGGTACAAATATACCCAGGCCGAAAAACGCCGGGCGCGCTGACGCCCTAAAAAGATTGGGGGATTTAAAATGGAAGAAATTCGTTTTGCCCATGTGAGCGACACCCATATTGTGGCCGCGGGAAGCAGCGCTTTCATTCATCGAGTGCAGCGGGAAGTCCGGGATCCGCTGGAAAATCTGGCGGAGTGTCTGGCGGCGCTGAGCTGCCAAAACTTAGATTTTCTGCTGTTGACTGGAGACCTGATCCATGAGGGAGAAGCGGAGGATTATCGGCGCTATCGGGCCCTGTTTCACCGGTATCTGCCCGGCGTGTCTCTGTGCTGCGCCTTGGGCAATCACGACCGCCGGGCCGCTTTTCGGCAGGGCTTTTTGGATCAGCAGACTCTGGACGAAGGCCCCTATCTGGCCTGCGCCCAGGTCAAAGGGCTGCAAATTATTTCATTGGATTCCCCTTATACCGACGGAATGCGGGGCGGCCTGCCGGCGGATCAGCTGAATTATCTGGCTCGTCAGCTGGAAAACCAGCCGCCTCGGGGCAGTATTGTGCTGATGCACAATCCTTCCGTGGCCCAGCAGCCCTGGGGGGCCATGGTTCCGCCGGAGGAATATCGGGCTATTCTGCGCCAGGGAGGGGTGAAGGCTGTCTTCGCCGGCCATCTGCACAGCGCCTATTATGGCTGGCTGGAAGACGTGCCCCAGTTCACTGCCGGTTCCCTGGCGTTTGGCATCGATATGGAGCCTGACGCTTCGGTTTATACCAATTGCTATAGTTATAATATGTGCCGACTGGACGGTCAGGGCCGTTTTTCCGCATGGCCCGTTGTTGTCGACCCGGCTCGGCGCGTACTCCAAGTAAAAAGAATCGACGAATAAGTCGGCTTAGGCCGGCATATACCTCATATCAGCAGGGAGCCGCGGAGATTCCCCGTTGTTTGTGGGTGAAACGTCCGAATGTCTGTTATTCAGGCTTTCGGGCGTTTTTTTATGCTTGTCAGACGAAAAAGACGGAAAAACACAGGTAAAACAGAGGGGAAGGCGGAAAACCCATCAAAAACAACAGGAGGAAACGAGAATGAAAAGCATTTACTTATCGCCCAGCGCCCAGGAGAATAACGTCGGCGCCGGGG
>CAJUIK010000021.1 GCA_910585875.1 uncultured Eubacteriales bacterium | reverse complement strand
GCCTCACCCCCTTTTTAGGGAGTGACCAACCGCCGTTTTCTTGCAGCAGCGCCTTATCGATATTCTACCAGATTCCCATCTATCTGACAAGCCCTCTGCTTTTTCGGCAGAGGGCTTGATTTTTCTCAATAAATCTTCTTTTTCTTGAGCACCAGCCAAGTCAGGCCGGTGACGGCGGCGGCCAAAGCCACGGGCGCCCAGGTATAGGGCAAGGGCATATCGACGACGTTCATGCCGTAAAAACTGAACACAATGTTGGGGATCGTCATCAAAATGGTGATGACGGTGAGCACCTTCATGATGATATTCAAGTTGTTGGAAATCACCGAGGCGAAGGCGTCCATCGTGCCGCTGAGGATGCTGGAATAGATATCCGCCATCTCGATGGCCTGCTTGAATTCGATGATAACGTCTTCCAGCAAATCCTGATCCTCCTCATAAAGCCGCAGAACCCGGCCCCGGAACAGCTTTTCCAGGGTGGTTTCTGTGGATTTGAGGGAGGTCGTGAAATAAACCAGGGATTTTTCCAAAGTCAGCAGCTGAATCAGCTCTTCGTTTTTCAGGGATTTATAGAGCTCGCCCTCGATCTTGCTGGAGAGCTTTTCAATCTGCCGCAGATGCAGCAGGTATTTGCCGGCGGCCCGCAGCATCAAGTTCAGGGTAAAGCGGGTGCGCATGGCGGTGTCCACATTTTTCACCTGGCCGGCGGCGAAATCCCGGACAACCGAAGTTTCCTGAAGGGAAACGGTGACCACGTTTCGGGCCGTTACCACAATGGCCAGGGGAAGGGTGGAAAACAGCTGGCCGCCGTCTTCCTGCTCCCGGCTGTAGGGGATGTCCACCACCATTAGGGTGACGCCGTCCTCCACCTCGATGCGGGAGGCCTCCTCTTCGTCCAGCGCGGCCCGGAGGAAGGAAGGGTCGATTTCCAGGGCCTGGGCTGTGCCGGCGATTTCCTGCTCGTCGGGCTGGATCATATTGACCCAGCAGCCCGGGGACAGGGCGTCCTGGCGAGCCATACGGCCCGCCTCCGTTTTGTAATATGCGATCATATCTCAACGCTCCTTTCTAAAGCCCCAGGCGCGCCAAGACCGCGACGGGGCCGCACAAATGGATAAGCCTGCAACTTCGAGGCTCAGGGCCCACGTCGCTCACTCCTTTTTTCGTCATGTGCCGGCGCTTCCGCCAGCCGTATCCCCATTATATCGCCAAATCTGCCTCCCTGCAACCCTTTTTGCGCAATTTTTAAGCGATTTTGCCTTTTGACGGGCCCGCGCCGGCTCAATCGGCCCCAATCGCCTGTTTTCGCCTGTTTTCTCCCCTTTCCCTTTTGGCAAAAATCGTGTATACTGAATGGGTCTTCCAGACAGAGTAGGCGGATAATGGTCCGGCGCGGCAGGGACGGGGAGTTGCCCTGCCCGCGCAAAGCTTTGGCTTGCCGTTAACCGCCGCATCCCGCTGTCACATATCGGAGCGGCGGCCAGACCTCCTTATGTGGCAACACAAACATGAGGAGGTTTTTTTATGTCCAATTCCAACGAAAACTGCTATCTCAGCCCCTTCAGCCGGGAATATTGGCGGCAGGCGCTGAAAGAAACCAGAAACCTGCGAACCTTGGTGATCGCGGCGCTGCTTTCCGCCGTCTCCATCGCCATGGGGGCTCTGTTCATCCCGGTAGGCGAAAGCCTGCGGGTGTATTTTTCCTTCATCCCCCGGGCGCTGCTGGGCATGATCTGCGGCCCCGTCGTGGGCCTGGCCGCCGGCGCCGTCATCGATTTGACGGAATTTTTCCTGTTCCCCAGCGGCTTCAGCTTTTTCCCGGGCTACACGCTGAACACCATGCTGGGCCTGTTTTTCTATGGCCTCTTCCTTTATAAGCAGAAGCCCAACCTGCCCCGGCTGGCCGGCGCCCGGGTCTGCATCGCCTATCTGGTCAACGTGGGCCTGGGCTCCCTGTGGAACGCCATTTTGTTCAAAAAAGCCTTTTGGTTTTACGCCGCCAAAAGCCTGGTGAAAAACACGGCCATGATCCCTATCGAGGTAGCCGTGCTGCTTCTGCTTTTCCAGGCTCTGGCGCCCGCTCTGCGCCGCTTCGGCCTGGCGCCGGAAAGCGGCAAATAATTCCCAAAGCTCCCAACTCAAAAGAGGCAGGCTGGCCGCCTGCCTCTTTTTGTCGTGCCAGAGCGGCCCTCGCCTGAGTCAAAGGCTTTGGCCTGGGCCGGCGCGGTTGCTTTTTCACCCGATTGATTGTATAATAAAAAAAGTTTGCCGCCGGTTTTTTCAACCGGAATTTTATAAATTTCTTCCAGACAGACGACCTTTTCACGACGTTCTTTCATTCTCTGTTTGAACCGCGCCGTGTTTTTGCCCAGCGCAAAAGGGCGGCGCCGCCGTTTCAAGAAAGGAGCCGGCAGATGAGCGATAAAATTCAAGTTTCCTGCGAAATCGAAGTCACGCTAAAGGTGATGGAAGGCAAATGGAAATTATTGATTCTGCAATATCTGATGCGGGAAGGCCCCAAGCGCTATGGGGAGATTCTGCGCTTTTTGCGGACCGCCTATAAGCGGACGCTGACCGACCAGCTGCGGGAGCTGGAGGCGGACGGCGTGATTCAGAGGAAAATCACCCCCGCCGTGCCGGTGCAGGTGGAATACTCCATGACGCCCCTGGGCCAGACCTTGTGCCCCATTCTGGAGGCCATGTGCCATTGGGGCGCCCAAAACGCCGGCGACAAATATGAGCTGACCCACCCCCAATGCGCCAGTCCCGGCGGCGCGGCGGCCGTAACCCGCTTGGACTGGGCTGATTCATAAGCCTACGCGCTCAGAACTGGAACATTGGGCGCTGGAATCCCCCAGGGCCCGCAAACGCCGGCGGCGCGCTCAGTTTTGGCTTCGTTCATTTTCGTCCCGTTGTCTGGCCGCCCGCCTCCGCGAACCCCCCTAAGATTTTGCGGGGAATCTCTACTTTCCCAGGGGACATTGTTTTCCCTTCTTGTTTTTTCTTCCTGCCGCCGGTATACTGTGGACTCGGAAGAAACAAGAAAGGGTGAATCTGTTTTGGCAGCTTTGGCAACTGTATTGAACCGCTTGGTCGAGCCCCGGCAAGGGGTTCCGAAGGAGCGGCAACTGTTTTCCAATCGAGATTTGAAGGCGCTGATCATCCCGCTGGTGATCGAACAGGTGCTGGCTATGACAGTGGGCATGGCGGATACGGTGATGGTCTCCCACGCCGGCGAAGCCGCTATCTCCGGCGTGTCCCTGGTGGATATGGTCAACGGGGTGTTCCTCTATGTGTTCAACGCCCTGGGCGCCGGCGGCGCTATCATCGTATCCCAATACATCGGCAGCCGGGATTTGGATCAGGGGCGCAAATCCGCCGGGCAGCTGATGATGATTTCCGTGCTGCTGTCCTCCCTGTTCCTGGCCGCCGTCGCCTTTGGCAACCGGGGGCTGCTCAATCTGCTGTTCGGCCAAGTCTCCCCTCAGGTGATGGACGCCGCTCTGACTTATTTGATCATCACCGCCTTTTCCTATCCTTTTATGGCGGCGTACAGCGCCTGTACTGCCCTGTTCCGGGCCATGGGCCTATCCAGCGTCACCATGAAGATTTCTTTGGCCATGAACATCCTCAATGTGGCGGGCAACGCCATCGGGGTTTTCGTCCTCCGGGCCGGCGTGGTAGGCGTGGCCGTAGCCTCGCTCGTTTCCCGGGCGGCGGCGGCTTTGCTGATGTTTCTGCTGCTGCTGGACAAAAAACGGCCTATCTTCCTGCGCATTCAGGATATGCTCCGCTGGAACGGCCGGCTGCTGCGGCGAATTTTGGGGGTGGCTATTCCCGGCGGCATCGAAAGCGGCCTATTTCAAGTGTGCCGCGTGGCCATGACCAGCATTATCGCCACCTTTGGCGCCGCCCAGATCGCCGCCAACGGCGTGGCCCTTTCCATCGACAATGTGAATACCATCGTCAACTCCGCCATGGGCCTGGCGCTGACTACCGTGATAGGCCAATGCGTCGGCGCCGCCGACTATGACCAAGCCTCTTATTACATCAAAAAGATGCTGCGCATGGCCCAGTTGGGGTCTATGGTCGTCAATTTCACCGTGCTGATTTCCCTGCCCTTTGCGCTCAACCTCTACGCCCTCTCCCCCGAAGCCCGGCATTATGTGACGGTTCTGGTGACCATCCACACTATATGGACCATCCTGCTGGGAACTACCTCCGGCCCCCTGCCCTCGGCTATCCGAGCCGCTGGCGATATCCGCTTCACCCTGCTGATGTCCGTCTGCTCCCTGCTGATCGGGCGGCTGTTTTTCTCCTTTGTCTTCGCCCTGTGGCTGGATTTCGGCATTGTGGGAATGTGGCTGGCCATGGGAACCCACTGGTCTATGAACAGTTTCCCCGCCCTGTGGCGCTTCCGAAGCGGCAAATGGAGAAACCGGAAGCTGGTGTGATTTTCACGAAGGCAAATCGCAGGATTTACCGAGACAAAGAAAGGTTCAGGAATACATATGAATCAAGAAATCAAAGGGAAAAGGATCATTCTGCGCGAACAGCGGGAGGAGGACGCTCTATTTTTTTCCTACTGGTTCAATCAGCCGCAAATCATGTTTCAATGCGGCTTTGAAAAGCCCACCGATGAAGAAGAAGTAAAAACCTGTATTACCATCGATCGAGAGACTCGGTCTGGTTTACCATTACAGATCTCGACGGCGCCATCATAGGCGAGACCGGCCTGCTCCGTATGTTTCCCGCATGGCGCCAAACCGATCTTACGATCATTATTCCCGATCCAAAAATGCAGCATAAGCAGCATAAAGGGTATGGGACAGAGGCAATTCATATCATGCTCGATATGGCCTTCAATGAGTATAAAATGCATCGCGTCTCAATCGGAGTCGTCGGATTGAATACCGACGCGTTGGAATTCTACAAAAAAATCGGTTTCAAACAG
Source organism: uncultured Eubacteriales bacterium (assembly GCA_910585875.1). GTDB lineage: Bacteria > Bacillota > Clostridia > Oscillospirales > Butyricicoccaceae > Pseudobutyricicoccus. The sequence goes on along the minus strand of CAJUIK010000021.1, from coordinate 22,481 downwards.
GAAGGCGTTTTGGAAGATGCCTATTACTACAACAATGAATACAGCGATTTTATTATGATGCGAATTCTCAGCCACGAATGGAACTAAGCCGAAGCCAGCGCGACGACGCCGAAAACAAAAAACAGAGGCTTGTAAGCCTCTGTTTTTTTGTTCTCTGGCTCTTTCTTTTTATTTTACCGGCTCTTGGCCCAGCTGAGCAGCCTGTTCCAACAGCGCCGGAGCCGGCGCTGTTTTTCCGCCGTAAGCGGAGCCGCCTGGAAACAGCAAGCTGCCTGCCGCCGTCCATCGCCCCTCCTATCTTCGACGTTTTACCAAAACAACTCTGGCTGCCGAGGCGCCGCAAAATTGGCTTCCAGCCAGGTTTTGGCCTGGGCGATACCCGGGTCGTCAAAAAACCGGGCGCCGGCGGGACAGGCTTTGACGCAGGCGCAGCAGCGGATGCAGCCGGGGTCTGTGACAGAGGGGTCGTCGCCATGGACGACGCCCATGGGGCAGATTTGAGCGCAGGTTCCGCAATGGAGGCAACTGTCGGCGATTTGAGGCGAAACCTCTTTGGCGGGGCCTCTCTCCTTATAAGGCCGGTCGCCGGGCAGTTCCAGAGCGCCCAAAGAGCCCGCCAGGATTTTTTCCGCCGCCTTTTCCCCCAGCCGAGCGGCTTGATTCAGATCCTCCTGGTCGGGCCTTCCTCCGGCCAGCGCCGCGCTGAAAGAATGTTCGCCGATAAACGCGCCGGCGGCGGCGACCTGGAATCCCTGTTTCAGCAGCCAATCCGCCCCCTCTAACAGGGCGTCTTCAAAGGCTCGGTTGCCGTAAACCGCCAAGACCACGGCGGGCGTTCCCTGGCCATTCAGCTTTTCCAGCGTTTCCTCCAGCAGCGCCGGCGCCCGCCCGCCATAGACGGGATAGGCCAGAACCAACGCCTCCTCCGATCCAAAGGCGCGGGCCTTTCCTCGGTTTTCCGGCCGAGTCAGGTCGATTTGCTCCATAGAAGCCCCCAACTTCTGAGCCATGGCCTGGGCGGCGGCGCAGGCTGTCTTTTTGCTGGTTTGGGTGGGGCTGAAGTACATGGCGTAAACAGTCTTGATCTGTTCCATTTGTTTTTCCTCCTGATTGTTTGATAAAACATGGACCTTTCTGCGTTAAATCGTCGACAAAGCATCGTCCAAAAGCTGCTATTGCCCAGCCTTGAGCCCCGATAAGGCGGCAAAGGTCTTTTCCAGCGCCTCCACCCCTTGGGGGCCAATTTGCTCCTCCAGCGAACGTTGGGCCTTTTGCCAAAGCCTTTCCGCCTTCGCCAGGACGGTTTTTCCCTTTTCCGTCAGCTCCAGCCGGCTGCTCCTGGCGCCTTCGGCCTTTCGGTCGGCTATCATGCCCTGTTCTTTCAGGGGCTTCAGGCTTCTGGACAGCGTAGAGCGGTCCAATTCCACAGCGGCGGCCAGCTGCTGAACGCTACACAAATCCATTTGCCCAATCTGTATCAGCAAAAAATATTGCCGGGCTGTGACCCCGCTGGAGGCCAGAATGTGGTTGTAAAACTCCGCCACCGCCTGCGACGCATTGCGCATCCGCAGGCAATAACAGAGAGGCGCCTCCTGCTTCATCCTGTACGCCTCCTTTTGATGTATATACACGATTATAGCCCGGCTTCGATTGTTTGTCAATTGCTTTCCCAACGGCGGAGGGGCCGAGCCGAAGACGAAGGCTTCTATTTCGCCGGCCCCCTCTGGGACGGCGGAGGGGACAAAGCCAAAGACGGAGACTCCTATTTCGCCAGCCCCCTCTCGATAACCTCTTGCCAAACAACAAATAGGTTGTTAAAATATTCGTATCAAGCCGGGCGGGCGCCCGGCGGTTATTTTGATAGGGCAAAACAGGAAAAGGAGGGGCGGCTATGGGCGTACACGACGGACATCGGCAGCGAATGCGCCAACGCTTTGAACAGCAAGGGGACGACGGGCTTCACGACCACGAACTGCTGGAAATGCTGCTCAGCTGCGCTCTGCCCCGCGTGAACACCAACCCCATCGCCCACGAGCTGCTGAACGCTTTCGGCTCCCTCTCCGGCGTGTTGGACGCGCCTATGGCCGAGCTGCAAAAGGCGCCCGGCATCGGCCCCAACGCCGCCACTCTGCTGCGGCTGCTGCCCGGCCTGTGCCGCCGCTATTATTCTGAGCAGCAAACCCATGTGATTCTGGATTCCTCGGAAAAATGCGGCGCTTATCTGACGCCTCGATTTATTGGCCGGCGGGTGGAGACGGTCTTTTTGGTGTGTACCGACGCCAAGTGCCGGGTGCTGGGCTGCCAGCTGCTTCACACCGGCAGCGTCAACAGCACGGAGGTCAGTTCCCGCAAGGTGGTGGAAACGGCCCTGCGCTTCAACGCAGCCGCCGCCGTGCTGGCCCATAATCATCCTGGCGGTATGGCTCTGCCCTCCCAGGAGGATCTATCCACCACCCAACGCCTTCGCCAGGCTCTGGAAGCCGTAGGCGTCCGCCTGCTGGATCACATCATCGTGGCCGACGGCGATTTCGTCTCCTTGGCAGATTCGGGAATCCTATAGGGTGGCAAGCGCCGGCGGGCGGGCTCTGCATTCGTTTTGCGGCGGCAGGGCTTTGCTTTCGGGAAAAGGATGGGCGGCTTCAGGCGGCAAAGCCTATGCGCCCGCTATGCTGACGTTTGCCCGCCGGGGCGTTCCGGCGCCAGATAAAAACAGTTGTTCCAGAACAGTTGTTTTGATATAATGAAGCCAGCGGCCCTTTGAGGGGCTGACCGAACAGGAAGGAGCCCGCAGAATCATGCCGAAATTTGAGATTGTCAGCAATTATCAGCCTTCGGGGGACCAACCGGAGGCTATCGACAAGCTGGCCCGAGGGGTGGAGCTGGGCCTGCCGGAGCAGACGCTGCTGGGCGTTACCGGCTCGGGCAAGACCTTCACTATGGCCAACATCATCCAGCGCGTGCAGCGGCCCACCCTGGTGCTGGCCCACAACAAAACCCTGGCCGCCCAGCTCTGCTCGGAATTCCGGGAGTTTTTTCCCAACAACGCTGTGGAATTTTTCGTCAGCTATTACGACTATTACCAGCCCGAAGCCTATATTCCCTCCACCGACACCTATATTGAAAAAGACTCGGACGTGAACAGCGAATTGGACCGGCTGCGGCACTCGGCCACTTCCGCCCTGTTCGAGCGGCGGGACGTCATCATCGTGGCCAGCGTATCCTGTATTTACTCCCTGGGCGATCCCATCGATTACGCCAACATGGTGATCTCCCTGCGCACGGGCCAGACGAGGGACCGGGATGAAATCTGCCGGCGGCTGGTGGAAATCCAGTACGAGCGCAACGATATCAGCTTCGACCGCAACCGTTTTCGCGTGCGGGGCGACACCATTGAAATCCACTTGGCTTATACCGACGATTACGCGATCCGGGTGGAGTTTTTTGGCGACGAAATCGACCGTATTTCCGAAATTCATCTGGTCACCGGCCAGGTCCGCCGGGTGGTGGATCATGTGGCGATCTACCCTGCCTCCCACTATGTGACGCCCAAGGACAAGCTGGAAACCGCCATCCGGGAAATCGAGCGGGAAGCTCGGGAACGGGTGGCTTTGTTTGAGCAGGAGGGCAAGCTGCTGGAAGCCCAGCGCATCAAGCAGCGCACCGCCTACGACATGGAAATGCTGCGGGAAATCGGCTTTTGCAGCGGCATTGAAAATTATTCCCGGGTGCTGTCCGGCCGGGAACCGGGCTCTTCTCCTCACACCTTGCTGGACTACTTTCCCAAAGATTATCTGATGATTGTGGACGAATCCCACGTCACCCTGCCCCAAGTGCGGGCCATGTACCATGGAGACCGGGCCCGAAAGGAAATGCTGGTGGACTATGGTTTCCGCCTGCCTTCGGCTTTTGACAACCGGCCGCTGAACTTTGAGGAATTTCAGCAGCGGCAGAATCAGGTGATTTATGTCAGCGCCACCCCTGCCGAATATGAGCGCAGTCGCTCCTCCCAAACGGTGGAGCAGGTGATCCGCCCCACCGGCTTGCTGGACCCCGAGGTCTTTGTTCGGCCTGTGGAGGGACAGATCGACGACCTGATGGACGAAATCCGCCTGCGGGAGCAGCGGGGCGAGCGGGTGCTCGTCACCACTCTGACCAAGCGAATGGCGGAAGATCTGACGGATTATTTCCAGCAAAGCGGCGTATCCTGCCGGTATATGCACCACGATATCGACACCATCCAGCGGATGCAGCTGCTGCGGGACCTGCGTTTGGGGGAATTCAACGTGCTGATCGGCATCAACCTGCTGCGGGAAGGGCTGGACCTGCCCGAGGTTTCTTTGGTGGCCATTTTGGACGCGGACAAAGAGGGATTTCTGCGCAGCGAAACCTCTTTGATCCAGACCATCGGCCGGGCGGCCCGAAACGCCCAGGGCCAGGTGATTATGTACGCCGACAAGATTACCCCCTCTATGGATCGGGCCATCAGCGAAACCCAACGCCGCCGCCGGATTCAGGACGGCTACAACAAGGCCCATGGCATTGTGCCCAAAACCATTTTCAAAAGCGTCCGAGAAGTAATTGAAATCTCCCGGGACGCCTCTGCCGTGGCCCTGCCGGCGGACAGCCTGAAAAAGATGACCAAAAAGCAAAAAGAGCAGGCCATCCAAAAATTGGAGAAAGATATGCGGGAAGCCGCCAAGATGCTGGAGTTTGAATACGCCGCCGTCCTCCGGGACCAGCTGAAAAAGCTGAGGGCTGAGTAAAAATCAAACAGTACGACTATACTTTAAAAGAGAGCGCCTAAAGGTAAAACTGCGGCCTACTTCCATAGAAGGGCCGACCGGCGGGCGGTTTACCCGCCTTCCCAATCAATTTTCTATTCAATAAATTTCATTTTTCATAGAAAGGGCTTCCGGTCGGCTTCAGCCCGGGCGGAATCGCAATGGAACTATGCTGGATAAAATCATAGTAAAAGGCGCCCGGGTTCACAATCTACAGAACGTGGACGTAACGATCCCCCGGGACACGCTGACGGTGGTCACCGGCATCTCCGGCTCCGGCAAAAGCTCGCTGGCCTTCGACACCATTTACGCCGAGGGCCAGCGCCGCTATGTGGAGTCGCTTTCCTCCTATGCCCGGATGTTTTTGGGCCAGATGGAAAAACCGGATGTGGATTATATCGAAGGCCTGTCCCCCGCCATTTCCATCGACCAGAAAACCACCTCCAAAAACCCCCGCTCCACTGTGGGCACCGTCACGGAGATTTACGATTACCTACGGCTGCTATGGGCCCGCGTCGGCGTGCCCCACTGCCCCAAATGCGGCAAGGAAATCAAGCAGCAGACCATCGACCAAATCATCGACCAGCTCACCGCCCAGCCCGATGGGACTCGGATGCAGATATTGGCTCCAGTGGTCCGGGGCAAAAAGGGGGAGCATCAGAAGATTTTTGAAGAAGCCCGCCGCAGCGGATTCGTCCGTGTGCGGGCCGACGGCAATTTATACGACCTTTCGGAAGAAATCAAGCTGGAAAAGAACAAAAAGCACAACATTGAGATTGTGGTGGACCGGATTGTGCTGAAGGAAGGGATCCAGCGCCGTCTGGCCGATTCGGTGGAGACGGCGGCCAGCCTTTCCGGCGGCTTGGTGATTGTGGACGCGCCGGGCCAGGGGGAGACGCTGTTTTCCCAAAATTACGCCTGCGAAGACTGCGGCATTTCCATCGAGGAGCTGACTCCTCGCCTATTCTCCTTCAACAACCCCTATGGCGCCTGCCCGGAATGCACTGGCTTGGGCATGAAGCTGGAGCTGGACCCGAACCGGATTATCCCCAACGCCGGCCTTTCCATCAATGAAGGCGCTGTCAAAGCCTCGGGCTGGAACAGCTTGGACGAGGGGAGCATCGCTCGGATGTATTTCAACGCCCTGGCGGAAAAATATGAATTTTCCTTGGATTCCCCGGTGAAAGACCTGCCCAAGCGGGCGCTGGACGTGATTTTATACGGCACCAAAGGAGAAAAGCTGGAGCTGCATTGGAAGCGGGCCGGCGGATCTGGCCAATATGTCCAAGCCTTTGAGGGCGTGCTGCGCAATCTGGAGCGTCGCTACCGGGAAAGCGCCAGCGAGGCCGTCCGGGAAGAAATCGAGGAGTGCATGAGCCCTATCCCCTGCCAATCCTGCCGCGGCAAGCGGCTCAAACCCGAGGCCCTGGCCGTCACAGTGGGCGGGCTGAATATCGCGGACTTCACCGATTTCTCCATCGTCCAAGCTCTGGAATTTTTGGACAAGCTGGAGCTGACGCAGCGGGAAACCATGATCGCCGAACGGATTCTCAAGGAAATCCGGGCCCGGCTGGGCTTTTTGCGCAGCGTGGGCCTGGAATACCTGACTCTGTCCCGCAGCAGCGGCACCTTGTCCGGCGGCGAAAGCCAGCGCATCCGGCTGGCCACCCAAATCGGATCCTCCCTGATGGGGGTGCTGTATATCCTGGACGAGCCCTCCATCGGCCTGCACCAGCGGGACAACGCCAAACTGCTGGACACGCTGAAGCGCTTGCGGGACCTGGGAAACACGCTGATTGTGGTGGAGCACGACGAGGAAACCATGTTGGCGGCGGACCATATCATCGACGTGGGCCCCGGCGCCGGCGTCCACGGAGGCAACATCATCTGCGCCGGCGACGCCGAAACTGTCATGGCCTGCCCGGATTCCCTGACGGGCCAATATCTCAGCGGCAAAAAGTTCATCCCCCTTCCCCTGGTCCGCCGGCCGGGCAACGGCCATTTTCTCACCATCCGGGGCGCCCGGGAAAACAACCTGAAAGGGGTGGACGTCTCCATCCCCTTGGGCGCGCTGACTGTGGTTTCCGGCGTTTCAGGCTCGGGCAAGAGTTCGCTGATCAACGAGATTTTATATAAGCACCTGGCCGCCGAGCTCAACGGCGCCAGAACCAGGCCGGGCAAATTCGATCAAATCGAGGGCTTGGAACACCTGGACAAGGTCATCGCCATCGACCAATCCCCTATCGGCCGCACGCCTCGGTCCAACCCGGCCACTTATACCGGCCTGTTTGGGGACATTCGGGATATTTTCGCCAAAACCCAGGACGCCAAATCCCGCGGATACGGCCCGGGGCGGTTTTCTTTCAACACCCGGGGCGGCCGCTGCGAAGCCTGCGGCGGCGGCGGTCTGGTAAAAATCGAGATGCACTTTCTGCCGGATATTTATGTGCCCTGCGACGTCTGCGGCGGCAAGCGCTACAACCGGGAGACGCTGGAGGTCAAATACAAGGGCAAAAACATCTATGAAGTGCTGGAAATGACGGTGGAAGAGGCTTTGGGGTTCTTTGAAAACGTGCCCAAAATCCAGCGGAAAATCCAGACGTTGTACGACGTGGGGCTGGGCTACGTCAAGCTGGGGCAGCCTTCCACCACCCTGTCCGGCGGCGAAGCCCAGCGGGTCAAGCTGGCCACAGAGCTTTCCCGCCGCCACACCGGAAAAACCATTTATATCCTGGACGAGCCCACCACAGGCCTGCATATGGCCGACGTACACAAGCTCACCGAGGTGCTGGAAGCCCTGGTGGAGGCGGGCAACACGGTGGTGGTGATCGAACACAATCTGGACGTGATCAAGATTGCAGACCACATCCTCGACCTGGGGCCGGAAGGCGGCGACAAGGGCGGCTTGCTGGTGGCCTCCGGAACGCCGGAACAAATCGCCCGGACTCCCCAATCTCATACCGGCCATTATCTTGTCCCCCTGGTCGGCCAGGGCCGGCAATCATAGTCCAGCCGGAGAACTTGCAACCGGCGTCAACGCCTTCGCGTCAAAGGTCGGTCAAGCAATGGGGTTTTCGGTTCGCCTGCGGGCGGAGATCCACGCGACCCAAAGGAAGGAGAGCGTTTGGGCCAGGGCGACTCGCAGGGACAGAAGCGGGTCGGCCTGGCCGGCGGCCGTCACATGGAGCAGATTGACAATCGTGTTGTTGAAAAAATGATCCCCCATGGCCAAGAACAGCCCGCCGCTCCTTTGCGTCAGCAGAGCCCATTTCAAGCCCACCAAGGCGGAGGTCACGGCCAGCGCCGCCGCCTGAACCGCCGCGGAGCCCAGAGAATCAACGCCGTCCAACCAGTTTCTCATCGGCCCCACAATGTGCCACAGGCCAAACAGCAGCGAGCAAACCCTGGCGGAAATCCAGAAGGAATAGCGGCGTTCCAGCAGCCGCTGAAACAAGCCCCGGAACATCCCCTCCTCCATGACGACGTTGACGCCGTTGCCCGCCAGACAGAGCAGGAAAAACAGCGGCGCCCGCTGGACGGCGTCCTCTGCGCCGTAAGCGCTGACGTAAACCTTCAAAGAGGGCTCTTTGCCTTGACAGGCCAACATCAGAAACTCCGCGCCATAGGCGATAAAAAATGCCGTCAATCCCAGCGCCAGGCCTTGGGCCAGCCGCCGGCTCCCCTGTCTTTGACGGAATCCCAGCCCATCCACAGATAAACGCCAGGCCGCGATGAACAGGACGGCGATTCCCGCCAGCTTATGGACAAAGGCTTCCCCCCAAAAACTTTGGTCGGTGCGCAGAATGAAATATTCCCCCAAGCGCAGGGCGAAACACAGCAGATACACGGCCAGGACGGCGGAAACTGTCCTTGTTTTCCGAAATCCGATTTTATTGCCGCCTTCCTCTTTCCTATCGCAAACAAAGGGAAACGCGAAAGCGTTTCCCTTTGTTTGCGCACTCTGGTTTTTTAATCGTGAAATACTTCTTTCGCAGAAGCCGCCAAACCGGCCAGCCCCTGAATCTCCGACGGAATGATGATCTTGGTGGCCTTGCCGTCCGCAATTTTTTCCATGGCTTCCAACGCCTTGAGCTTGACTACCTGGTCGTTAGGCGCGGAGGCGTTCAGCAGCTTCAGCGCGTCGGCCATAGCCTGCTGCACCTGCATGATAGCTTGGGCTTCGGCTTCGGCGGCCATAATCCGGGCCTCCCGCTCGCCTTGAGCTTTGAGGATAGCGGCCTGCTTGGCGGCGTCCGCCTTCAAGATAGCAGATTGCTTTTCGCCCTCTGCCACCAGAATTTGGCTTTCCTTCTGCCCCTTGGCCCGCAGCACGGATTCCCGGCGCTCTCGCTCGGCCCGCATCTGCTTCTCCATGGCCTCTTGGATGTCCTTGGGCGGCATGATGTTTTTCAGCTCCACCCGGTTGATTTTAATGCCCCAGGGGTCGGTGGCTTCGTCCAATACAGAGCGCATGGTGGTGTTGATGTGATCCCGGCTGGTCAGCGTCTGCTCCAGCTCCATATCGCCGATGATATTGCGCAGCGTGGTGGCCGTCAAATTCTCGATGGCCGCCATAGGATGCACCACGCCATAGGTAAACTGCTTGGGGTCTGTAACCTGAAAGTAAATCACAGTGTCGATCTGCATCGTCACGTTGTCCTTGGTGATCACAGGCTGAGGCGGGAAATCGGAAACCCGCTCTTTCAACGTCACTTTATTGGCGATTTTTTCGACCAGAGGGATGCGGAAATGAAGGCCGGTTTCCCAAGTGGCCCCATAAGCGCCCAGGCGCTCCACAATAAAGGCGTTGGCCTGGGGCACGATGGTCACACAGGAGCCCAGCACCACCAACACAAAAATCGCCAGCAGGATAATCACCAGAATCGGCGCTACGGCGCCGGCCAATGCGACAGTTAACATAGTTTTCTTCCTCCATTCATTGTTCCAGCGGCTTGACAATGGCCTTGACGCCGGAAATTTGCACAACTTCCACCGAAGCGCCTGCGGCAATCGGCGCCGGATCCTGGCTTCTGGCTGTCCAAACCTGGCCGTTGATGCGAACTTGGCCCTGGGCGGCCTGATTGTCGATATCCAAAATCACCACGCCCTGTTGCCCCACAATCCGGTCCGCGTTGGTTTTCACTCTGCCCAGCCGCAGCTTCCCCACCCATTTGCGTGTGCTCGCCAGCAGCAAAGCGGAGCCCGCCACAAAAAGACTGAGCTGCCACCAGATATTGGCCCCCAGGAGGGCGGCGATCATGGCGATCAGCGCGCCGCAGGCAAACCATACGGAGGTCAGCCCCATGGTGGACGCCTCGATCAGCACAAAAGCCGCCACGGCGATCAACCATAGAATCGACATTGATATTGACATCGATCTATCACCCCTTTTGACGATATCCCCTTGTTGGATCAACTGTTTGGGAAGCCAATTCCCGAAACCCTTTTCGCCGGTTTCCGGCGTCCCGCCTGACGCGCCTCTCCGCTTCGCCTCGAGGCCGCCGGCCCGTATCAATAGTATATCATATTTTTCCGTTTAGTAAAGCCCCCTTACAAAAGATAGGAGGCGGGGCGGACACGGCAAACGGGATTCCCTCAGCTCCGCCTCGGCCACGAGACAAATCCCCGCCGGCGCCGCTCCTTCTTTCCCGGCTTCTTCGGCCTCTTCCAGTTTCGCCCCCTTGCCCTCTTTGTTTCGCTGTGGTATAATGTCCGCAATGCGGATAGAATGGGAAAGGCCTGATCCCAGGAGGGGCGGCGGCCCGCCAAAACAGTCCAATCATTTGGAACTGGGAGCAGACGAAAAACCGCAGTTTTTTGAACGTTTGAACCGTTATGTTCTCCGTGTTTTGACGACGCCTTTGGGGAGGTTTTATTTTGACAATCCGTTCCTTTGTCTGCCGGACGGCGGCGCTAGCCCTTTCCGCTGCTCTGACGCTGACGGCGCCAGCCTGGGCCGCGCCCCAGGACGACTGGCAGACCTTATACAAGGGAGAACTGCGCCGGCTGCTGACCCAGGGGACTGCAGGGCCCCAAAGCCTTTTCGCCGCGCTGGCCGACTTGAACCTGGACGGCGCGCCGGAGCTTTTCGCCCTGTCCAGCGACGGGCTGACCCAGTACCAGTATACGGCCGGAGAAGGCCGCCTATCCCCCCTGACCGTGGAAGAGGGAGAGGATTGGGGAGGCCGGCAGCTCCAAGACCTGCGGCTGTATTTCAACAATCAAACGGGCCAATACAAGCTGACCGTGGAATTTTCCTCCCCATCCCAGGGAACGCCCTCGAAGGGCGGCGTTTCTCTCTACGAATACAGCCTGGAGGGCCAGACCCTCCGACGCCGGCTTCAATTCCAATATATCGAAACCCAGGAAGGCGCCGCCTATTACTGCGCCGGGGAAGACGGCGAGGCCGTTTTGATTTCCGGCTCCCAATACCGGCAGAAAATGACGGACTATTACCAGGGCTTCGCTCTGGTTTCCGATTACGCCCCCTCTATTTTCGCCTTGTCCGCCGGCTATGACGAAGCTCAGGTAGACCGTATGCTGAAAAACTATCGTCCCTGCCCCGTCCAGGCTCTCCCTGCCCAAACGCCGGTTTCCGTAGGCGGCGCCCAGATTTCCTGCGACGTCTACAACATCGGCGGCTCCAGTTATTTCAAGCTGCGGGATTTGGCTCAGGCTCTGAACGGCTCGGATAAACAATTTGACGTGGGCTGGGACAACGAAAGCCGCCAGGTTTCCATCGAGGCGGGCAAAGCCTATCAGCCGGCGGTGGGCGCCGACGGCGAGCCCCAGGGCCCTATCCCCGCTCTGGGCCGGCAGCCTTCGGACGGCGGCGTCAGCTTTGGCGGCCGTCCCTTTGAGGCGGAAAAATACAATGTCGGCGGCTCCAACTATTTCAAGCTGCGGGACCTGGCCCAACTGCTGGATTTCCAGGTGCTGTGGGACGAAGCCAGCCGTTCTATCCGCATCGACCCGTCCAAGCCCTACACCCCGTGACCCGGTCGGCGCGGCGTCCGCCCAAGCTCATATTTCCCGATAAGGAGGCTCGCCTGTGACGCTGTTAGAAAAAGCAGACGCTTTCTGGAACTGGTTCCAGGAAAATCAGCCTGCCCTGGAGGCGCTGATTTCCAACCCGAACCAGCGCGACCCCCAAGCGGCGGCGGCTTTCGTGGACCAAGGCGTCCGCCTGCTTTCTCAGGATTTGCGCTATAGCTTTGGCGGGCAGAAGGAATTCTGCTTTTCCGCCGGCGGCCAGGAGCATCTGTTTTATCTGCTGCCCTATGTAGTCGGCCGCAGGCCCGATTCCCTGTCTGGCTGGAAATTTTCTCCCTCGGCGCCGGGCAACGGCGGCAAATCCTTTGATTTTCTCATTTATGACGCCCGCTGTTCCGCCGACCAGGTTTTGCTGGCCCTGCGCTTTGATCCAGATTCCGCCTCCTTCCAGCTGGAATTCTATCATCCCGCCCTGTGCGAACTGGAGCCCCGACGGCAGACGGCCGCTTTTTACGCCATGTTGGATCTGACCATTGGCGAAAGCATGAGCTGGCTTTATATCGACAGCGCCCAACCTTTGGATTCCCCGGCGGCCCATATGTTTCCCCTGCCCCAGCTGGAGTCTCGGCTACGGGAGGCCCTCCGGGCCATGGACCTGCCCGCCCCCGTCCGGCCGGACGAGCGCTGCGTCCGCTATGGCTTTCGCCCCCGAAAGAGCATTTTCCCCCGGTTTGACGTCTTTGAAGGAACCTCCTGTTATACGGGCTTGCTCAACGATTATTACAGCGGCAAAACGGAGCAATTTGAAGCGCTGCGGGCTTACGGCGCCCGGGCCTGCTATCTCTCTTTTCCTTTGGACCCCGATTTAGAGCTGGGGCAGGCCCGCCGGATTCGCTATGACTTGGAGCAGCTCCTCCAACAGGCCCTGGGGCCCAAGGGCAGCGGCCTGGAAACAGGAGCCGTGTTGGGCGGCGCCCTGGGGCGGGAGCGCTGCTATATCGATCTGCTACTCTATCATGAGCCGGATTTCGGCCCCCTGGCCCAAGCCGCTTTGGAAGCATATCCTTATTTTTTCTCCCTGTCCGATTTCTGCCTGCTGGCCTCTCCGGCGCCTCTGTCCGGCGGCCCCCGGCTCAACTGAATCAACAATCAGAGAAAGAGGGGATTTCTGTTGTTGGAGCGAATGACATCATAGGCGTTCTCGATTGAACCATTTCAGCCGCGGATTTCTGCCGCGGCGGTTTTTGCGCCTGATCGGCATCTATAAAAAAAGGAGGATTTTTATATGAACACCCAATTTGAATGGCGGGAAGAATTCAATCTTGGAGTGGACGAGATTGACAAAGAGCATCAGCGGCTTTTCAAAATCATCAACAAAATCTTCGCCATCTGTGAGGAGGACAAAAACAGCCAATGGGCCTGCCAGGAGAGCATCAAATTTTTCAAAAGCCACGCTATGAAGCATTTTGCCGACGAAGAAGAATATATGGCTTCCATCGGTTATGAAGGTCTGGAGCAGCATCGGCGCATCCATCAGGGCTTTCGAGAATACACCCTGCCCGCTTTGGAGCGGGAATTGGAGCAATCGGGCTATTCTGAAGAGACAGTGGACCATTTTCTGGGGGTCTGCGCCGGCTGGCTCATCGGCCATACCCTGACAGAAGACCTGTCCATTGTGGGCAAGCGCCGCAGGCGGTGGGAAAACCTTTTGCCAGGCGAAGAGCTGGCCTCTATGAAAGACCTCATCATTCAGCTGGTGTTCGATATGTTCCGCCTAGAATCCCAGCTGGTCAGCAACGTATACAGCGGAGAGAAATTTGGAAACGGCGTCTACTACCGCCTAATCTATGGCAAAGGCCAGGAGGCGGAACGGCTGGAGGTGATAATGGTCTTTGAGGAATCGCTGCTGGTCAACACTGTGGGCCGGGCCATGGGCCTCCAGACCAACAAGCTGGACGCCATGCTGATCCACGCCGCCCGATACACAGCTCAACAGTTCGCAGGCCGTGTGACTGAACAGCTGCCGGATTTTGAGGGCTATGAGCTGAAAGAAGAAAACCTGCTGTCCTTTGAGCAATTCCAAAAAATCTTCCAGCGGGAGAAGATGCAAGCCAGCCTACTTTTTGACACAGGGGAAGGGTATTTCGCCTATTGCGTCATCGCCCCCCATCTGCTGGAAAGCGGCGTGGCCGCCCCCATCCAGGCGGAAAACGCCCTATCTGAAGTGGAAAAATACCTGAACCAACGGGAAGAGGCGGAGGTACTGGAAGAGGAGAACCGCCGGCTGAAGATCCTGGTGGTGGACGATTCCCAGACCATCCGCCAAGGGATGAAAAATCTGCTGGAACCGGACTATGAGGTGGCGCTGGCCGAATCCGGCGTGGCCGCAATCCGAACCATCACCTTGAACAAGCCCGATTTGGTGCTGCTGGACTATGAAATGCCCGTCTGCGACGGCGGACAAACTCTGGAAATGCTGCGTTCAGAACAATCCTTTGCCAATATCCCGGTGATTTTCCTTACCGGCCAAAGCGACCCCGGGGTCGTCAAAAGTCTGCTGGCCCTGCGCCCCGCCGGATACCTACTCAAATATCTCAAGCCCCAAGAGATCAAAAAGAAAATCGACGCCTTCTTCTCCAACATACAAGCGGCGGCCAAAGCGTAACCGCCCATTCTCAAAAAAGCCCTTGAACAAAGCATCCCCCGCGAAATCTTGGATTTCGCGGGGGATGCTTTTTATCTTTATCTCCAGGCTTCTGCTCAATCGCTGGGGCTCAATGGGCGATATCCACGACTACGACGCTGGAATCCCCTTTCCGGGCCTGTTCTAAGGCAGCCTGCGCCAGCGCCTGAAAAGTCCCATGGGAAGAGGAAGCCCCTGTAATCGCGTCGATTTCCCCCCGGCCCTGTCCCTCCAGCAGCTGGTTTGCATAATAGCGGGTATATTCGTTGGGATAAGTGCCGTTGCTATGGAGCATCGTCTGCATATAGGCGTTATCCCAGCTCTTGATAAAGCCGCTGGCGTTTTCCGCATTGTACTCCACAGAGACGATGCTTCCGCTTTTCACTAATATAGTAATATATTCCTTCCACCCATGGCTAAACTCGGATACTTGGGCGGTATAGTACCCGTCCTGAAGCTCCCCCTGGTTTCCGCAGCCCGCCAGCAGCGCCATAGGCAGAGCAATCAAAAGCGCGGCAAAAATCCGTTTCATTGGCCGTCCGCCTCCTTCAAAACAAATTTTCGCACTTGGGTTTGAAGCGCCTCGGCCTCTTTGGCTAGCGAACCGCTGGACCTCTCCGTCTCCCCTGCGTTTTGGAGATTGCGGTCCGCAATATCGGAAATCGCCGTGATCCGCGCCTCCATCAGGGCCAGAGCGCTCTCCTGCCCCTGTACCGCCGCCGCCAGATGATCGGAAATGGCGTTGATTTGGGCGGACACTTCGGAAATCGCCCGGAGAGAATCGGCGGTATCCGCGGTCAACGTCACGCCGGTCTGGATAATCTCCTTGGTATTGTCCATCATCGCCGTAGCGCTTTGCGCGGCCTCGGCGCTCTTGGCGGCCAACTGCTTCACCTCGTCCGCCACAACGGCAAACCCCTTGCCGGCGACGCCCGCTCGGGCCGCCTCCACAGAGGCGTTGAGGGCCAGAATATTGGTCTGGAAGGCAATGTCTTCAATATCCTTTGCGATTTTGGTAATCTGCTGGGCGTTGACGCTGATGTCGTCCATAGCGGAGGACAAGGCGTTCATCTGCTCGTTGGCGTTTTGAATCCGCTGGGTAATCTCCCCTGTCTGGCGGCGCGTTTGCCCGCTGCTCTCCGTCACGTCGGCCAGCCGGTCTTTCACGCGATCCACCTCGTGAACCAGCTCTTCTGTGGACTGGTTTTGCTCCAGGGAAGCCTGGTGCAGCTGAACAGACTGCTGGCTCAGCTGCTCCGCCATAGCCGTAAGCCGGTCTGCGGCGCTGCGGAAGCCAAGAAGCGTTTCATTCATCGACTGGGCGATGGTATGCAGGCTGCTGCGAATCAAAACAAAGTCGCCCTGATACCCCACTTGCGGCTCTGCCCGCAGGTCGCCTTCCGCCACCTGGGTCAACACCTGTTGGATATCGGAAATATATCGGTTCATGCTTCCCACTGTGGCGTCAAGCGTCTGTGTCATAACTTCCAGTTCGTCTCCCGTATCCACAGCAAGCACCTCTGTGTGCAAATCGCCATTGGAAAGGGCCACCATCCGGTCTGTCACCCGCTTTATCGGCCAAGAGATCGAACGGGCCATGCGCAACACCAGCAGCATGGAGACAATTAAACCTGCCAAATTCGCCAAAATTGACACAATCATGGCTCCATTGATAAAATGGTTGTAATCCGACTTGGGGATTTGAACAACCAGGGACCATTGTGTTCCCCGAATGGGAGAAAAGGCCACCAGCATCTGTTCCCCTCCAATTGGGAACTCAACCGCGCCTGTCTCCCCAGTAGTGGCCCGCTTTGCCGCGTCTGTGTTGCCGTCGCTGAGTTCAAGCAGGGATCTGCCGCTGAGGGCCAGCGTCTGGTCTGGATGGCCTACCACCGTCCCTTCCCGGTCCACCATATAGGCCATGCCGCTGCTCCCCAAATTGATGCTGCTGACGACGTCGTTGATCAAGTCGTATTTATATACGCCCATCACATAAAAAGCAGTCTCTCCCTCTTCTTTCACCGGCATCCCCATCATAACGCCCAGCTTTTCTTGGTAGATAGTGGATGAACTGGTGGTCAAATTGTCTGTTTCCTGTAAGAGCGCGAAAAATTCGTCGTCCAGTCTTTCCGGCGCGTCGCCGACCCCCTGGATCATCCGCCCGTTCCGGTCATATAAAGCGATTGCATACAGCTCGTAAATCTCCGCCGCTTCTTCCAGAGCCTCCCGGCGGCTTCCCGCAGACGCCTCGTTCATCCGGGGGTCGCCGGCCAGGGCCATCATCCGGTCCGCCAACATATGGATATTTGCTTCCACCGTCTTGGCCGATTGCCGGGCCATTGGCTGAAGGCTGTCCAGCAAAATACTATTGGCAAGAGACTGCATGGCAAAGGCCATAATGGCGCAGCACACGACCACTAAAACCAGGATATTAAGCGTAGTATTTCTCAATATCCTTCTATCCAGGCTTCGCTTTATCCCCCGGCCAGCCAGGGAATCCGTATGTTTTCCCATCACGTTCCTGTCGCTCCTTTTCCTGACGTTTTGTCCATTGGCAGAATAAAAAGCCGTTCGTCCGCCAATCGGCTTTGCGCCGCGGCTGCCTGACAAACAATAGATTCCGAGCAACAGTATACCATAGTTCGTCAATCAAGGGAAGCTATTTCAAATTTGCATTTTTCGGCGCTGCGGCGAATCAATTTCTCTCCAGATATCGGAAAACGCCGCGAACTTTTGATCAAAGTTCGCGGTTCGCGGCGCCCTTCAGGGCGCAAAAACGGGCGGCGTCCTGCTGGAGCCGCCCGTTTTCCATATTGACGCTGATTTGAGCGGCGCCAAGCCGGCGCCGGCCGATTAATACATATCCATACCGCCGCCAGCGGGAGCCGGGGGCGCGGGTTCCTTCTTTTCCGCCACAATGGCCTCGGTGGTCAGCACCAGGGCGGCCACGGAAGCGGCGTTCTGCAAAGCGGAGCGGTTGACTTTGGTGGGATCCACAATGCCCGCCTTGATCATGTCGCAATAGGTCTCGTTATAGGCGTCGAAGCCATAGCCCACCCGTTTGGCGTTCTTGACTTTTTCAATCACCACAGAGCCGTCCAGACCGGCGTTGGCGGCGATCTGCTTCATGGGCTCTTCCAGGGCCTTCATGACGATGCGGACGCCGGTTTTCTCGTCGCCTTCCACCTTGGCCGTCAGCTTGGCCACGGCGGGGACGGCGTTGAGATATGCGGCGCCGCCGCCGGCTACGATGCCCTCTTCCACAGCGGCCCGAGTGGCGTTCAGCGCGTCTTCGATGCGCAGTTTCTTTTCTTTCATCTCGGTCTCGGTGGCCGCGCCCACTTTGATGATGGCCACGCCGCCGGCCAGCTTGGCCAGGCGTTCCTGAAGCTTCTCTTTGTCAAAGTCAGAAGTCGTGTTCTCGATCTCGCTGCGGATGACGGCGATGCGGCCCTTGATTTCCTCGGCGTCGCCCAAGCCGCCCACGATGATGGTGTTTTCCTTGGTCACGCGCACAGTCGTGGCATGGCCCAGCTGATCCAAGGTAGCGTCTTTCAGCTCCAGGCCCAGCTCGCTGGTGATCACTTCGCCGCCGGTCAGCACGGCGATGTCCTTCAGCATTTCCTTTCTTCTGTCGCCAAAGCCCGGCGCCTTGACGGCCACGCAGCTAAAGGTGCCCCGCAGCTTGTTGAGGATCAGGGTGGACAGAGCCTCGCCCTCCACGTCCTCGGCGATGATCAGCAGCTTGCGGCCGGACTGCACCACCTGCTCCAGCAGGGGCAGCAACTCCTGGATGTTGCTGATTTTCTTATCTGTAATCAACAGATAGGCGTCGTCCAGGACGGCCTCCATCTTCTCGGTGTCGGTGGCCATATAAGGGGTGATATAGCCCCGGTCAAACTGCATTCCTTCCACCACTTCGCTGTATGTCTCGGCGGTTTTGGATTCTTCCACGGTGATAACGCCGTCGGCAGTGACTTTTTCCATGGCCTCGGCGATCAGCTTGCCGATCTCCTCGTCGCCGGAGGAAACGGCGGCTACGCGAGCGATGTCCTCTGTGCCGCTGACTTCCTGGGAATTGCCCCGAATGGCCTCGATGGCGGCGTCCACAGCCTTCTGAATACCCTTTTTCACCACGACAGGGTTGGCGCCGGCGGCCACGTTCTTCATGCCCTCCCGGACAAAAGCCTGAGCCAGCAGGGTGGCTGTGGTGGTGCCGTCGCCGGCCACGTCGTTGGTCTTGGTAGCCACTTCCTTCACCAGCTGAGCGCCCTGGTTTTCAAAGATATCGTCCAGGTCGATTTCGCGGGCGATGGTCACGCCGTCGTTGGTGATTTGGGGCGTGCCGTACTTTTTATCCAGCACCACGTTGCGGCCCTTGGGGCCCATGGTCACTTTCACGGTGTTGGCCAGCTGGTTGATGCCCCGCTCTAGGGCGCGTCTGGCGTCTTCGCCGTACAGGATTTCTTTCGACATGATGGTTTTCCTCCTCTATTACTCTACGATGGCCAGGATATCGTTTTCTTTGACAATAATGTATTCTTCGCCCTCGATTTTCACCTCGGTGCCGGAGAATTTGCTGGTGATGACTTTGTCGCCTGTCTTCACCTGCATCTTATTGTCCTTCAGGCCGGGGCCCACGGCGATCACTTCCGCGATCTGGGGCTTCTCCTTGGCGGAGCCTGTCAGGATGATGCCGCTCTTGGTCGTCTCTTCGGCTTCTACCATCTTGATGACCACCCGGTCGGCCAAAGGTTGCAGTTTCATATCAGAAATACCTCCTCAATTATAATCCAAATTCATCAGGCGTTAGCACTCGGGAGTTTTGAGTGCTAACTTGTATATTATAATATGCCACAGGGCCCTTTTTTTCAAGCCCCTATTTTGAAACTTTTTGTGAATGGGGGAACATTTTGGGCAAATGGGAGGCGCTTGAGACGGGCCCCAGGGGAAAAGCGGGAAGCGCCCCCTGGAGCAGGCTTCCGCGCCCGGTCTCAAAATTTCTTTTCGCGCCCCCTCTTCTTCCCTTGCCTTTCCATCCGGCGGCATGATAAAATAAGTCGATTTCTCTGGAACAAAAGGGGGAAGTTCTGTCCGATGAATATTTTTATTGCCGTCATGCTGATTTTGGCCCTGTTGGGGCTTTTGGACAAGATGACGGGCGGCCGCCGGGGCCTGGGGGCGGATTTTGACCACGGTTTGGCGACGATGGGCGGCATGGCCCTTTCGCTGGTGGGCGTTTACTGTATCGGCATCACCGCCGTACAGCGCCTCAGCGGCCCTGTGGCTCGGCTGGCCGAGGTTTTGCCCTTCGACCCTTCCCTGCTGATCGGCGCTTTGCTGGCGCCGGACTTGGGCGGCTATTCTATCGCCAAGCAAATGGCCGCTTCTCCGGCGCTGGGGCTGTTTTCCGGCCTGATGGTGGCCTCCAGCCTGGGCTGCACCGTCAGCTTTGTACTGCCAGTGTCTATGGCCTCCATCAAAAAGCAGGACGAACCCGCCATGATGCGCGGTCTTGTGCTGGGCGTCGTCACGCTGCCGGCCGGGGCGATTGTCGGCGGCCTGCTGCTGGGGCTGGACGCCGGGCAGCTGGCCCGCAACTGCGCCCCTATCCTGTTGGTCTGCGGCCTGCTGTGCTTTTCCCTGCTCAAGGCGCCCGCTGCCACGACCCGGTTTCTCTCCGGCTTGGGCAGCCTGATGCGCTTGCTGTGCTTTTCCCTGTTCGCTCTGGTGATGGCCGGCCTTTTTGTGCCCAAATGGCAGATTGCCAACCTGGCTTTGGTTAGCGAAGCCTTTGTGATGACGGGAAAAATTACCGTCGTGGTCTGCGGCGCCATGGTGCTGTCCCATATCGCCCTCACCCGGTTCAGCCCGCCTATGCACTGGCTGGCCCGGAAGCTGCGGGTCAACGAGCCTGCCGTAGTGGGTCTGCTGCTCAGCTTGGCCACCAGCGTCTCCATGCTGCCGCTGTTCGACCGGATGGATCCCCGGGGCAAAGCGGTCAACGCCGCCTTTTCCGTCAGCGGCGCCTTTGTGCTGGGCGGGCAGATGGCCTTTGTAGCCGGTCTGGAGCCCTCTTCCATCGTGGCGGCTTACATGATTTCCAAGCTGGCCGGCGGCCTGGCCGCTATCGCCGCCGCCATCCTGACTACGCCGGCAGACCCGGAAAACCTGCGCTGACAGCCTCCCCCCAAAACAAGAGCGCCTTGTCTTGGGGCGCTTTTTCTTGAGAAAAACGCTGGCTGGGTACGGAGGCGATAGCGGACGCATAGAATGGGGGGAGATGACAATGGGAGGAATGTTATGCCGCGCATTTACTTAAGCCCCTCCACTCAGGAAAACAATTTATACGTCAGCGGGGGCTCGGAAGAATACTACATGAATTTGCTGGCCGACGAGCTGGTCCCCTATCTGCGGGCTAATACCATCGCCTACACCCGCAACACCCCTCAGATGACGGCGGTGAGCTCGGTACGTCAAGCCAATCAAGGGGACTACGATTTTTATTTGGCTCTGCATTCCAATGCCGCCGGCCCCGCCAACACGGGAAGAGCGCGGGGGTCTTTGGTCTTTTATTACCCCGGCAGCCGGCAAGGAAAGAGGGCGGCGGATATTTTTGCCGCCAATCTGCGCCAGATTTACCCTCTGCCCAACAACGTGCGCACGACGCCCACCACCACTCTCTATGAAGTGGTCCGGTCCCGGGCGCCGGCGACGCTGATTGAACTGGCCTATCACGACAACCCCCAGGACGCCGCCTGGATCACGGGCAATCTGCCCGCCATCGCCTCCAATCTGGCTGTGTCGCTGACCCAGTTTTTTGGCCTGCCCTTTATCTCCCCCGCTCCCCAATGGTGGGGCGCGGCGGATATCTCTTGGGGCACGCTGAATATCCGGGCCAAGCCGGATATCAGCGCCCCTATCGTGGCCTGGGCCTATCCCGGCGACAAAATGCTGATCTTAGGCGCCTGGGAAGATTGGTACAGCGTGGATTTTGACGGCGTTCTGGGCTATGTCAGCGCCCAGTATATCCGCTGAAATCTCTTTTGCCCGGCGGCCGTTTTTTGGTCCGCCGGGATTTTATTTTTGTACAAATTGCACAATTATATTTGGCTACTTCTCCAATTTTCATTGGTTTTGCATTTTCAGCCTTGACACTTTAACGCATTAGTGTATAATAATAGACAAGAAGAACGACATAGCAAAAAATCTTCTTCAGAAAGGCGTGAGACCCATGGTTGATCAGCAGTTTGGCGGCCGGCCCTCGGTCCCGGCGGTTTGACATTCGGCAGCGGCATGACTGGCCCGGTTAGGGCGGAAACGGAATTTTCCCAAAAGCGTTTGAGCAGCAGATGACGGATTTCTTTTTGGTAGCGTTAACGCTCTTTCAGCAACGGAAAGACCGATCTTGAATCAAATGAGCGTATCTGGAATGTGAAACGGCGGGGATCAGGGAATCGGAGCCAAAATTTTCTCTTTTGTCTTTTTTATTGAATTTCCACTTCATTAACGGCGCGGCGGCAGAAGCCGGCGCAGGAAAGGCGTTGATACGAAATGTGGTAAACATTGCTTTAGTTCTTCTTTTTACATAGATTTCACCAAAAGGAAGGGAAGACGACAGAAATGATTCACAATCGATAAGACCGCTTACCGAATGGATTTGGTAGGCGGTCTTTTTTTTGTATTTTCCGGGTTATTTTTTCCCAAATCTCCATATCTGTCGGGATTTTGCTGGACATTTGCCCCTTGGAAGGATACAATACTGGCAGTACCCCGAAGAAAGGCAGGACCGTCCCCATGAATCAACAGGATTTTGACAAATTCTTTTCCATCCTCAAGCCCGTTGTGGACAGCGGCAGAAGCGACGATTTTTTCAAGCGCCATCCGCTGGAACAGCTGAACCTGAGCCGAGATCAAGCTGTCCGGCTGCTGAAATATCTGGACGCCCACAAGCTGGCCTCCCTGTGCGCCAAATGCTTCGGCTTTCCCATGGATTACACCCCGGAAAGCCTGCTCTATCTGGA
>CAJUIK010000020.1 GCA_910585875.1 uncultured Eubacteriales bacterium | reverse complement strand
CGCCGGTCCTCAATCAAGTCCTCCAGCCGGTAGGGAGCGCCTTTGATGGAGAAGCTGCTGTCCTCCCGGATAGGGAAGGCGCTGAGCCAGCCGTCGCAGGGGCTGATCAGGCTTTCCGGCACCTGATCCACAGGCATAGGAGGCCGGCGGCGCAGAAAAAACTCTCGATAGGAGCCAAAGCTCTTTTTCTGTTCCGGCGTCAGCGGGATGTCGTTTCGCCGGGCAAAGCCGCCGATCATGGGGCGGGACAGGGGAGAGCGCAGATACCACACCGCGATTTTGTCCACATGGCTGTGGAGAATCAGTTTCAGCAGCAGCCGGCCCGGCTTTGTCCCATATAAAAACCGGACGGCGCCGGAATTTCCGCCGCTCACAGGTCGGCCCCCATCAGCAGAAGAAACAGCTCCGCGCCGCCAAACAGAAGCATCCCGATTTTGCCGGGCAAGGCCGGCTTTTTCAGGGGAATGGGGCTGAGGAAGGCCACGCCCATGGCCAGCAGCGCCCCGGGGCCTAGCCGGCTCAGGGGCAGGCCGCACAGCGGCCTTGCCTGGGCAAGCCCAGGCAAGATCAACGCTGCCGTGGTGACAGGAAGGCCGTAATAAATCTGCCGGGCCTCGCTGGAAATGGTCTGGCGCTCTTCTTCTTCCACATTGAACCAGGCCAGCCGGATGACGGCGCACAGCAGGTAAAAGCAGGAGATATAAAAGCTGAAATCGCTGCCGGAGGCCTGGAAGATGATGACGGAGGGCAGCACGCCGAAGCTGACGAGATCGCACAGGGAATCGATCTGGATGCCGAAGCGTTTTTCCTGGACGGTGCGGGTTTTGGTGGCGGCGACAGCGCCGTCGAACATATCGCAGGCGCCGGCGATCATCAGGCAGACCAAAGCCCCGTGCAGGTCGCCCCGCAGCGCGTCGGCGATGCCCGCGTAGGCGGCGAGCATACCGAAATAGGTCAGAATCACCGTGTAATTATAGACGCCGAGCGGCATAGACATCCTCCTCAAATAAAGTAAGAAAAAAACAGGCTGTAAGCCAAAATACACCAGGGCTTGCCCAGCAGGATAATCCAGGTAAAGCGTTTGGCGGGCATTCCCGTCAGTCCGGAAAGATAACACAGGATATCGTCCGGCGCCAAGGGCAGCAGAATGGCCAGGAACAGAACGACGGTATAGCTCTTCTTTTCATTGACCCATTTGGTCCAGACTTGGTACTTTTTTTCGGGAATCATCTGACGGACCAGCTCCAGGCCGAAGCGGCGGGCCAGCCAAAAGGAGACGATGGAGCCGGCGCTGATGCCGATATAATTGCACCAGAAGCCGCCCCAAGGGCCGAACATCACGGCGCCGACGATACAGCCCAAAAAACCAGGCAAAACCGGCACAACGACCTGAGTGGCCTGAACGATCGTGAGGACCAGCGGCCCCAGAGGGCCGAAAGAACCGATATATTGCTGAAGAGATTCAGCGGAATCAAAACGCCCCTCCAGATACCCCCGCAAAATAAAAACGCCCGACAAAAGCGTCAGCAAAATAAGCGAAATCGTCAGAATATTTCTCAAACGGACCGCTTTTTGATCCATAAATAGAGCCCTCCGCGCCATGAATTCTGGCCTGAAGCCATAGGTTCATTATAAAATGGCTTTCTGAATAAACCCAGGATAAAATTCTTAAGAAATCTATACGGAGAGCCCGGAAAAAAGAAGAAACGGCGGAGCGGGGCCGCCGCCGTTTTGAGACGGAAAACAGGATTCTTTTTTTGACGCACACAGATTATACCGCAAACTGGCCTGTTCGTCAATGTTCGACGGGAGGTATATCATGTCATCCCGCCCAAGCAGGGGACCAGGGCGTGAAAAAAGACGCGCTCAGCGCGTCTTCTTTCATCAGAGGGCCCTTGCGGGGGCTCGATCAGTACCAATCGTGTTTTTCGTTCCGATCCAAGGCTTTGATTTTGTCCATTTCCTCCTGAGTCAGCTCAAAATGGTAGAGCTGGGCATTTTCCCGGATGTGATCTGGGTTGCTGGAGCCGGGGATGACGATCACGCCCCTTTGCAGGTTCCAGCGGAGGACGACCTGGGCTGCGGACACGCCGTGGGTCTGGGCGATTTCAACGAGAACCGGGTCGGACAGCAGCTCCTCAGTATGCCCCCGGCCTCCCAGGGGATACCAGCCTTGGGCCGCGGCGCCCAGGCTCTGAATATAGGGGACGACGTCGTTTTCCTGGTAATAGGGGTGGATTTCGTTTTGCACCAAGGCCGGCGCAATCGAAACCTGGGGCAGGAATTCCTTCAGCTCCTTTTCATACCAGTTGGAAAGGCCGATGGAGCGGATTTTGCCCTCCTTCACAAATTGCTCCATCGCTCGATAGGCTTTGACGTCGTTGGGGTCCGGGTGGTGCAGCAGCATCAAGTCAATATAACCGATATTCAGCCGCTCTAAACAGCCTTGAATCGCTTGCTCCGGGTTTTGCATATCGTCGCCTGGGTAAATCTTCGTAACGACGAAAATATCGTCCCGAGGGACTCCTTCTTCTTGCATAAATTCGCGTATTGCCTGGCCTACCTCCGCTTCGTTCCCATAGATACGGGCGGTGTCGATGAGGCGGACGCCGCTTTTTAAGGCGGATTTAACGGAATTGACGCAGGTATCCCCCCGCAGGCTGTAGGTTCCCAGGCCGTTGATCGGCATGGTATAGCCGCTGTTCAGCTTCACCGTTTTGGATTCAAAGTCAAAGACGGAGGCTGAGGCGGCCGCCGAGGGCTGCGCCGATGGGGGCGCGGTCAATTCCAGTTCCTTGAGCCAGCCCTCCATTTCGCTTTTGCCCGCTCCGCTGGGGAAGCGCCGGCCGGGCAGCCAGTTTGCTTGGGGCGCCAGGGGATGGAGGTCGACGTCGCTTCGCCCAATGCCGCTGCTGTGGGAGGAACAGAAGGGGACGAGGGTTTTGCCGGAGAAATCCGCGCTTTCCAAAAACGTGCTGACGACTCGGGGCGCCTGGCCGTGCCACAGGGGGTAGCCCAGCAAAATGACGTCGTAATCCGACAAATCGGGCATAGCGCCTGCCAGGGCGGGCCGGGCGGCGGGGTCGTTTTGTTCCCGGGAGGTCCGGCTGGTTCCGGTGGAGTAATTCAGGTCTTCGCTGGTATAGGGCTCCTGGGGCTGGATTTCATAGAGGTCGGCGTCCAGAATTTCCTGGGCGTATTGGGCCAGGGCCTGGGTATTGCCTGTGGCGGAAAAATAGACCGCCAGCGTTTTGCTTCCGCCGGCGGGGCGGTCCGGTTGCGCAGGGCTGGGAGAAGAATCTCCCTCGGAATCGGGGGCCGAAGGCCGATGCCCCAGCCCTTCCAGGGCGGATAGCCAGCGGTACAGCATGGCCGCCGCTTCTCCGCGGGAGATCGGGGCTTGCGGGTCGAACCGGCCGTCCTGCCTGCCTTGAATAACCCCCTCTTGCCGGGCCCAAGCCGCCGCCTCCGCGGCGTAGGAGGCGATTTCCCCTTGGTCGGCAAAGGCGCCGCCGGTTTGGGCGGCGGGACAGCCCGCCCTGCGCCATAATACTGCGGCGAATTGCTGGCGGGCGATTGCGTCTCCGCCGCCGAAGCGGCCGTCTCCATACCCAGAGAAAAGGCCGGTTTCAGCGGCCCAAGCCGCGTCCTGCTCATACCAGGCGCCTGCGGGAATATCGGTAAAGCCGGAGGCGGATTGGGGGGCCGGGTTTCCCGCCTGCCGGCGCAGCGCGGCGGCCGCC
Source organism: uncultured Eubacteriales bacterium (assembly GCA_910585875.1). Taxonomy (GTDB): domain Bacteria; phylum Bacillota; class Clostridia; order Oscillospirales; family Butyricicoccaceae; genus Pseudobutyricicoccus. Next base: position 24,246 of record CAJUIK010000020.1, on the reverse strand, counting down.
ATGGCCCGGTCGAGGGTCCGGTCGGGCGCAAATTGGGTTTGGGTCGCGCCGCCCATCAGGTTTTGCTCCAGGCAGTAGCCCACGGCCTCAGCATACCAATCCTGGGTGGAGACGTCCTCAAATCGGCGGGCGGCCAGCTGTTTCAGCTCCTCCGCTGGGGGTTCCGCCTGTTCCAGGGGTTGTCCGGCTTGGGCGGGCGCGGCGCAGGCGCCGGCTTGCAGCAGCAAAAACAGCGTCAACAGCAGGGGCGCCGTTCGCCTCATGCAGCCTTGTCGTTTCATAGAAAATCTCCTTTCTCTCGCAGCGTCTCTGTTCGTGCGGAAGGTTTTTTACAGCGGTTTGCCCTGCTCCATCTGAAAAACCAGATAATCCAGGCAGTCGATTTTTCGCTGCTCGTCGTGGCAGCGGTCCAGCAGGGTTTGGCGGTGGGCGGCCAGCAGCCTCAGAGCTTCTTTTCTCTTGTTTTGGCCGATCAAGGCGCAGAGCCGGGCGGTCAGTTCCAAGCCGCAGCCAGCGTCTGTAAGAACCTGGGTCGTCCGCTGGGTTTCTTGTTCCGTCATGGCGTTCCTCCTCCTGGCGCATAGTATAAAACCCGGCGGGAAAGATATCAAATACCTATTGAAAATGAGAAACCATACTTGAAAAGTATAGAAAAGCCTGCTATGCTGGGAGAAAAAACGAAAGGCGGAGGAAACGCAGATGGATATCCGGGTATTGGAATATTTTTTGGCGGTGGCCCGGGAGCAGACCATTTCCGGCGCGGCCCAGGCGCTGCACATGACTCAGCCGCCCCTCTCCAAGCAGCTGAAGGAGCTGGAGGAAGAGCTGGGCAAGCAGCTGTTGATTCGGGGCGCCCGACGGGTGACGCTGACGCGAGAGGGGATGCTGTTGCGGGAGCGGGCCCAGCAGATTGTGGAGCTGATGGAAAAGACCCGGGCGGAGGTTTCCGCCTCGGGGCAGGACATGGCCGGCGACGTTTATCTGGGCGGCGGGGAGAGCGAGGGGATGCGGATCGTCGCCCAAGCCGTCCGGCAAATCCGAAGGGAACACCCCCAAGTTCGGTTCCACTTTTTCAGCGGAGACGCCTACGATGTGACAGAGCGGCTGGATCGAGGGCTCATCGATTTCGGTACGCTGATCGAGCCGGTGGATCTGAGCAAATACGACTCCATACGCCTGCCTCGGCCGGATATCTGGGGCCTGCTGGCGCGCAAAGACGACCCCCTGGCCCAAAAGAAGGCCGTTACCCCGGAGGACCTGCTGGGCCTGCCGTTGATCCTCTCCCGGCAGCAGGCTGGGGAAAACGGCTTGGCCGGCTGGCTGGGATACAGCGCCGAAAAGCTGCAAACAGCGGCCACGGGAAACCTGGTCAACACCCCCCGGCTGTTGGTGGAAGAGGGAGTAGGCTACGCCTTGACACTGGACGAGCTGGCCCCTGTGGGACCGGACAGCCCGCTGTGTTTCCTTCCTTTGGAGCCCCGGCTGGAATCCTGGATGCATTTGGTCTGGAAAAAGTATCAGGTCTTTTCTCCCGCGGCGGAGCTGCTGCTCCAAACCCTGCGGCAAAACGCCAAAGAGCCGGCCCAAAGCCCAGAGTCTGGGGAGGAGGAATAGGCGCTGCCTGCTGCGGATAGAACGAGTTTGATTTGGGAGGCGGAGAAATAAGATTATTTCATGTGAGCGAAGAGAGCGATATTGCGGAGTTTGCGCCGCGTATTCCAGAGAGAGGATTTGGATCAAAGCGTCGGCTTGGTTTGGGCTGTTCGGGAACAATGCCTGCCGAATTTTTTGACGCCGCGCAACTGTCTCAGGGTGGCGTACCATGTAGGGGAAACGACGACGGAGCAAAATCGAATCCAGTTTTTCTCCTCGCCAACCTGGTCTCACGCAGTGATAATAGAGGCAAAATGGCTGGAGGCCATGCGGCGTACCACGCGGTATCTCTACGAGTTCGACCCCGGAAATTTTGAATTACAAGACGATATTGCGGGATACTATGTTTCAAAAACCGCGCAAAAACCTGTGAATCGATTTGTTCTTCACAATTTGCTGGAGGAGCTTGCGGAGCGAAATGTGGAAATCAGAATCGTGGACAATTTGCAGGCTGCGGCCGAACGGGTCAAAGCGTCGACGTTGAACTGGTCTTTGTGCAGAATGGCGTTTGCCCAGCCCAGACCATGAACAAATTCTTCCGGCGAAAACCCCACAAAAAATAGAAAACGGGCGGGAAGCGGCAGACAATAGGGGCGTCGCTTCCCGCCCGCTTTTTTTAAGGGGCGTCGTCTATGGGGCCGCCTTCAAAGCCCGCTGTTCGGCCGGGGCGGCAAGGGGCAGGAAAAGCAGGCGGACCAATCCTGGCCAGGGGAGGGGAAAAGGGCGGAAAGGCGGATCTCTACGCCGGCGGCAGGGCTGTGAAGCCGCCAGGCCAGGTGGACGGTCAGGCTTTGGCCCGGCGCCAGCGGCTGAAGCCCGTTTTGCCCCTGGAAACCGGAGCGGTTCCGAACCAAGGCGGGGGACAGGGCCAGGCCGCCTTGAAACGCTTGGACCAGACAGCTGGCGGCGAAGCTGGCCTGTTCCGGCCCTGGGTTGGAAAAAGAGAAGGAGGCCCATATTGCCGTTTCGCGCCCCTGGCGCAGCAGCCGATAGCTCTCCAGCGCCGCTGGGCAAGCCGCCGCCGGCCCTTGGCAGGGGAGCCCCAGCAGATAGAGGGCCAAGCCCCCTGGTCGCCCCTCCATCTTTTCGCCCCCTCCGCTGTAAATTGACTATTTAGTCATCTTTAAGGTAAGACTAACAAAAGACTGTGCTAAAGTCAAGAAAATAGTCATCTTTACGGTAGGGGTTTGGCCGGTGAAAATTTACGATTACAACGGCAAAAGCAATATATCCGGGGCGCGTATCCGGCGCCGGCGGCGGGCGCTGAAGCTTTCGCAATCGGAGCTGGCCGCCCGGCTTCAGCTCCAAAACGCGATGCTGGATCAGAAGGCGGTGAGCCGGGTGGAAAAAGGGGAGCGGTTTGTGGCGGATTTTGAGCTGCTGGCCTTTTCTCGGGCCCTGAATCTATCGCTGGAGGCCCTGCTGGGCTTGGAAGAAGGGCTTGCATCCCCATCGGATTGTGATACAATGTCGTCAGGGCGCCCTGACAGCCATGGGACGGGGCTGGCGGAATAGGCGTTTTTGGGGGCTTTTGCCTGAGGAAAAGGGGGTTGCCTGTGGAGCAGCAATCGTTATTTGGAGTTCGCCTTCCGCCGGAGCCGCTGGCCAACCGGCTGCGGCCCGCAGACTTGGACGAATATGTGGGCCAGGCCCATCTGTTGGGGTCGGGCCAGGCCCTGCGCCGCCTCATCGAGGAGGATCAGATTCAGTCCATGATCTTTTGGGGGCCGCCGGGAGTGGGCAAAACCACGTTGGCTCGGGTGATCGCCCGGCGGACTCGGGCGGAATTCGTCAATTTCAGCGCCGTTACCAGCGGCGTCAAAGAAATCAAAGAAGTGATGACTCAGGCGGAGACCGCCCGGCTGCTGGGCCGGCGGACCATCGTATTTGTGGACGAAATCCACCGCTTCAACAAAGCCCAACAGGACGCTTTTCTGCCTTTTGTGGAAAAGGGCAGCGTCATCCTCATCGGCGCCACCACGGAAAATCCCTCCTTTGAAATCAATTCGGCGCTGCTTTCCCGGTGCAAGGTTTTTGTCATGCAGGCCCTTTCGCCGGAGGAAATCACAGAGCTGCTGAAGCGGGCGCTGCGCTCGCCCAAGGGTTTGGGGGATCAGGATATCCGTATAGAGGAGGATCTGCTGGCCGCCGTGGCCCGCTTTTCCAACGGCGACGGCCGCGCGGCGCTGAACACCCTGGAAATGGCCGTCCTCAACGGCCGACGGGAGGGGGAGCGGATCGTCGTGGACGCCCAGACCCTAGAGCAATGTTTGGGCAAAAAGACGCTGCTCTACGACAAGAACGGGGAGGAACATTACAACCTGATTTCCGCCCTGCACAAATCCATGCGCAACAGCGACCCGGACGCCGCCGTCTACTGGCTGGCCCGGATGCTGGAGGCGGGGGAAGACCCGCTGTATATCGCCCGGCGGATGGTGCGCTTTGCCAGCGAGGATATCGGCCTGGCGGACGCCCAGGCCCTGCCCCAGGCGGTGGCCGCCTATCAGGCCAGCCATTTCATCGGGATGCCCGAATGCACTGTGGCCCTGACTCAGGCGGCGGTCTATCTGGCGATGGCGCCCAAATCCAACGCCCTGTACCTGGCCTATGGCCGGGCCAAGGAGGACGCTGTCAAGATGCTGGCGGAACCCGTCCCTTTGCAGATTCGCAACGCCCCCACCCAGCTGATGGGCCAGCTGGGCTACGGAAAGGGCTATCAATACGCCCACGATACGGAGGAAAAAATCGCCGCCATGGACTGCCTGCCCGAATCCCTTCAAGGCCGGCGATATTACCAGCCCGCCGGCCAGGGCCGGGAGGCCGCCTACAAAGAGCGGCTGGAGGCCATTCTCCGCTGGCGGAGGCGGCGCGGGCAGAAAGCGGACGAAAGCTGACGGCCGCCTTCTCGACGCGCCGCGCGACAGGAGGTCAAAGATGGAACAAATAAACGGCCGGTTCGCCCCCAGCCCCAGCGGCCGGATGCACTTGGGCAACGCCTTCTGCGCCCTGCTGGCCTGGCTGGCCTGCCGCAGCGCCGGGGGAAGGATGACGCTGCGCGTCGAGGACCTGGATCCGAACCGGTGCAAGCCGGACTATGCCTGGCGGCTGATGGAGGACCTGGAATGGCTGGGCTTGGATTGGGATCAAGGCCCCCGGCCCGGCCAGCCGCCGGACCGATATTGGCAGAGCTGGCGGGGAGAACTCTATGGCCAGGCGCTGGACAAGCTGGAGGAACAAGGTCTGCTGTACCCCTGCTTCTGCACCCGGGCGGAGCTTCACGCCGCCCAGGCGCCCCACGCCTCCGACGGCCTGTTTGTCTATGACGGCCGCTGCCGTGGGCTCAGCCCGGAGCGGCGCCGGGAACTGGCCCAGAAGCGGCGGCCCGCCCTGCGGCTGGCGGTTCCGGCGGAGCGGATCGCCTTTGCCGACGGCTGCCAAGGTCTGTTCGGGCAGGATTTGCAGACTGAGTGCGGCGATTTTATTCTGCGCCGGTCGGACGGGGCTTGGGCCTATCAGTTGGCCGTGGTCTGCGACGACGCCGCCATGGGCGTGAACCAGGTAGTTCGGGGCCGGGATCTTCTCTCCTCCACCCCGCGCCAGCTGCTGCTCTACCGGCTGCTGGGCTTGACGCCGCCTCGGTTTTACCATATCCCCCTGCTGCTTTCGCCAGGGGGCCGCCGGCTCTCCAAGCGGGACGGGGATTTGGATTTGGGGGGTTTGCGGGAAAAAATGAGGGCGGAGGAGCTGACGGGGGTCTTGGCGTGGCTGGCCGGCCTGCTGGAAAAGCCCCGGCCGCTCCAGCCCCGGGAATTGATTCCTTTGTTCGACTGGGGCAAAATCCCCCGTCGGGATATCCAGCTGCCGGCGGGGCTGTTTTGCGAAAAATAAATTGAAAAACAGGGAACAAAATCCGATTTTGGCAGTCCAAATCCATTAAGCCGGTTGGAAGGGCCGAAAGGATTACATATTTGAGGATGGTATGGAGACAGTATGGATTATATCGAAGCGAAAATTACAACGACAAGGGCCGGCGCGGAAACGCTGACCTCGGTTTTGGAGGATATCGCCCAAGGGTTTGCGGTGGACGACCCCCAGGATTTGGACGATTTGCTCGCCGCTCCTTCTCCACGTTGGGATTATGTCGACGAGGATTTGGTGGCCCGGCAGAAGCGGGGCGGGGCAGTGACGGTGACCTTCTATCTGGAGGAAGGGGAGCAGGGCCGGCTTGGGCTGGAGGAAGCCCGGAAACGGGTTCAGGCCCTGGCCGACCAGGACGGTTCGGGGCGGCTGGGGGAGCTGGCTGTGAGCTGGCAGAGCGTCCGCAGCCAGGATTGGGAAAACAACTGGAAACAATACTATAAGCCTTTCGTCGTGGGGCCCCGGCTGATGGTGCGGCCCTCCTGGGAACAGGCCCAGCCGGCGCCGGGGCAGAAGACGCTGGTGATGGACCCGGCGGGCAGCTTTGGCACCGGTTCCCACGCCACCACCCGCCTCTGCCTGGAGGCTTTGGAGGCCATGGATCTGGCGGGACGCCGGATGCTGGACGCCGGCTGCGGCAGCGGCATTTTGGCGGCGGCGGGCTTGCTGCTGGGGGCGGAACGGGCCGTAGCCTGCGACGTGGAGCCCAGCGCCATGCAGACGGCGGCGGAGAATCTGGCCAAAAACCACATCGACCCGTCCCGCTGCGACCTGCTGTTGGGGGATTTTTTGCAGGATAAGGAGCTCTATCGCCGGCTGGCCGGGCAATATGGCGTGATCACCGCCAATATCGTGGCGGACGTGCTGATCGCCATGGCGCCGGCCCTGTGCGCCTGGCTGGCGCCGGAAGGGGATCTGCTGCTCTCCGGAATCATCGACCAGCGGGGGGACGAGGTTTTGTCCCATTACTTGGCCCAAGGCATGGCGGTAAAAAACCGCCGTAGCCGGGACGGCTGGACCCTGCTGCACCTGGGGCGCGAAGTGTGAACAGGATGAAAATTTTGTCGCATAAAGATTGGAAAATCTGTTTCCCGCTGGACAATAGGACCGTTTTTTGCTAAAATAATTTGTACTGCGCAGAATGAGCGCGAAGAAAGGGGCGTCGGTTTTGCGTTTTTTCATCCGCCCAGAGGATATTTGCCAGGGAGAGGCCCTGCTTTCGCCAGAGGACGGCGCCCACCTCTGCCGGGTTTTGCGCCGCCGGGCCGGGGACCGGATTTCCCTGTGCGACGGCCAGGGCATGGATTATCTGGCGGAGATCGCGGAAGCCCGGCCGGAGCAGACCCGGGTCCGCATCCTGGAGTCTCGGCCCAGCCGCACGGAGCCCAGCGTTCAGGCGACGTTGTACGCCGGCCTTTCCAAGGGGGAGCGGTTCGATTTCCTTATCCAGAAGGCGGCGGAGCTGGGCGCCGCCCGGGTGACGCCCTTTACCTCCCGCTATTGCGTCGTGCGGCTGGAGGAGCGGGACAAGGCCAAAAAACAGGCTCGGATGCAGAAGATCGCGCTGGAGGCCTGCAAGCAGTCTCTGCGCTCCCGAGTGATGGAAATCGGGCCTATCCTGACCTTTGAGCAGGCTGTGGAAGAGGCCGCTCAATATCCCTGCCCGCTGTTTCTCTATGAAAAGGAAAACAAGCGCTCCCTTTCCGCCGTACTGCGGTCTGGGGGGCGGGGGCCTTTTGCGGCGGTGTCCGGCCCGGAGGGGGGCTTCAGCCCGGAGGAGGCGGCTTTCGCCGCCAGCCGGGGCCTGCATTCGGTTTCCGTGGGGCCTCGTATCCTGCGGTGCGAGACGGCGCCGTTGGCCGCTTTGTGCGCCGTGATGTATGAAACGTCAAACTTTGACATCGGAGAGTGAGAACTTGAAAAAGACAGAGAAGACAGCCAAGCGGCCTGCCGCCGCAGAGAGCGATTATGTGACGAATAAAGTGCTGACGGTGTTTGCCGGCGGCATTCTTTTGATGGCCTTTTCCGCCTATCTGCGGAAGGGCTTGAGCTATGCTTCCTCCTTTCCCACGGCCTATTGGGTCGCCCGGGCCAGCGAATGGGCAGGGCTGATTTTGGCGGCGGCCGGCATTGTGATCCATGGCCGTCAGCTTGCTCGGGGCTCTTACAACGGCAAGACCCTGTTCAACGGAGTGGGCCTGCTGATGCTGGGCCTCCCTCTTTCCCTGTGCGGCTATCTGATGCTGGATTTTGGCCCGGAGTCCGCCATGCACGCTTTGTATCTGCTGATTCCCGCGGCGGCCATCCTATACCTGGTGTATGCGGTCTATCCTCGGGAGTTCTTCACCTTGGCCGCGGCGATGACGGCCGACGCCGTTTTGCTCTGGCTGGTGGCCAAAAGCGCTGTCAGCAACAGCTTTGCCGATAAGACCTGGCTGTTTTTCGCCTTGGGCTTGGCGGTCTGCGCCGGTTTGGAGGGGCTGTACCTCGGGAGCCGGAAAGAGGGCGGCCAGATCAAGATGGGCAAGTTCGTCCTGCGGCTCTTTGACCGGCAAACCAAACACGCCCTAGTGGCCGGCGTGGCCGGCGGTTCCGCGGCGCTGCTGGCGGCTTCCTTTCTGTTGGGCGGCGGCCTGGGCTATTACGCCGTTTACGCGATGGCGGCCGCTTTGTTCGTCATGGCGGTTTATTACACTGTGCGCATGATGTGAGCCGGCACGGCAGTGGGAAAAAGAGGGATTTTTGGATTTTTTCAAAAAACTTTGAAAAAAGGGTTGACATTTGGCCGTTGACCGCCTATAATGAATCTTGCTCGCCGGGCTTCGCGAAACAGTCGCCAGGGAGCGAGGACACGGCGGCATAGCTCAGCTGGCTAGAGCATTCGGTTCATACCCGAACGGTCGTAGGTTCAAGTCCCACTGCCGCTACCATCCGGCCCGTTGGTCAAGAGGTTAAGACACCGCCCTTTCACGGCGGTAACGCGAGTTCGATTCTCGCACGGGTCACCAAAAGGCAAAGGATTTCTTTGCCTGCCTTTGGAGGCATAGCTCAGCTGGCTAGAGCGTTCGCCTCACACGCGAGAGGTCGTTGGTTCGAGCCCAACTGTCTCCACCAAATCAGCAAATCCGGACTTTTTCTGATGAAGAAGTTCGGATTTGTTGCATATTCGACGAAAACAGGGCGGCGGCCGGGTTTGGGCGCCGCCCTGCTGCGCGATATCTCGGATAGGGGGCGATGAAGACGCGCAAAAAAAGTTTGAAGGTTGTGGGGCGGGGCGTTGGGTTAACGCTCTTGCTGGGCCTTTGCTATCTGCTCTTCGGCGGCGCGCTGGCGAACGATTTTCGAGCGCGGCAGATTGAAAGAGAACTGGCCCAGCTGGAGCTGCCGGCCGGCACAGAGCTGGTGGAAACAACCTCCTTTGTGGGCAACACAACAGGAACGGGCAACCATGTAGAAATCTGGGCTGGGATTCTGGTCTATTCCACCCTGTCCGAGGAGGAATTGAAGTCGCACTTCGCCGGCCGGGCCGATGTGTCTGCCGTGCCTCAGGATCTGGCCGCCTATCTGCCCTATGACAAGGCTTTTATCGATTTTCACGCTTTGGAAGGCGTTGCAAAAGGCGACGGTTATTTTGTGATTGGCGGCTATTTTGAAGCCTTCACTCAGGCGGATCTCAGGGGCTTTTAAATCCGCAATTTGCGGGCTGAAACAACCCTTCTGTACATATTTGCTCGGTTTGCCGTTTATACTAAGGGAAACAAACGCGAACTGGGAGGATGAATATGAACGAGCGGAGCGATTATCGCAAATGGGCCGCGCTGGGCGCCGCGTTTTTGATCATGGCGGGGCCCTACAGTATTATCAATACCATCCACAGCCTGTTTATTCACCCTGTGGTCAGCCAATATGGCCTTTCGCTGAAATCATTTTCTTTTTTGTTTACGCTGAGCGCCATTGTGATCGCCTTGGCCTCGCCGGCCGTGGGGCGGGCCGTAGGCGCCCTGGGGCTGCGGCCCGTGATGCTGCTGGGGGCGCTGCTGGCCGGCGGCGGGTTTTTCGCCTATGGCTTCGCCCGGTCTGCGGCGGCTTTCTATCTCGTCGCCGTGGTAGTGGCGCTAGGGGCCGCGGCGCTGACGGTGATCCCCCTTTCCGCCATGATATCCGCTTGGTTTCCAGAAAAGCGAGGGTCTATGATGGGCCTGGCTTTTGCCGGCGCCGGTGCGGGCTCCTTTGTATGGATGCAGGCGGTCAGCCGCCTGCTGGCGGCCCGGGGGCCTGCCTGGACTTATCGCTTTTTAGGCTTGGCCATGCTGGCCATAGCCCTGCCCCTGTGCCTGTTTTGCGTCTCCATGCCCAAAGGGGCGCCGGAAGGGCGGCAGAAGCAGAAGGGCAAAGGGCCGGCCCTCAATCAGCCCCGGTTCCTGCTGTTTGCCGGCGGCGTTTTTTTGATGGGCGCCATCGTCTCGGGCGTCCAGGTCCATGTCCAGCCCTATCTGGCTTCCTTGGGCCTGCCCGCCGCGCTGGCGGCCAACGTGGGCTCTCTGCTGGCCGCCTTTGCGCTGGCGGGCAGTATGCTGGGCGGATGGCTCTTTGACAAGGCGGGGCCCGCCCGGTCTCTGCTGACGGCGGGAACGCTGTCGGCGATCAGCCTGCTGCTGCTGACGGCGGGGGGAGAGGGCAAGCTGCTCTATCTCTTCGCCCTGACTTATGGCCTGAGCCTGTGTATGCCCTCTCTCTGGCCCTCTTACGGCTCGGCCCGGCTTTTCCCCAAGGAGGATTACGCCGCCACCCTGGGTTCCGTCAACCTGTTTTTCACCGCCGGCGCGGCGGCGGGCCCCTTTTTCTCCGGCCTTTTGGCAGACAGCGCCTGGGGATATGCCGGCGCCTGGAGGATTTATCTGGCGCTGACAGCCCTCTATTACGCCCTGTTCCTGCTCAGCCTGCGGGCCCGGGAAGCATGAGAAAAGCCGTCTGTCCTTTGCAGGGGACAGGCGGCTTTTTGGCGCACAGGGAAGCCCAATCAAAGGAACAGCTGATTTTCCTTGCGGCCGGACAGCTTTTTTTTCATGAGGAGGTTGGCGGCGGAGAATCAAAAAGCGCCGATTTGCCGGGCGCGGGCGGGGCACTGGGCGACGCAGCGCATACAGACGATACAGGTTTCCCGATCCGTCTGCATCTGGGCGCTGATGGCTTGGACAGGGCATTGCCGGGCGCACAGGCCGCAATGGGAGCAGTTTTCGCCCGTCTTGGGCCTCATGGGCAGTCCTTTTGTCTGCCGATAGGGCCGGCCGCCCGGCAGAGACAGGGGTGAAAGACGGCCGGACTCCAGTTTTTCTGCGATGCGCCCGGCGAACTCCCGCAGCTGCCGGGCGTCCTGATCGTCCGGCCTGCCTGCTCCGTATTGCCCCAAGATAGAATGTTGAGCTGCGGCGGCCAAGGCGGCGGCAGGCTGAAAGCCGGCGGCTTGGGCCAGATCCTGCATCTCCGCCAGAGTGTCGTCAAAGGCCCGGTTGCCGAATACGCACAGCAGAACGCAGGGAGCGCCGTTCCCCTTGACCTGGGCCAGCCGGGCGGCGGCGGGGGAGGGAACCCGCCCTTCATAAGGGGGCAGAGCGATCAGCGCCAGGTCGTCGGGCGAGAGGGAAAACCGGGAAAAATCCTCCCGAGGGTCGGTTAAATCTATGATTTTGGCAGCGCCGCCCCAATCCGCCGCCAAAATGTCCGCCGCTTTTTTGGTCCCGCCGGTAGGGCTGAAAAGAATTTGTACGACGTTCATCGGAAAACCTCCCGCATATAATTTTTGTATCCGCTTTCTTTTCTTATAGCATAGCCTGCGCCGCCAGCCTTGGCAAGGGCCTTTTGTGAGAAAATCCTCCCTTTGGCGGAGCGCTTTTTTGGCCGAGAAAAAATTCTCCGGCCGATGAAAAAATTTTTGCGGAAAGAGGGAACTTTTTCGGCAAGCTTCCGTCTAATCAAGCGTCCGAACAAAATAGAAAACCATAATCGCAGCATCGCGACCATTCAAGGAGGAAATTAGAATGAATAAAATGAATCATTGGAAGAGAACAGCCGCCGCTCTGGCCGGCGTCGCATTGTTGGGGATGAACGGACTGCCCGTCTTGGCTGCGGAGCCGGCGGCGGACGATCCGACGGCTGCGCCGGAAGATCAGCAGATCGCCCCCTACGCCATGGGAGGCCGCGCAGTGATCAAAAGCCTGCCCGGGCAGGAAAATGAAAAGCAGCTGCTGGTGACCATTCAGGATGAAAAATCCCCCTGGGATCTGGCCCTGAATTTGGGCGACGAGACGGTATTTCTGGACAACGCGACAGGCATTCCCGTCTCCCTCCAGGATCTGAAAGAGGGCCAGGAGGTTTACGTCTATTACAGCCTGGCCATGACGCGGAGCCTGCCGCCCCAGTCCGCCGCTTACGCCGTGCTGACTAATGTGGGCGAGGCGACTCCCGCCAAATACCATGTGGTTGAAAAAGTTCTGGAAGGGGCCGACGGCCAGGTTGCCGTGCTGACAGATCACGGCTCCATGCTGGTCAGCGCCGCCAAGGAGACGAAGATGTCCAACTTGAAGGACAAAAGCGTCGTTACGCCCCAGGATCTGAAGGTCGGAACCCGGTTTTTCGCCTGGTATGACATCGTGGCTTTGAGCTACCCCGGCCAGGCCGGGGCGGAGCGGATGGTTCTGCTGCCTCAGCAGGAGCAGCAGGAGCAGAATAAATTGGAAGAGCTGGAAATCTCCGTGAACGGCAAGGCCCTGGGCGTCAAGACCCAGAATAAAGACGGCGTGCAGATGGTTCCGGTGCGCCAGGTGGCCGAGGCCCTGGGCTTTACGGTCGAATGGGATCAGCAGAAGCGGGAGACTCTGCTGATCAGCGATCAGGGCAAGGTGTCCCTGTCCGTGGGCCGGGATAGCTATCAGTTTGAAACCGCCCAAGAGGCCGTGGGCCTTTCCGCTCCTCAGAGCTTTGGCGCTGCGCCGGAAATCCAGGATCCCGGCGTCACTTGGGCCCCTGTCCAGGTCTTCGAGCTGCTGGCCCAGCAGAAAGCTGTGAGCATTGTGGACGGCTCTTTGCAAATCTCCGTCACAGCGGAATAATCGCCCTTTCAGCCGCGCCCGGAAAGCCGCCGGGCGCGGTTTTTTTGTCTGTTCGGGCGGGAAAGGGCCCCAGGGAAGGGTTCTGGCGATTTCGTGAAAAATATGCGCAATCTGGCGCCCGCAAAGGTCGAAATGTATGATATAATAATCGAAGACGCTTCCGCAGGCCTTTCTGCCGGAGCGGGCTGCGGAACAGATAGAAATAGAAAGAGAATACGGGAGAACAGAACAATGAAACAGTTTTGCAAACGGTTTGGCGCAGGTTTTTTGCTCTGTCTGATGATGCTGACAGGCGCCTGCGGCGCCGGGGCGGGCCCCCGGGAGAACCCGGCCAGGACGGATATGAAGGGCGTGTGGGTTTCCACCGTCTATAACCTGGATTATCCGACGAAGGCCACCACAGACGCCGGCGAGCTGCGCCGGCAGGCCGACGAGATTTTGCAGGGCAGCGCGGATATGGGCATGAACGCCGTGTTTTTGCAGGTGCGCCCCTGCGCCGATTCGCTGTACCCCTCGGATATTTTCCCCTGGAGCGTCTATCTGACGGGCGACCAACAGTCGGCGCCCAGCCAGGGCTTTGATCCCCTGGCCTATTGGGTGGAAAAAGCCCATTCCCTGGGCTTGGAGCTCCACGCCTGGATCAACCCCTTCCGGGTCACCCGGGGCGGCCAGGAGGAATGGGATAAAATGTCCCCTCAGTCCCCGGCCCGGCTGCACTCCGATTGGATTGTGGCCCATGAAGGCAATTATTATCTGAATCCCGGCGTTCCCGAGGCCCGGGAGCTGGTGATTCAGGGCGCGGAGGAAATCGCTAAAAATTACGATGTAGACGGCGTTCATCTGGACGATTATTTTTACCCCGGGACGGATTTTGACGATCAACAGACCTTCGCGCAATATGGCGGGGAATTCAAAGACATTGCGGATTGGCGCCGGGACAACGTGAACCGCCTGATCAAGGACCTGGGAGAGCGGCTGCGGGCCGCGGACCCCGACCTGTCCTTCGGCGTCAGCCCCGCCGGCGTCTGGGCCAACAAAGACGACATGGCCGAAGGCTCGGACACCCGGGGCAACCAGACCTATTTCACCGCCTACGCCGACACCCGCCGTTGGGTGAAGGAGGGCTGGCTGGATTACATATGCCCCCAGATTTATTGGTATATCGGTCATAAAAACGCCGATTACAAAACGCTGGCCAATTGGTGGGCCCAGACGGCGGACGGGACCGGCGTGCGCCTGTATATCGGCATGGCCGATTATCAGGCGGGCAACGAAAAGCCGGACTCCCCCTGGCACGGCGTTCAGGCCCTGGAAGACCAGCTGGCGCTGAACAAAACTCTGCCCCAGGTGAACGGCGAAATTCATTTTCGTTATCAACTGATGGCCTCCAACCCAGATATCGCGGCCCTTTACCGGCGAGTCTACGGCCAAGGGGAGCAGACGCCGGAACAGCCGGATCAGCCCGAGACGCCGCCGGCCCAGCAGCCGGAAACGCCTCCAGCCGCGCCCCAGCTGAGCCGGAAGCACAGCGCCTATATCCAGGGGGCGGAGGGCCTATTCCGCCCGGAAGACGGCCTGAACCGGGCCGAAGCCGCCGCCATGTTGGCCCGGCTGACGGTGGACGACCAGGGAGCGCCTCTGTTCGACCAGGGGCAGAATTACCGCCATTCCTTCTCCGATGTGAAAGACCAGTGGCACGCCCCCTATATCGGCTTCGCGGCCCAGTACGGTTTGGCGAACGGCTATGAAGACGGGACCTTCCGGCCGGACAAACTGGTGACCAGGGCCGAATTGATCAAGATGTTGGCCGCTTATTTCCCGGAATCCGCCGCTGGAGACGGGCAGACCGGTTTCAGCGACGCGCCCTCCAGCCATTGGGCCGCCAAGGCCATTGCCTACGCCGCCCAGGCGGGTTGGACAGGAGGTTATGAAGACGGGACTTTCCGGCCGGACAAGCCGGTGACCAGGGCTGAGGCCGTGCGCCTGATCAACGGCGCTCTGGGCCGCAGGCCGGATCAGGCCCATATCCAGCCGCTGGAGGGGCAAAACCCCTTCGCCGACCTGACAGACGCCCATTGGGCTTGGGCGGATATCCTGGAGGCCGCCTGCGGCCACGAAGAGCAATAAGCACATACAAAGAACCCCCGCAGGCTCATGTCTGGGGGGTTCTTTCGCGGGGCAAAAGGCCGTTGCCTATCCTTCTTCGTCCGCCAGCTTGGCCAGGCGGAGATGGTCTTCCCACTGGCCGCGGATGTTCAGATATCGCAAGGCCAGGCCCTCCCGATGGAATCCCAGTTTTTCCAAAAGCGCCAAAGAGGGGGCGTTGCGGGGCATGACGTTGGCCTCCGTCCGGTGCAAATTCAGGGGGCCGAAGGCCAGGGACAAGACCAGTTCCAGGGCCTCCGTCATATATCCTTGGCGCAGCAGGTTCTGATCCATGTGATAGCCCAGGTAACAAGATTGAAAACAGCCTCGGCTGACCTGGCTCAGCTGGGCCATGCCGGCGATTTGCCCCGGCTCTTCCAGCAGCGAGAGCCAAAAGCGATATCCCTGGTCCTGCTCCGCCTGCCGGACGTCCTGTTCCATTTGGCTTTGCCAGAAGGGAAGGGTCGTATACTCCGGCGGCCGAACTGGCTCAAAGGGCGATAGGAAATCCCGGTTGCGGCGCATATAATCGGCGGCGGCCGGGGCCAGCGCCGGGCGGGAAAGGGAGATGGACAGCCTCTTTGTGGAATACTGGGCGGGCAGCATGGCGAGATTCCTCCTTGCCGATCATGAGATTTGATTGCAAAAAAGTATAAAAGAAACCGGGCGGTTTGTCAACGGCAGGGGCTTTTCCAAACTCCTTCCGCCGGAGAAAAAATCCTTGACTTACACCCCACTCTAAGCCTTACAATAAAAACAGAAAGAAGCGGGACGAATCCCGCCGGAAAGAAAGGGAGGAACCCAATATGATCGCCAAACGCAACTACAAGAACACCGACGACCAGATTTCCCTGCTGGGCTTCGGCTGTATGCGCCTGCCCAAAATCGACCCGGAAAAATCCGACATCGACAAGGTAAAGGCTCAGGAGATGATCGACTACGCCTATGCTCACGGCGTCAATTATTACGACACCGCCTACCCCTATCACGAGGGGAAAAGCGAGCTGTTTGTGGGCGAAGCGCTGAAAAAATATCCCCGGGAGAGCTTCCGTCTGGCCAGCAAGATGCCCGTCTGGCTGGTGGAAAAGCCGGAAGACACCCTGAAATATTTTGAAGAGCAGCTGAACAAATGCCAGGTGGAGTATTTCGATTTCTACCTGTGCCACGCCTTGAATCTGGACCGGCTGGAAATCATTCAGAAAAACCATATCTTTGAAACCTTGCAAAAAGAAAAAGAGGCCGGCCGCATCAAGCGCCTGGGCTTCTCCTTCCACGGTTCTGTGGAGGCTCTGGAGAAGATCGCTCGCGCCTATCCCTGGGATTTCGCCCAAATCCAGCTGAACTACTACGATTGGGATATGCAGAACGCCAAGCGGGAATATGAGATTCTGGAAGAGGCCGGCTTGCCTGTGGTGGTGATGGAGCCCGTCCGGGGCGGCGCGCTGAACACCCTGTGCCCCGAGGCCCTGGAGATGCTGAAAAAGGCGGATCCCAAGGCCAGCCCCGCCTCTTGGGCTATCCGGTTCGCCGCCTCTCTGCCCGGCGTTATGACTGTGCTCAGCGGCATGACGACGATGGATCATGTGACCGACAACGTAGCCACAATGGACGAGTTCAAGCCGCTGACAGAAGAGGAACGGGAGCTGCTCTTCAAGGTCGCCGACGTTTACAAGCAGAGTAAAACCGTGCCCTGCACCGGCTGCCGGTACTGCATGGACTGCCCCGCCGGCGTGGATATCCCCGCCGTCTTCAAAATCTACAATCAGTATTGCACGACTGAGAACAAAGCCCAGTTCATCGCCGATTACGACGCTCTGGGCGAGAGTAAGCAGGCTCATCATTGCGTGGCCTGCCGCCAGTGTTGCAGCCAGTGCCCCCAGAGCATCGATATCCCCGCCCGCATGGAGGACGTAGTCGCTCTGGCGAAAAAGCTCAAAGGCTAAAACGGCGTCGCAGCAGAACAGAAGCCCGCGCCGGGCGAAACCGGCGCGGGCTTGATTTGCGCTTGGATGGGAGGGCCCCGCCCCTTGTTCCGCGGTTAAAGCGAAGGCTCCCCTTTTTCTACCTTAAAGAGCAGATGCCGCCGGTCTTTGAGCGAATTGTTGTACAGCACTTCCCGTTCGGGCGTCATGCCGCAGCGCCGGGCCACCTTCTGAGAGGCCAGGTTGCTGGGCTTGACGATGCTGTAGACGGCCGACGCCCCCAGCTGGGAAAAGGCGTAATCCCGGCAGGCTCGGGCGGCTTCTGTGGCGTAGCCGCGGCCCCAGAAGGCCCGCTGGAACAGATAGCCCGTCTCCCAGAAGGAGAAGCCGTCGATGGTCTGGCGCGCCAGGCCGCATTGGCCGATGACTTGGCCGCTTTCCAGCAGCTCCGCCGCCCACAGGCCGCAGCCGTCCTGACGATATCGGCGGACGTTGCGGCCGATCCATTCTAAGATCTGTTGGTCGGAATAGGTTTTTTCATAGGCCTCCATGGCGACGGGATCCTGCATGATTTTCGCCAGAGCGGGCAGATCTTCTTCAGTCATCTCCCGCAGCCGCAGCCGCTGGGTACGCAGGATCTCTCGAGGGCCTGAGGAAAGGCTTGCGCCGGTTTTCGGTTTCATTTTTTGTTCCATATGGTCTCCTTTTTGTCAAGTTTGTAAGAATTTTCATTATTAGTTCCGCCGGCGGGATGAAACCCCAGCGGGCGTCGTGCGCAAGACCTGTTCTCTGAATAGCAATAGGATACGCCGTTTTGGGGCGCTTTTCAAGGGCCGGCCCCAGGTTCTTTGGGGAAAATCCGCTGGCGGATCTCACGGGGCTTTCGATAGCCGGGGCTTCCTGCCCCTTGATTTTGCGGCCGGTTTGGGGTATGATGAAAGCAACGGAAGCGCGCGCTTGCGAGCGCAGAAGGGTAAAGGGGTTTTTATGAATATTGACTTTGGGGCTAAATTTAAGAAATGTCGCAAGGACAAGGGCATGAGCATCGCCATGCTGGCGGAAAAAGCTGGGGTCAGCCCGGGCATGATCAGCCAGATCGAGCGAAACACCACCGTGCCCTCCATTTATGTGTTCTGGAAATTGTGCAACGCCTTGGGGGAGAGCGTTTCGGTATTTTTTGAAGAAGAAAAGCCCAAAAACAAGGTGACGCTGACCAGGGCCGGGCAGCATCGGGTGATTTCCGGCGGCGTCAACCAATACAGCCTGCTGACTCCCGACCCAGACCGGCGGGTGGAAATGTACCGGGTGGTTTTCCAGCGGGAGCCGGAGGACAGGGAGCCGGTGCTGGCCAGCCATGACGGTGCCGAATGCGGTTATATTTTGTCCGGCGTCCTGCGGCTGATCACCGAGGAGGAGGACTATGTGCTTTATCCCGGGGACAGCGTCTATTTTGAGAGCACGATTCTCCATTACCTGAAAAACAACGGGGACGAGGAAGAGTGCGTGGCCGTTTGGTGTGAAACGCCCTTTACTTGGTGAAAGACATAATCCCCCGAAGCCGCGCATACAGATGAAATAAAGACCGTAGTGAGGAAGGCCCTGTGCGGGCGAAGACGAGGGAGCAGCGTTTATGGATCTGGAGCATTATCAGTCTTATTTACAAGTGGATTTGGGCGCTATCGAGCGCAACGTGGATAGGATACGCCGGCATATCGGCCCCGGGCGGGATCTGATTCCGGTGGTCAAAGGCAACGCCTACGGCCTGGGTACGGTGGAAGTGGCCCGGATGCTGAGCCAGCGCTGCGGCGTGCGGCTGATGGCCAACGCCAATTTGCAGGAATCCATCCAGATCCGCCAGGCGAATATCCAAACCGACCTGATGATTTTGGGGGGACTGCCGCCCCACGCCGTCCCCTATGCCGCCCGATACGACGTGCAGCCGGCGATTTTCAACCGGGAGACGGCGGAGCTTTTCAGCCGGGCCTGCCGGGATTTGGGGAAAATCGGGAAAATTCAAGTCAAGCTGGAAACGGGCATGGGGCGCATAGGCGTCAAACCCGGGCCAGAGCTGGATCAGTTGCTGGACTGCGTCTTGGCTTTGGGCAATCTGGAAATTATGGGGGTTTTCACCCATTACGCCACGGCCTACCAGCCGGGCAGCGAATATGCCCGCCGGCAGCTGGCCCTTTTCCAGCAGGGCGTGAAGCAGATGGAAGCCCGGGGAATCCGGCCTCCCTATGTCCATAGCGCCGCCACAGCCGCCGCCGTCTGGTTCCCCGAAAGCCACTGCACCCATGTGCGCTGCGGCAGCCTGTATCTGGGCTACAGCAATCTTCAGAGCCGGGAAAATCCGCTGGGCGTGGAGGAGCCCGCCAGCTGGCGGGCCTTTATCACCAATATCCGGCGGATTGAGCCGGGGGAGAGCGTGGGATATCAGCGCCATTTCACGGCCCAAAGGCCCACGACCGTGGCCACAGTGGACGTCGGCTACAGCGCCGGGCTCAACAGGCCCTTGGCGCTGTCGGGGGGGCCTGTGCTGGTAAAGGGGAGAAGAACCCGGTATCTGGGCGTTTGCATGGACCAATGCTTTGTGGATGTGACGGGCGTCGACTGCCGGCTGTTCGACCAGGTCACCCTGCTGGGGCGGGACGGAGAAGCCTTTCTCTCCCTGTTTGAGCTGGCGGATTTCATCGACCAGAATATCCATAGCGTCCTTTCGGCTATCAACCCTAACAGCGTGCTGCGGGTTTATGAAAACTGAAGAAGCCTTTTGAACGGTCAAAACAGCCCCGGCGCAGCGCGCTTTTCGGGGCTGTTTTTTTGACGAGAGTGTCAGCGCGCCTGAAACAGAAGGGTTTTAAGGCGAAAACGGCCTTGAGAAGAGGCGCAGTCGGGGCCCGCCTCCAAAGCCGAGCGATTTTAGAGATATCCCCTATTCTGGGCTTCCATCAGCAACGCCGCCGCAAGCGGGGACTCGCCCTTCGCGGCAGAGCTGGCGGCGAGAATCCGCGCCTGCAAAGGTCGGACGTATAAAAAGAAAGATCGCCCCGAGAGAGCGGGACGACCCTTGTGTCGTTCTTTTTTGTCAATCAATGGTCGGGATTTCGGGCTGTTTCGCGCCCCATTCCTCTGGCGGCAGGGGTTTGCCGTTCAGCGCGGCGGAAATCAGGGTTTCCCCCTGGTAAACCAATTTCAGAGAAAAGAAGGGGATATCCTGCTCCAGCAGGCGGAAAAAGAGCTTGTCGCCCTGCCAGAGCGGCAGGGAAGGGACGCGGCTTTGATCCACCCAAGCCAGTTCGCCTTCGGCGCAGGCGGTCATTTGGCCGGTATATTGGTCGGCGGTGAACAGGTGCATCTGCTCCGGGGGCCATTGGTCGGAGACAAAGGTGATAATGCCCCGGTAACGCCAGCGGGTCAAAGTCAGGCCGGTTTCCTCCCGCGCTTCCCGGAGCAGACATTCCTCCGGGCTTTCGCCCTCCTCAAATTTGCCGCCTATGCCGATCCATTTGTCCCGGTTTTCGTCCTGCTCTTTGGCGGTGCGGTGAAGCATCAGGTATTGGCCCGGCCGCTGGATATAACAAAGGGTGGTTTGTTTCATAGTTTCGTCCCCTTTCGCCAGGCCTCAGCGGGCCCGCACTTCAAATTCCGGCGCCCCCATATAGCCTGGGGCGATTTCATATTTTTCAAAGACAATCACCGGGTTGCCGGCGTGATTGATATAAAAAGGCTGGTCCGGACGGATGGAACGGAAGGCGAACTCGTCGTCCTCATGGATATCGTCTTCCAGGTTGTAGTAGAATGCGTTGGGGTCTTGGGCCAGCCGAAGGGCCATACCCTCTTCCACAGCCCGGTTGCAAAGGGCCAGATAATCCGGCCCCAGCAGGTCTTCCAGCGTCAGGTCCCGGCCGGTGTTCAGATCGATGTTGTAAAAGTATTGCTGGGTGAAGGAACTGGCCGCCGAGCTGGCAAAATACAGCTCAAAGGAGATGGTTTCTGGCGAGGAGTATTTCATCTGGTAGCCGATGTTGATCTCCATTTTCCAAAATTCCGGGTCGTTTTTGCCTTTGGTGGCGTTATAGGCTTCCAGATAGTCCTGGGCCATTTGATCCCCTTGCTTTTGCAGAAGCTCAATCCGTTCGGCAATCCGGTTGTTGATCTGCTGTTCCAGAGCGGTGTCGCCTGCTCCTCGCAGAGCTGGCGCCTGGATCACCACGTTTTTAGCCTCGTCCGTCTGCCGGATCTCGCGGAAGGTAAACAGCATAGCCACGTCGCCCACCAAAGGCAGCTCATACAAGCTGGCGGCAAAGGCCGGGCTCAGGTTGACGGAAACCGCGAACAGACACAGGCAGGCGGCAAAGGCGGTCAGGGTCTTTTTCCAGCCGGATCTCCGGCGGCGGAAGGGGATGGCGGCGACGGTTTCGGAAACCAGGCCGGCCAGTTCCGGCGGCACAGGGATGCTTTGGTGCAGCTGCTTCAGCTGTTCTTTTGTCATAAGGATCCCTCCTCCAGGGAGAGGCGCAGGCGGCGGAGGGCCGCGCTGAGCCGGGATTTTACTGTGTTGATGTTGACTCCCGTGGCTTCCGAGATTTCTGCAAATTTCATATCCTCAAAAAAGCGGAGCATCACCACAGTTTTCAGCTTGGGCTCCAGAGCGTCGATGGCCGCATGGAGATCCAAGGTTTGGGCCACGTCCGGCGGCAGTCCGGCGGGCAGGGCCTCCAACGCCTCGGCCAGGGGAAGGGCCTCTTTTTTGCACCGGCGCAGGTAAGTCAGGCTTTCATTGACCAAAATGCGGTAAAACCAGGTTTTCATATATTCCGGCTGGCGCAGGCCGCCCAGGCCCCGCAGAGCCTTTTCCAGAGCCTCCTGCACGACGTCCAACGCCGCCTGCTGGTCGTGGGTATACCGAAAGGCCAGGCGGTAAAAATCATTTTGACGCTCCGTCACGAATTGGACGAATTCGCTGTGGAGCTGGCTGTCTGTATTATTCAAGGCCGGTTCATTCTCCTGTCCCCCAAAGGCGTTGGCCGCGGCGCCGGGCCGCGGCAGCTTGACGGTCTGCCGGGCTTCCTTTGCAGTTGGGGAAGGCGGCGGATTAAAGCTCTTTGTCCAAGATTGTTTTGGCGGCGGCGCCTTTTGGGCAGACGCATAGGACCGCTGTCCGGCCCCGGGCCTCCAGTTGGGCGTCCTCGATTTTGGGCAGCTCCGCCGGGGCATAGTCTGCAAAGCTATCCTTCAGCTGTTTGAGATAGGATTCCTTCAGCGATTGGGCAATTTGGCGGGCGGAGTCTTCGTCTGCGGCCTGGAGGACCACGATCTGTTCCGGCGTGGCGCCCGAACCCATATAGACGGAGCAGCCTTCCAGTTTATCCTGCCAGTTCTCCAGCCCCAATACGGTCAGGGCCGCGTCCTGGTCGATGGATTCCAGCTGGTCGTCAAATTCCAAGCCCTCCAGCAGAACGGCGGCCAGGTCCGCCGGCGGCGGGTTTTTGGCCTCCGGCTCTCTCTGACAGCCGGCCACAGCCAGAGGCAAAATAAGCAAAAGGGCCCACAATAAGCCGGGGCGCGCAAAGCGTTTCATTGGTATTTTCCTCCCCAAATGTGTGTTTGGACATATGTAAACCAAGTTTCGTAGGCGGATTTTTTGATGTGGATGCCGTCGGCCCCGGCGGCGTCGGCGGGCATTGCGCCGGTTTCGTCGGCCAAGGCGGCCTGGGCGTCCAGAAAGAGGGCGTGCTTTTCCGCGCACATCTGCTGGAGCAGCTGGTTAAAACGGCGGACCCGTTCGTTGGTGAAAGGAGAATCGTCGGAAGATTTTTCCGAGGTGACGGGCAGGATGCTCTGCACATAGACCACAGCCTGGGGCTGGAGCCGCCAAACCTGGTCGATCAACTCGCTGTACCGCTGGATAAAAACCTCCTCGCTGGACCAGCCCAGCTCGTTCATGCCGAACATCAGGTAGACCTTGTCAAAAGATTGGTTTTCCAGCGCCTGGGCCGCGGAAATTTTGCCCTGGCCCTGGGGCACGATGGGTTCAGATAGGGCGTCGGAGACAGTGAGTCCGTTTTTGGCATAAACGGCGGAGCCAGGAGAAATGCCGAATCTGGCGATACCATCTGTAATAGAATTGCCAAAAAACAACGTATTGTTGAAAGTTCCCTCTTTGGCGGCGGGACTTTCGGGCACAGGACGGCTGTAATCATAGCCCACGGGCTGGCGGCCGGCGCCGGAAACGCCGTTGCTTTTCGAGGCCGGAGGGGCTTCCGGTTGGGCGGAAAGGGCCAAATTCTGAAAAAAGGCCAAAGGCGGCTGCGGCGCTTCCGCCAGGACAATCGTTTGCTGGGCCTCTTCCGCCGGGGGAAAAGAAGCGGGGGGCACGGCGCGGAGGGGAAAGCGCTCGATGGCGGCGGACAGGGTGACGCCGCTCAGCGCGGTCGCCAGCAGGATGGAGGTGATGAAAAAGGCCCGTCTGCGGAGCATCCGCCGGCGGCGGCGCCGGGCCCAAGCCGCCCGGCTCAGCCGGGCAGGCGGGGCGTTTTGCAACGTTTGATTGGTCATATCGATAATCTCCCAAACCAAAAGAGTTTCTTCATGTTTCTATGCTTATTAGATGGAAACGGCGGAACGAAAGTTCACGGCGAGGCAAAAAAATTTGCGCTTTATACGCCGTCGCAAAAGGTTTACAAAAAAACAGGGAGCTGCGTGTTTTTTCTGGGCCTCAAATGTGATAGAATGAAAAGAGCCTATGATATCCATCGCGTCTGGCTATCGCTCGCTGATATTGTATCATATTTCGCCTATGGCTGAAAGAGGCGGAGAGCCATTCCAACAAAATATATGCGAACATTTATCTTTGCGGCGCCGAAACACGTGAAATCATCGGAAAGGGGAACCCCGGCCTTCGGCGGCGGGGGACAGAAAACAATGCAGGAATATGAAGTGCGGGAACATCAATTCCCTTCCTCCAACGGCGCGGATACGGTATATGCCAAAATCTACGCGCCAAAGGACCAGCGGCCTCGGGGCGTGGTACAGATTGCCCACGGCATGGCCGAGCATATCGGCCGTTACGACGATTTTATGCGGTTTTTAGCCGTCAACGGGTTTGCGGCCTGCGGCAACGACCACATCGGCCATGGACGCACCGCCCCGGAAGGGGGGCTCGGCTATCTGGCGGCCCGCAACGGCTTTGACAGCTTGGTGACGGATCTGCGGCTGTTCTCCATTTACATCAGCGGCAAATATCCCGGAGTCCCCTATTTTCTGCTGGGGCACAGCATGGGATCTTTTGCGGCCCGGCTTTATCTGGCCCGATACGGCGGGGATCTGGCCGGGGCGGTGATCAGCGGCTCCGGCGCCAGCCAGCCGCTGGCGCCGGCGATGGCGGCGGTGAAAAAGCTTTCCGGCGGCCGGGGCGCCAAAAAGCCCAGCAAGCTGCTGGACAGGCTGGCCTTCGGCGGCTTTAACGGCGCAGTGCGCAAGCCCCAGACTCCTTTCTG
>CAJUIK010000019.1 GCA_910585875.1 uncultured Eubacteriales bacterium | reverse complement strand
TGGTCAACTGATAAAAGTTTAGAGAGTTGAAAAATCAACCCCCAGCCGAGCCTGGTTCAAGGCTCCCGGCTGAGGGCTGAAGTTAAGTGGAAAATTCGGAAGAGTTTAACAACTCTTCGCGGTATCGGGTGGTGAAAATCTCACTCATTTTCTGCCAGTAAAAAGGGGAATCATAGAAAGAACGGCCTACTTGCCGCCCATTGCTTGTTTCCAGCCAGCAGACGCTTCCAGCCTGGATAGTTTCTCCCGAGTGCAAAGAATAAGCGACTGTAATGGAAGCTCCTCCAATAGGGTATCGGGGCTCTCCATCCCTTTGATGATAGGGTCGAAAATAATGCCGCAGCGTGTGGATATAGTTTTGAACAGCCTGCCGCTGCTTCGGCGTCAGCTGATCGGAGGAGCGTTGATAAAAAGCGACACGGCCGCAATCGGTTTCATAAGTAATCGTAAACTCCGTTTCTTTCCCGTCGAAAGCAGCCAGAGCTTGTTCAAACCGGCGCCGAATCCAAAAATCATCCCGCTGTTCCCTCATCGGCGCCGTGCTCAGCAGGCCGACTACCGCCGCCAGCAGGAAGAGCCAGGGGAAGAGATCGGATGGGAGGTTACGGCCCTTTTTGATGTTGTGAATTTTTAGGCGGCGCAGATTTTTCATTCAGCATCATCCTTTCCCAGATTCCCAACGCTCCGATTTTGGTGGAAACAGGCAATGAAATCGCGAAAAGTTTCCTCTTTCATTATAGCAGATTCGCCCGAAAAGGGAAAGACGCCCAGAGAAAATTTTCTCACACCCGATTCGGGGCGCCCGGCTTTCTGCACAAGGGACGATGCAATCGAGCAAAGCGATTTTGGAACCAAAAAAGAAAATCGCACAACAGGATGATCGGCACAGCGGTCGTCAGCTCATTTCCCAGCCAGACCATGAATTTGGCCAGCTGCCAGAGGGAAAGATACATGGGAAATCGCCTCCTTCTCCTGTGCAAATGATAGCATATCCGGCGGGGAGTTACAAGAAGGGCGAAGAATTTGGGAAGTACATATAAAAATATGATATTATTGAGATATATCTTCCATTATAGTAATATCGCGTAGTTTTTTATATAGATTTTCATCATCTTCGTATTCTATATATAACGTTACCCCGTTATTCATTCTAAATCGAGAGAAAGATCCTGCGAATAGTTCCCCTTGGGGCGTTTCATAAATAATATGAAACGAGCTTCCGCCATCTACCTGCGCCGTGGGATCTCTTAGATAGACCTTTTGAAATTGAAGAGATTCTAAATATTGGAGAACCATGAGCCGCTGCTCTGGCGTGAGCTGGTCTTGAGTCTTTTCCCCGCTGGTGAAATGAGCGTTATGCCAATAAGAAATTGTAAACTCTGTAGTTTCTGGATCAAAAGAATCCAGCGCCTCTTGGAAGGCCAATCGGATCAAAAGAGAGTACCCCTTCCAGCCGCTAAAGCAGAAAAGAAGTATTGCCAATAAAACGATCAATTTTTTACCATTTGGAGATAGAGTATATGTTTTCATATTGATATAACACCTTTCTAAAAATAAGCATTACCCCAGATTTAAAATCTGGGGTAATCTCTTTCAATTAAATCTTATATAAGCATACGGCTTCATCGTGTAATCAACATATGCGACGTCGAAAGAGCCGTCCGAGTTCATCTTAACAGATGAAAATCCATAATTTGGATCCATAATTCGATAGTATACTACGCTATTACTCATATAACAACCGCGGATAACGACAACATGACCATGACGGTCACCCTTTTTATCCCAACCTTCAACATGAGCATGAATTGGTTTTTTAGCGTATGCATTATTGTATACAAGGTCATACGATAAGTTGTTAGAGGACAACACCGGACTCAAATTAAACGTATGTGCATACCAATAGTTGCATTCGGACGGTATAGCCCCAGATGTCTCTTTGTCGTCATAATCTTTTCCAAGATAATCTGCCATCCAGACCGCGCTATGGTTGGTTCCATTGAAATAATTTACAACTGAAGCCATACACGCAGCCCAGCAAATCGCATACTTCCCTTGTGGGACATATTTAATTGGCACTGTCCCGCTGTCCTCGCCATAAGCTCTGGTCCGAGGAACTTCTTGAATCGCCGTCACGGGAACCGCTTGACTGCATTCCACATCAGAAGCCAGAGACAGGGGCACAGCAGAATCCTCAAAGAAAGCCAGGGTTTCTGTTTCACCCTCGTCGTTGATGAACTGAATGGAATCCTCATTCATCACCAGGGCCACGTTGGGATTATCAGCGATAAATTCGTTCAGCTGTTCGGCAAACTGGGGACCGGCCTGGAAGCTGAGTTCGCCATTTTCATCTTCTGAAACAGAGGCGATGGCAACCATTTGACCATCCGCAAACACGGGATACATGGCGTAGGGCAGTTCATCCAATTCGGAGTTATAGGCAGAAAGCCTTTTGCCCAGGTAAACCTGGCAGCCCGGCTCCAGGAAGCTGAGTTCCTCTTCTCGCATGAAGGGAAGGGTATTGCCCAAATGCTCTTGGGCGTAGTCCATCCAGGGGTCGTCCTGGGCGGGCGCCTCTTCCCCCGCCGCATAGACGGGCAAGGCGGAAACCAGCATCAGAGAGGCCAAAAGCATGGCCAAGGCTCTTCTGAAACTCTTTTTCATATTATCATTCTCCTTTCATTTTTCCGCAAATATTCGTATTCTTACTAATAGCCGCTCTAACTATATGAATCAATCATAAACCAACAAAATAGAAAAGTCAATTATAAAGAAAAATTTCATCATTATCTACAAATTGGCGCTCGGAACATTGTGCAATTTGCCCAAATTTTCCGGTTAAAAAACCCCTT
Organism: uncultured Eubacteriales bacterium; assembly: GCA_910585875.1. Lineage (GTDB taxonomy): Bacteria > Bacillota > Clostridia > Oscillospirales > Butyricicoccaceae > Pseudobutyricicoccus. The sequence continues at coordinate 25,456 of CAJUIK010000019.1, read as the reverse complement.
GACAGGACAGACTATGTTCAGATAGAATGATAATACCCCCCCGGGGGTGTGGTGTATTCGGTCGTTGCGATTGGGGGAGAACCTGAAATGATGAAAACCAAATTCAATGTCACTGGCATGACTTGCGCGGCCTGCTCGGCCCATGTGGAAAAGAGCGTCCGCAAGCTGGAGGGGGTGAAAGAGGTCGCCGTCAACCTGCTGGGCAACAATATGACGGTGGATTACGACGAAACCGCCGTCAGCCCACAGCAGATCATCCAGGCGGTGGAACAAGGGGGCTACGGCGCTTCTCTGCCTCAGGCCAAAGGGGTCGGCGCGCCCCGGCAGAGCGCGGTGGAACAGGCCCAGGCGGAAATCAAGCAGATGAAATTTCGGCTGATTGTGTCCTTTGTCTTCATGATCCCTCTGTTTTATCTGTCCATGGGGCACATGATGGGCTGGCCCCTGCCCAGCCTCTTTCTGGGCCATGAAAACGCCCTGATTTTCGCTTTTACCCAATTTTTGCTGTGCCTGCCTGTGGCCTATGTGAACCGGAAATATTTTATCAACGGCTTCAAGACCCTGGCCCGGCGCAGCCCCAATATGGATTCGCTGATCGCCATCGGCAGCGCCGCCGCCATTGTCTATGGCGTCTACGCCATCTATAAAATCGGCTGGGGCCTGGGCCATGGGGATATGGCTTTGGTACATGAGTATTCCATGGATTTATACTTTGAAACCTCTTCCATGATCCTGGCCCTGATTACCCTGGGCAAATTTTTAGAGAGCCGCAGCAAGGGGAAGACCTCGGAGGCCATCACCAAGCTGATGGATCTGGCGCCCAAAACCGCCGTGGTAGAGCGGGAAGGCCGGGAGCAGGAAATCCCGGTGGAAGAGGTGCAGATCGGGGATATCGTGGTGGTGCGGCCCGGCCAGAGCCTGCCGGTGGACGGCGTCGTGGTGGAGGGCTCCGCCGCTGTGGACGAATCCGCCCTGACTGGCGAGAGCATTCCGGTGGAAAAGGGCCCGGGACAGCGGGTGACGGGCGCCACCATCAACAAAACCGGATTTTTGAAATTCCGGGCGGACAAAGTGGGCGAAGACACCGCCTTGGCCCAGATCGTCCGCCTGGTGGAGGAGGCCGGCGCCAGCAAGGCCCCCATCGCCAAGCTGGCGGATCAAGTCAGCGGCGTGTTTGTGCCGGCGGTCATCGCCGTCGCTCTGGTCGCCGGCGCCGCCTGGCTGCTGGCAGGCAGAAGTTTTGAATTCGCCATGTCCATCAGCATCGCGGTGCTGGTCATTTCCTGCCCCTGCGCCTTGGGCCTGGCCACTCCCACCGCCATTATGGTGGGCGCCGGCAAGGGCGCGGAATACGGCGTGCTGATCAAATCCGCCGAAGCCCTGGAGACGCTGCACACCGTAGACGTCGTCGCCCTGGACAAGACGGGCACCGTCACCCAAGGCAAGCCCCAGGCCACCGACGTGATCGCCGCCCCTGGAGTGGAGCAAGAGGCCCTGCTGGCCTTCGCCGCTTCCATGGAAAAGCCTTCGGAACATCCCTTGGCCGAGGCCATCCTGCAATACGCCGCCCAACAGGGGATCGAGCCCCGGCCAGTGGAGGGGTTCCAGGCCGTTTCCGGCCGGGGCGTCGTCGCCCAATACCAGCAGGGAGCGGCGCTGGCGGGCAACCTGGCTCTGTTGGGGGAAAATAACGTGGACCCAGGGGATCTGGCCCGCCAGGGCGAAACGCTGGCCGCCCAGGGCAAAACTCCGCTGTATTTCGCCTGGCAGGGCCGGATTATGGGCCTGATCGCCGTGGCCGACGTCATCAAGGAAACCAGCCCCGCCGCCATCGGCGAGCTGCTGAGCCTGGGGATCGACGTGGTGATGCTCACCGGCGATAACGCCGTCACCGCCCAGGCCGTCGGCGCCCAAGCCGGCGTACCTAAAGTAATCGCCGGCGTGCTGCCCGGAGACAAAGAGCGGCATATCCGCCAGCTCCAGCAGCAGGGCAAGCGGGTGGCCATGGTGGGAGACGGCATCAACGACGCCCCAGCCCTGGCTCGGGCGGACGTAGGCGTCGCCATCGGCGCCGGCGCAGACGTGGCCATCGAATCCGCCGACGTGGTGCTCATGCGCTCTGATTTGCTGGATGTGTCTACCGCCGTGCAGCTGTCCCGGGCTACCATCCGCAATATCAAGCAAAATCTGTTTTGGGCCCTGTGCTATAATAGCCTGGGCATCCCTCTGGCCGCGGGCCTGTTCTATACCGCCCTGGGCTGGAAGCTGAACCCCATGTTCGGCGCCGCGGCCATGAGCATGAGCTCGGTGTGCGTGGTTTCCAACGCCCTGCGGCTCAAGCTCTTCCGGCCCAAGCGCCTGCCGGCGCCCGCCTCCCGGCCGACGGAAACCGTCGCTGTCCAGCCGGAGGAACCGGCCTGTCCAATCTGTCCGATTTCAAACCAAGAAAGCCAAAATCAAGGAGGAACAACCATGAAAAAGACTGTGATGATCGAAGGCATGATGTGCCAGCACTGCGTGAAACACGTGACCGACGCCCTCAGCGCCATTCCCGGCTGCCGGGTAACCGTGAGCCTGGAGGACGCCTGCGCCCAGGTGGAAATGACGGAGGACGTCGATAACGTCGCCCTGACCAAAGCGGTGACGGACGCCGGATACACGGTGACGGAAATCCGCTGATGCAGGCCGACCGGCAGAAAACGCTGCGGATGCTCAAAACCGCCCGAGGCCAGCTGGACGGCATTATCAGGATGGTGGAAGAAGACCGGTACTGCATGGAAATCTCCAACCAGCTGCTGGCTTCCCAATCCATCCTGCGCCGCGTTAACCAGGAGATTATCCACGCCCATCTCCAGCACTGCGTCCGCCAATCCATGGAGAGCGAATCCCCCCAGGACGCTCAACAGAAAATTCAAGAGCTGATGACCCTTTTCGATAAATTGGCCCAATAACCCGTCGGGCCGGCATAGACCGACGGCCAAGTCCCCGTATTTGTTTGGCCGTTTCATCCTCAACCGCGCCCGCAGCCGGAGCTTTTGAAAAAAGCCGGCTGCGGGCGTTTATGTTCTGACTGGGCAATCCCACTATAATGACGCGCAGCCGCCGGCCGGACCCGCTTGACAACCATTGATGATCGAGGTATACTAAAAAAAACAAACCTCGATCAACAAGGTATGGACGGAAAAGAAAGGGGGGCCTATGAAAATCGACAAAAGCCTTCTTTCGGGCAGCACGACCCTGCTGATTCTCTCCCTGCTGCAAGAGCAGGACCACTATGGATACCAAATGATCGCCGCCCTGACCGCCCGGTCTGAAAACGTCTTTCAGATGAAGGAGGGCACACTGTATCCCGCCCTCCACGCTCTGGAACACAAAGGCTGCGTCGTCAGCTATGAAAAGGAATCGCCCAGCGGCCGAAAACGGAAATACTATCGCATCACCCGCAAGGGCCTGGCGCTGCTGGCGGAAAAAGAGGCCGAATGGCGAGCCTTTTCCAAAGCGATGGGGCAGGTGTTGAACTCTCGTCCCCTGGCCTCCGCCGAGGGATGACGCTGCGCTTTCGTTTTTGGGAAGGAGGGATCGCGGCGATGACAGGAAGGCCGGAATTCGTCCGCTGGTGCAATCTGGCGTGCGGATATATTCGCTTCAAGCCAGATCGGAAAGCGGCCTATGAGGAGCTGATAGACCATCTGCGGGACAGCGCGGAGGCTTTGGAAGAGGCGGGAATGGAGGGGCGCAAAGCCGCCCTCCAAGCGGTGGAGCAAATGGGAGACCCGGAGACGACGGGCCGCCGGCTGGACCGCGTCCATAACCCCTTGTTAGGCTGGCTCTGGGTCTTCTCCCGTTGGGCGCTGAGGATTTCTTTGGCAATGGCTATCTGCTCCCTTTTTCCGCTGGGAGAGCGGTTGGGGCAGTTCTATCGCCCTTGGCCAAAGCAGCAATTCTATTCGGACCGGATAGAGCGGCTGGCGGAGCTGCATCCAGATTGCCAGGCGGAGTATCGGGGGTATCGGTTTTCCATCCGCCAGGCGACGGCGGATCGCATGACCAGCCGGGCAGAATCCAGCCCGCTGCAAGGAGAGCTCTGGCAGGGGTACCAGCTGACCATTGTAATCCGCAGCTGGAATCCCCGCTTTTGGCTGGGCGAACCCTATTTGGGCCCCTATCTCCGCCTGGAAGACAGCCTGGGCAATCGATATGTTTCCGTTTGGAACCAGGACTATCGTACGGATCGGCCCGCTTTGAGCCTGTCCCAAAGCCGTCGCTTTTTTGGGGCGACCGAACAGAAATTGACGATTTGGTTTGATTACGGTCAAGCGCAGGCGCTGCAGGAGGCCCGATGGCTGGATCTGATCTATCAGCGAGAGGGGGACGGGTTCCGCCTTCGCGTCCCGCTGGAAGAGGGGTGGTTGGATGAAGCCGGTTAGAATCAGGCTTTCTCGCCCGGCGAAAACCGCCCGAAACCTGCTTCTGGCGGCCTTGGCGCTGTTGTTGTGGCGGGGGTTCCTGGGGTTTCCCGCTTTCACCCCCATGGGAGCTTTCCGCCAATGCGAACGGCGGCAGATGGTAGGCCCGGCTGAGGCTTTGGATTGCCTGCGGATTAGAAACGGCCGAGAACGGCTGATCTTGGCTCAAGACGGGGATATTTTAGAAGCAGCGGAGGTTTCCCGCCGGGGCCTTTGGGCTTGGGAGGCCCATTGGATGATACGCGCGCCGTTGGACGGACAAGTCCAGGCGATTCCCCTGCTTTGGGAGGACGAGCAGAACACAACGCTGCTCTTCGCTGTGGCGGCGCCGCCGGAAGCCAACTGGGCGGAAGGAACCATGCTCTATGATCCAAAGGGGTTGGCGATTTCTCTCCAATTTTCAGGGGACCGGCGCGTCGGGGATTTTATCATCGCCAGAGCCCAGAGGGCGGAAAATGGCGAAACAGCGGCTCTTGTTTCAGATTTCCAGCGACTGAGGGATGAAAACGACGGCTGGCGCCGCTTAGATTACCAAATATCCGTCAAGACGGCCCGCCGGCCGGATTGACTGCTCGACAGTAATCGCCTCATATAAGAAAACTCCTGCCGCAATCGGCAGGAGTTTTTTCACGTGAAACTTGGGGCTCATGGGCCCTTTTGAGAAAACGATCAAACCCACAACAGCAGCCCGGCCAGCTGGGCCGCGCCCCAGAAAAGGCGCGGGACCCCTATCCCGCCGTCGCCGTCTTCTGCTTTGCTTTGAGGCGGCGCCGCTTCCTGAACAGCCGCTACAGGAACGACTTGGCCGAATTGAATCGAGGACAGCGGCGGAGCAGGGGGAATGTCGACGTCGACAAACGCGTGCAGAGTGTAAACCGCTCCCTGGTCGTTGATCACTTGGGTAAAACCTTCCCCTTCTAAGAGAGCGATATTGGGGTTGCCGGCGATCGCCTCGTTCAGCTGCTCGGCAAACATAGGGCCGGCCATAAAACTGAGCTCCCCATCTTCATATTCTGAAACAGTGGCAATGGCAATCGCCTGGCCGTCCACAAACACGGGGTATATGGCATAGAGCAACGGTTTTAAGTCCGCAGTATAGGCGGAAAGCCGGGCGCCCAGATAGACCTGACAGCCCGGTTCCAGGAAGCTGAGCTCCTCCTGCCGCATGAAAGGCAGCACATTGCCCATGTGGAACAGGGCATACTCCATCCAGGGGTCGTCCTGGGGGATATCCGCCGCATAAACGGGCAAAACTGCCGCCAGAGCGGCCAGCAGAAGCGATAGGGCTTTTTGAAGCAGCTTTTTCATCTCGCACTCTCCTTTCAAGACCCGCCGCCGGGCAAGGCTCCGAACAAGCCGAAGGCGTTGGGGCAGCGCCGCAAAATTTCTCTCCCAATCATATAATATATGGATATTATAACAGGATCGTCGGAGCTGCACAAGGAAAATATCGATTTTTGTCGATTGGGATGATCGTCAAGAACCTTCGTCCATCCTGCTGCAACAGAGTATGGCCGTCGGCTCTACCCCACAATTTGATCCAGAAACTGCTTTCCCGAGGAGGTTTTGAAGATACTGTCCCGCACCCGCTGCACTTCTTCGGCAGGGGCCTCTTTTTCGTGTAAGTTGACCAGAAAATCCGCCTCGATGAGAATCTGATGGTCGATATCGTGAACGGCGTCATAGCTGTGATGATGTCCCACCAGCCAGCAAATGCGGTTCACAAATTCTTGGTCCTGATACCCGCAGCGGATCAGAAGGTCCCGGGCCGCCTGCTCCCCCTCCTTCTCCTGCTGAGGGCCCTGGCAGGAGCCGTATTTCTCCAGGCTGGGGCGGATGCCGATATCGTGCAGGATCGCGGCGGTTTCCACAATATTCATGGTCGTCGAGCTCAGCTGCTCCCGGGAAGCGATGGCTTTGGCAAAGCCATAGACCTTGAGGAAATGGTTGACCCGCTTAGGCGAGCCGGCCTCCCAGGCGATCATTTCGCCAATCAGTTCTCCGTTTTTCATATGTGAATTCCTCCTTGTCGTGGATTTGGTTGAAACAGAATAGACGGCCTGCGGCGGGCCGCTTTTCAACCCGACTGATTCTATCGGTTTTTTCAATGCCCTTCAAATAGCCCATTTGCAAAACCGATAATGAAACATTGTACCCCATTTTTGCGAAAATGCAAGGGAAACAGGAATTTTATTTTGCTATCTGGGAAAAAGAATGGTATGATAATAGCATTGCCGCAAGGAGGACGCTTCCGCCGGGCGCGATCCGGCGCGAAAGGAGCTTGGAGGATCTTATGGAGCAAACAAAGGAAGGCCGTCTGGTTTACGCCGACTTGCTGCGGGCCGCGGCGCTGATCGCGGTGATCGCCCTTCACGTCTGCGGAAACAACTGGCAGGGATTAGAGGTGCGGAGCGCGGATTGGCAAATCCTAAATGTGATCGACAGCCTGACTCGCTGGTGCGTTCCGGCTTTTGTCATGCTTAGCGGTATGTTCTTTTTAGACCCTTCCCGCCCTGTGACTTACCGGAGCCTTTTTCGCAAAAGCCTGCCCCGGCTGGCGACGGCCTTTTTGTTCTGGTCCTTTTTATACGCCTTGTTCACCAGCCTGCTCAACTGGCGGGGCGGCGCGCCCGACGACCTTTGGAGCTTTTTTCTCAATTTTATCTATGGCCACTATCATCTCTGGTTTGTCTATATGGTCATGGGGCTTTATCTCATCACTCCTATTCTGCGCAAGTTTGTCATGGGCGCAGGGCGGCGGGATATCGAGTATCTGCTGCTGCTCTATTTCCTTTTTACGCTGGTTGTGCCTTTATTTGGAAATTCGCCGCGCCTTCAGGTGATCAGCGGCGTGGTTCACCGGCTGGATTTGAAGCTGCTGGGGGGCTATATCGGCTATTTTGTGGCCGGCTATTATCTGAAAACCTTTGATTTTCAGCCTAAGACAAAAAAAATCATCTATGCCCTGGGCTTAGCCGGCCTGGGAGTCACCATCGTCTGCACTTGGATAGACAGCATGGCCTGGGACGCCCCCAACGAAAAATGGTATCTTTATCTGACGCCCAATGTGGCGCTGACGGCCTTCGCCCTTTTCCTGTTTTTCAAAGAACATTGCCAGGGCCGGAGTCTCGGCCCCAAAGGGGTAGCCCTTTGCTCCCGAATCGCCCAGCGGTCCTTCGGCGTCTATCTGGTCCACGCCTTTTTCAACAACCGTCTGGTCGCTCTGGGGTTGGACGCCGTCGCCTTCAACCCCCTGGCCGCCGTGCCCTTGGCCACGGTCCTGGTGTTCGCCGTCAGCTATGCCGTGGTCTGCCTTGTGGAAAAAATCCCCTTCGCGCGCAAATACCTCTTATAACCGCCGCCCTTCCAGGGCGCCAGCAAAAAGAGATTGAAAAGTTCCCTCGCATTTGGCGGGGGAACTTTTTTAGCGCTGGGGTTAATCCCATTCGATTTGATCGCCCTGCTCTTTCAGCAGCTTATAAATCTGCTCCGGCTCCTCGACCAGCGACTGAATTGTATCCAGCAGCCTCTGGGCTTTTTGCCGGTTTTCCGGTGCGGCGCCATAGTAGGCCGCATACATCCCCGCCTCCGGGTCGCTGCCCATGCCCTCCAGCAGCTCCGGGGCCTCTTGCTCCAGGTAACGGCAGAGAAAGGCCTCCCAATTATAGCCGTTCATATAGGCTTCCGGGCAGATTTCCTCCATCTTTTGTCCAATGGCCATGATTTCCGGCTGCTCGATATAAAAGCATACCGAAAAACCGGAGCTGGTTTCCACCAAAGCGCAGCACTTGTCATTCATAAAAAAATCTCTCCTTTTCAAGCGATTTCTGAGCCCAGCGTCAAACCCTCCAGCGGATAGGGCTGAGAGGCGCAATCGGGCAGGGGGATATTGGATCGGGCGTAGGTCTGAATATTGTAATACTCGTGCTCCGGCTCGCCGGCGGCAAAGAGGAACCAGCGCCAATCCGGCTGGTCCTGCTCCACGTCCATCCAGGTAGCGTCCAGCTGATACCACTGCCCCTCTACCAAAACCATATTCCAGGCGTGGCCTATTTCGTCGTTTTCATTGCAGGCCAACACAGTCAGGCAAGTCAGCCCCGCCCGGCGGGCCAGGTAATCGAAGGCCCGGGCATATCCAAAGCAGTTGGCCTGGCCCTGAGCCAGGGCGCCATAGGCGGTGATAAAGAAGGCGTCGCTGTTGAGCACAGTCAAATCGCCCACAATTTTCTTTTCCCAATAGTAGTCGGTGTAGTAGGTCGTGTGTTCCGTCAGGTACCGGGCGATAAAGGCGCATTTCTCCGCCTCTGAAGCCTCTTGGTCCAGCTGGGCCAAAATCTGGTCCGCCAGCGCGCTCAGCTGGTCATAGGCGCCGTTCTGGCTCTTGTCGGCAAAGGAAACGCCGCCGGCATAAAAATGGTATTGCAGCTCCGGGTCTTTGCAGGGGCAGCTTTTGCCCAAACAGTTCACTTTGCCCACTACGTCGTCGCCGCAGGCATAGCGAAAGGGACGATAGCTGTCAGAAATCGCAGCCGCCTCATACAGGGCGCGGACATTCTGCCACTGCTGCCGGGAAAGAGGTTCCGGCAGGGTGAAATGGCAGAAACTCTGCCCCTGGGGCGCAGTTCGGACGTTCTGGCTGAAATACTCCCCGTAACACAGGTCAAAGGCCTGCTGGGAGGCCGGGTCCAGCAGCTCGTAGCCATAGACCTCTTGGCAGCGACGCACTTCCAAATATTCTTTCCACCCCGGCTCCCCGGGCTGGGCCTGCTGCTCAAACAACTGGCCGCTATAGAGCCAGTATCCCTCCGAAGGCCCCGGCGGGGTCTCCGGCTCCTGGATTTGCTCCGGCGGCGACATTTGAGAAAGCCCCAGATTGCGATAGGAGGCATATCCCGTATACCCCATGCAGCCGCCGGAAAGCAAGCAAAGCGACAGCAAACACACAGATAACAACCGTTTGAACCTTTGCTTCATGAGGAACTACCTCGCTTTACGCCCAATAAGACGTTATTTCAACACACATCGTCAGGCATATTGTATCATTGGCACAGGAGGCGACGCTTCTGTGTCCGAATTGAATTCGCTCTTTCCCTTATTCCCGGCCTTGGCGGTAATATTCCTCCATGATTTCCCGGGGAACCATGCTGCCGCCAGTGGCCCAGGGCAGCCAGAGCGCCTGTTCCAGCTTGTCTGTCAGGCCCTGTTCGGCCAGATAATTCCGCCCCTGTTCAGAACCCAGTAGCCAGCGGGGGCCGTCGAAACCGGCCAGGGCGGAGGGCTCCAGCCAAAGATCCTCCTCGTCAGCCAGCAGGGTCAGGCGGCGGTACAGGGTCTGGTCCTGGATTGTATAGCTGCCGCTGAGCAGGGGCTGAATCAACCGTCCCACAAAGCGGGAGGCCCGGCCCACGGCCAAGCCGTCCGCCGCCGTTTTGTTGTCGATGCCAAAATCCTGGACGCAGACCTGGTCGTGGAGGCCGGAAGCCAAGCCCAGGGTCATGCAGGGCGCATGGGTGGGCTCGGCGAAAAAGCAGCGGGCGCTGTCGCCATAGACCAGCTTGAGGCCGAAGGCCACGCCGCCAGGCCCTCCTCCCACGCCGCAGGGCAAAAAGACGAAAAGGGGCCGCTCCGGGCCGGGTTCCAGCCCCATTTCCTCCAGCTGTCCCTTGAGCCGCAGGGCCGCTACCGCATAACCCAAAAACAGGTTTTTGGAGTTTTCGTCGTCCACAAAATAGCAGTTGGGGTCCTGCTCCGCCTGCCGGCGGCCTTCGGCCACCGCCTTGCTGTAGTCCTCGGGATATTCCGCCACTTGGACCCCTTGGCTGCGCAGCAGATCCTTTTTCCATTGCCGGGCGTCGGCCGACATATGCACCGTCACCCGGAAGCCCAGCTTGGCGCTGATAATGCCGATGGACAGCCCCAAATTCCCTGTGGATCCCACCGAAATAGAATACTTTGAGTAAAATTTACGCATTTCATCGCTATTCAGTTTAGAATAATCCTCTTCCAGCGACAGAATCCCCTGGCTGAGGGCGATGTCCTCGGCGTGTTTGAGCACCTCGTAGATGCCGCCCCGGGCCTTGATGGAGCCGGAAATGGGCAAACTGTTGTCGCACTTGAGCAGCAGCTGCCCAGGCCACTCCAGGCCCCACTGCCGGGACAGGGCCTGCTGCATCTGGGGGATACTGCGCAGAGGGGATTCGATGAGCCCGCCGGCCTTCGCCGTCTGAGGAAACGCCTGGGCGATATAGGGGGCAAAACGCCCCAGCCGGGCCGCCGCGTCTTCCACGTCAGCCATGGACAGGCTGGCCTGGGCCAGAGCCTGCTCCGCTTTCGTCAGCTCTGGGTTGAGCCAAAAAGTTTCCTTCACGTCCATCAAATCCGCTATTGTAGGGTTTTGCCGCCATTGGGACACCGTCTTGCCGCAAATGGTCTTTTCCATTTTCCCGCCGCCTTTCTTCCGTCTATCCTTAGTATTTTTCAACTATATATTATTTTTCCCTAAAAAATTCTGATTTGTAATCGATTTTCCCGCTTTCGGGGCTTTTTTATTGTATCAAATTTTTTCCCTGTTGGCCAGTGTAGGAAACCAATTGAGGCTCCCCTTCTTCCAAACAGTTTCAGGGGATAGGCCGCGCCTATCCCCCGTCCCCTTCCGGCTCTTCCGAGTTTGACGTTCCTTCCAGCTGGATTTTGCCATGCTCCTTTTCAAACTCTGCAATACACTGCTTGACCAGCCAGTTGATCTGCCTGTTCTGACTCCTTCCGTAGTACGAGGCGATATACGCCAGTTTTGCAGCCGCCTGTTTGTGGATGCGAACGGTGAATTTGGTTTCTTCTCTTTTGTTCATGAGTCTATCCTCCCCAAAAATGGCTTGACTCATTATAGGGGAAAGTGATATCATGAAGGCGGCTTAATGGCGCCATTCTGGCGCCACTTTATTTTACAAATTGGGGAAAGGGGCAGGCTTATGATGGGAAACAGCAGGGGCCGCAGGCTGCTGATTTTTTTGGCGGCGGCGCTGGCTCTGGCCGCAGGGCGGCTGCTGGGCCGACAGCTGGCGCTGGCTTTCGTGCCGGAACCTTTGCGGCTAGAGGCGGAAACCTTGGCCGAAATCTACCGGGAAAACCCGGTAAACGGCGACCGGCTTTATCAAAATCAGTTGCTGGAATTGGAAGGGCGGATCTCGGCTGTTGAAAAGGACGACTTAGGCCGGCCTTATATCCTGCTGGAAACCGCCCCGGCGGCCCGCTGCTATTTTTATACCGGCCAGCAGGAGGAGCTGGCCCGGCTCCGCCCGGGGGATTGGGCGGCGCTGTCCGGCTTGTGTCGGGGCTACCGGCCTTCCTCCCCCTCCTATCCCGCTCAAATCGAACTCTCCGACTGCCTCTTGACAGGTAAACCGGCGGACGCCGACGATCAAGGCTCCTCTTAGCAAACCCTTGCCGACGCTGCAAAAACGCCCGCAGCCAAAGCCCTCCAAAGGCTCTGGCCGCGGGCGCGGCAAATTGCTATTCCCCTAAAGCCAAATTCCCGCCTGTCGGAGCCCTTGTCGGAGGGCTCATGACAGAGCTTCCTCGATGATCCCGACGGCGATTTTGTAGGCGTCCCGCCGGCCTTCCAGGCGCTTGTACTGATAGTGTTCGTCGTACCAATCAAAGGAAGGCCGGTTCAGCTCTTGTTCCATGTTTTCCTCCAGCCGGGACAGTTCTTGCCGGATCCACGCCGACAGCTCCTCCATGCTCTCACCCCGCCGCAGACGCTGGCGTAGGGCCTGAAGAGCCTCGATTTCTGCGGCTCGGACATGGGAAAGATAGGAATCCTCCTGATCCGCCTGATATCGTTCTTGGGCTTTTGCGATTTCTTCCTCCATCTTAGCCAACAGCTGCCGCAGCTCCGCCATGCCCTCCGGCTCCTTCCAAAAATTTCAGATATGCGCTATGCTTGAAAAAGAAAAAAGACGCCTTGACGGGGCGTCTTTTCCAACAAGCGCTCTGCCGCAGTTCCCGGCGGCCGATTGGCCGAAAACCCCTCCGGCAGACAGAGGCGCCGCGAACTTCTTTTGACTTCGCGAAAAATGGCGGAGAGAAAGGGATTCGAACCCTTGGTCCCTTGCGGGATCACTGGTTTTCAAGACCAGCTCCTTAAACCACTCGGACATCTCTCCACTTTGCTTTACATACACAACTATTATATGCGCTGGAAAACCTTTTGTCAATTTGAATTTTCCATCTTCCAAAAACAATCCTGAAAACCCTTTTCCCTTCTATTTCCATATACGGAGAAAAGCCGGCAGGCGTCATTCGCGCTTGATTGTCCGCAGCCGGGGCCTTTTGCAAAGGCCCCGGCTGCGGACGTTCCCGCGCCTCGACAAAGGCGGGCCGAGACTGTTGTTTTCGGGGTTATGGGGCGTTGCGTTTGACATCCAGGGCCTTGGCCACGCCGTCCACAATTTCGCTGTCATAGACCACGGAAATACTGTCTCTGACATCAATCAAAGGCAGCGAAGTGTCCTGCTCGATGGACATGGCAAAATACTGGGGGTAGCCGATGATTTTGAAATAATACCAGGTATAGCCGTTGACTGTGGCTTGGCGTATTTCTTCCACAGAGCCTGTGGCCTCCTCGGTCTGCTGGGGCACATATCCGCTGTCCGCCTGCATGGTCTTGGTGTATTTTTTCTCGCACTCCGCCACCGTGCCGCCCACGGCCACCCGCTGGTAATTGGCCACGTTGACCATGGCGTACATCTTCACCAGGCCGGAACTGTCCTTCAGCGACATAAAATAGGTAGGCTGGTTGTTGATATTCAATAAAATCGGGAACGTGGCCCGATAGCCCAAATCCTCCACCGCCCCTTGGGCCGAAGCCTGGGCCGATTGCTCTGTGGCGCCGGAAACCGGGTAAAATTTGGCCTCTTTGGTCCGCTGGTTCACCAGCAAAAAGCCGATATTGGATTGGTCGCTGTTCACCGAGGTGACGCCGGTGTAAACATACACATCGTCGTTCATAGCGATATAATTGTAATCCGCCGTGGTGCGGGTGACGCCCCGCTGGCCGATATAAGCGTTGAAAAAACCGTCGTTATATGCGCCGTAATAATTGTATTGCTGTATCAGCAGATCCGCTGGGCAGATATGGTCCGCCCAAGACGGCGCTTCCTCCAATTCGTAATAGCGGTGCTCTCCGGTGACTGCGTTGACGAAGACCGCGCCCTTGACGTCGGCGCCGCCCAGCATCCCGATGCGCTTGCGCAGGCAAGGGGCCACAAAATAGGGAATTCCCTCGTCGTCCACCTCCAGGCTGGGCTGGCCCAGCAGCATTGTGGGATAGCGAAACCGCATATACCGATAAATATTGCGCCCAAAATACTCCGAAGGCGAATATTTCATGCCCTGCTCCAGCCGCACCAGCTGGGTCTGCTGCGTCACCATATCGATCATGATGTAACCGGGCAGCCCCTCTTTGCGGTTGGTCAGCCACTTGAAAAAGCCGGCGTATTCCAGCTGCGTTACCCGGGTGGGCCGGTTTTTATAATTGATCTGGATATAATCCCCGGAAACCTCGAACTGCGAAACCAAAGACTTTTGCTCTTCGTTGTTGGCCGCCGCCAGCTCCCCCATCTTCCGGTCCCCCAGGCGCTGGGCGCTCTGGGTATCCAGCATGGGGATCTGTTCATAAGTGATTTGAGGAATATCCTGAGCAAAATCCCCCTGTTCCACCTGAAGCAGCGTGCTGTAACGGGAGGCGTTGAAAACAGTCAGGGAAGCCAAGCTGAACAACAAGAACAGGCAGCCCAGAACGGCGGCGATCAGCATGGGAAACAGCGCATATAAGGTCAGCGAAGCTCTGGCCCCCTTCCCCTGCCTTTCCGACGCTGCCGCCGGCAGGCGCAGCACAGTCCAAACGGCGCACAAAGCGCCGGCAAACAGATAAAACTGCTGGGATTGCAAGGAGATGGGCGGCAGAAAAATATAAAAGCCCACAAACCCCACAATCAACGTACAGAGAAGCGCCAGGCCCTCCTGGCGCAATCTTTTTGCGTTAATCTTCAAAACGCCCTCCTAATTCCACAGAATTCCATAAAACGGAAAATTTTTATTTTTACAGCCGCTCACTGCTTTTTCATCGCCAAAATGGCCTCTGTCAGCGTTTCCAAATCGTCGTTCCCATAGTATTCTATGCTGATTTTACCCTTTTCCTTGCCTTGGCTGATGCTGATTTTGCGGCCTGTGGCCTGGGCCAGACGAGTTTCCAGCTCTTCAATATAAATCTGGTTGACATTGGCCGCGGCAGGTTTTTTCGCGCCTTTGGCCAATTCTTCCAATTTTTTCACCAGCTTTTCCGTTTGGCGCACAGAAAGCCCCTGATCCATCACCGTTTGGGCGGCGCTGAGCATGGTTTGCCGGTCGCTAAGGCTCAGCAGCGTCCGAGCGTGGCCCTGGGAAAGCCGGCTGTTTCTTACCAGGGAGATCAGCTCCTCAGGCAGAGTCAGCAGCCGCAGGGCGTTGGCCACGGCGGGGCGGCTTTTGCCCACTCGCTCGGCGATTTCCTCTTGAGTGATGCCAAAGCGCTCCATCAGCTCTTTATAGCCCTCAGCCTCTTCCATGGGGTTCAGGTCTTCCCTTTGCAGGTTTTCGATCATGGCCATTTCAAAGGCCAAACGATCGTCGGCCTCTACAATCAAAGCGGGAATCTGATCCACGCCGGCCAGGCGGCAGGCCCGCCAACGCCGTTCGCCGGCCACAATCTGATATCCGTTTTCCGCTCTGCGCACGGCGATGGGGCTGATTACTCCGTTTTGGCGGATACTCTCCGCCAGCTCAGCCAGAGAAACCTGGTCAAAATCCCGCCGAGGCTGGGCGGGATTGGGCTCAATCTCCCGCACATTCAGGCGGGAAACGGTATTTTCCTGCTGTACTTCGTCGCCGAACAACGAACCCAGGCCTTTGCCCAGGCCCTTGTGTGATGCCGCCATGGCGTCTCTCCCCTTTCTTACTGGTTGCGGCGGAGAAATTCCTCCGCGATGGATTGATAGGCTTCCGCGCCCTTGGAAGTCCGCTCATATTCGATGATTGGCAGGCCGTGGCTGGGCGCTTCAGAAAGCCGGATATTGCGCGGCGCCACGGTCTTATACACCTTGTCCTCAAAAAAGCGTTTGATCTCCTCCGCCACTTGAATCGTCAAGTTGGTCCTTCCATCGTACATGGTGAGCACAATGCCTTCGATATCGATCTGTAGGTTGAGGGACCGTTTGACTGTGCGGATGGAATTGACCAGCTGGCTTAGCCCCTCTAAGGCGTAATATTCGCATTGCATAGGCACCATTACGGTGTCGCAGGCCACCAAGGCGTTGAGAGTCAGCACCCCCAGCGACGGCGGACAGTCGATAAAAATAAAGTCATATTGGGGGGCCAAAGCATGAAGGACTGTCTTCAGCCGTTGTTCCCTGCCTTCAACCGAAGCCAGCTCCACCTCTGCCGCCGCCAAATTGATGTCGGCAGGCAGCACGTCGCACCATTTGGTATGCAGCACGGCGCCTACCGGATCCATGTCGCCGGTAATCACGTCGTATACCGATTTTCGAGCCCGGCCCGAAAGCCCCAGCCCAGACGTGGCGTTGGCCTGGGGATCAAAGTCACAGACCAACACTTTTTTGCCCAAAGAGCCCACGCAGGCCGCCAGATTGACCGTGGTGGTGGTTTTGCCCACCCCTCCCTTTTGGTTTGCAACCGCTACTATTTTGCCCATGATGCGCCGTCCCTAAAAAATCTCAGATTCTACGGAGCCTCTCGCCGGTCCAGCGGGGATTTGCCGAATACTGGTCCGCATCGCCTGCCGCAACCTTCCTGATTTTCCAGGGGCCCCCTTTCCTCGATTGGATTTTTGGCGCTGTGCGCCGCTGTCGTTTCATTCTGGCTTTATTATACCACGCCTCTGAATTTTTGCAAAACAAAATCGAGAATTTGGCGAGAAAATAGGGGGTATTTTTTGGCGCGCATAAAAAATGTTCCACGTGAAACCTGTTTCACGTGGAACAAAGCGAGAGAAAGAGATGAGGTTTAAGGAGGGAATCTATCGTCAACCGCCCGATTGCCCCTTAGGAGGGGCGGCGGGAATACGGATTGTCACAATCATTTCGCCGTTTTCATAACAGTGGTTCATGGCGGCCCCCACCCCGGCTTGACGCATGGTGTCCATGGCCCGATTCAGGGTATTCATAAACAAGCGCACATCCTGCAATTTACGGGGCCTGGGCGGCGGAGGCTTATCCTTTTGAGTCAACAGCCGCTGGATATACTGTTCGGTTTGAGCCACGGTAAATCCGTGTTTTACAACCGCCTGGGCGGCTTGCGTCTGCTGTTCTGGCGTCTCCAGCCGCAGCAGAGCCCGAGCGTGGCGCTCGGTCATCTGATTCTGCCGCAATAAATCCACAGCCTCCAGAGGCAGCTTGAGCAACCGCAGCTTATTGGCCACGGCAGATTGGGTCTTGCCCAAACTTTGAGCCGCCTGTTGCTGCGTCATGCCATGGTTCTGAATCAGTTGGGCGATGCCCTGGGCCTCTTCATAAAAATCCAGGTCTTGGCGCTGCAAATTTTCCACCAAAGCGATCAACGAAGAGTCCTGGTCCGTGGAAGTCAAGACGTAGCAGGGAATCTGCTGCAAGCCCAGGCTCTGGCAGGCCCGCAGCCGCCGTTCCCCAGCAATCAGCTCGTAGCTCTCCCCTGTTTGACGCACCGTCAAAGGGTTGATCAAGCCATATTGGCGGATGCTGTCCGCCAGGCTTTCGACGGCTTGGCTGTCAAAACGCCGCCGGGGTTGATTGGGATTGGGGCGGATCTGTTCGGGCCGCAGCAGTTTTAGCTGTCTGCGCTCTTTTCCAGCCCGTCGCAGCGGAAGAATCTCCAGCATATCCCGCACCGCTCTCCCCTCCCCTTTTATCCTGCTTGTCCTGACCTCTGTGGATAGTATACCAGCTTGCCCGAGCAAAAAAGGTCGTTTTTTCGCCAGCTATCAAAGGTTTTGTCCCTGCTCTCCCCTTCTTTTACAGAGGAGCGCTTTCAATTTTGGCATAGCGGCGGGGATAGGCGGCGGGAGCAGGCTTCTCTTTTTTGACGACGACAACCTGATGAGCCGTCTCTGCGCCGGGCAGCGCATATCTTTTTTGCTCCGCCAGCCGGCCTCCCAGGCGGCGGACGGCGCTTTGGGCCTGGGCAATCTCCTGCTCCGCCGCTGGATTATCGCTTTTCATGGCCAAAAACAAACCACCGGGCCGGACAAAAGGCAAACACAGCTCGCACAATATGTTCAGCGGCGCCACCGCCCGAGAAACCGCCATATCAAATTGCTCTCTCAGCTCTTTTTGCCGGGCGGCCTCTTCGGCCCGAGCGGCCAAGGTCTGAGCGGGCAGCGCCATAGTTTGGCATACTTCCGCTAAAAAATCAACCCGCTTTTTCCGGCTGTCCAACAGCAGAAACTGGGCCGAAGGTCGAGCGATTTGCAGCGGCAGACCGGGAAAACCGCCGCCGCTGCCGATATCCACGATTTTTTTGCCCTCAAACTTTCCGCAGCTCAATAGAAACAGACAGTCCAACATATGGCGCACCGCCATTTCTTCCGGCTGGGTGATGGCGGTCAAATTCATCACCTTGTTTTTCTCCAGCAGCAGCTGATTGTATTGCTCCAGCCCCTGAAGAGCTCCTTCCGGCAGCGAAATGTTCCACGTGGAACATCCCTGGCGGATAATCTCTTGAAAACTCATCCTATCTCCCCCTTTGGGATAATACAATCATCAGCGCCCCGATGTCCGAGGGGCTGACGCCAGAAATCCGGGCGGCTTGCCCCAGGCTTCGAGGCCGCATGGCGTCCAGCTTTTGCCGCGCTTCCAGCCGCAGGGTGTTCATGCCCAAGTAATCCAAATCCGGGGGCAGCAGCCGCTCCTCCAGCCTTTTTTGCTCCTCCACTTGGCGCAGCTCCCGCTGGATATAGCCCTGGTATTTGATTTGAATCTCCACCTGCTCCCGCACCTTTTCGCTGAGGCTCGGTCGGTCTGGGTCTACCGCCGCCAGGCTGGCGTAGCTGATTTCCGGCCGGCGCAGCAGATCCGCCAACAGAATCCCCTGACTCACCGGCGCGCTGCCTTGCTGGGCTAAAATCTGGGCCAAAACCGGGCCGCTGACGGCCTTTTTGCTCAATCGAGCGATTTCCTCCTCAGCCAACCGGTAGTCCCGCTCCATCTTCTCCAACCGCTGTTGGGACGCCAAGCCAATCTGTCGGCCGATGGGAGTCAGCCGGTAATCTGCATTGTCCTGCCGCAGCAGCAGCCGGTATTCCGAGCGAGAGGTCATCATCCGATAGGGCTCGTTGGTCCCTTTGGTGACAATATCGTCCACCAAGGCGCCGATGTATCCATCCGACCGGGACAAAATCAAAGGCTCTTGGCCGATTACATACCGGGCGGCGTTGACGCCAGCCAACAGGCCCTGGGCCGCGGCCTCTTCATAACCAGAAGTGCCGCAGATTTGGCCGGCGGCAAACAATCCAGGGATCGCCCGCGCCGCCAGACCCAAAGTCAGCTGAGTGGGGTCCAGGCAGTCGTATTCAATGGCATAGCCAGGCCGCATGATCTCCGCCTGTTCCAAGCCGACGATCGTGCGCACAAACTCGAGCTGCACATCCTCGGGCAGCGAAGTGGAAAGGCCCTGTAAATACATCTCGCCAGAATTTTTGCCGCAGGGTTCGATAAAAACCTGATGTCTCTCTTTTGTGGAAAATCGGACAATTTTGTCCTCAATAGAAGGGCAATACCGGGGGCCCACCCCCTGTATTTCCCCGCCGTACAAGGGCGAACGATCCAAGGCGGCGCGGATGACATCATGGGTGCGGGCGTTGGTGTAGGTCAGCCAACACAGGCTGTCGTTGAATAGTTCCCCCTCAAAACCGAAGGAAAAGGGCTGAGGCGGGTAATCCCCCTGCTGGGCCTCCAGGACGGAAAAATCGATGGATCGGGCGTTCACCCGGGCCGGAGTGCCGGTTTTGAACCGCCGGGTCCGCAAACCCAGTTTTTCCAAAGAAGCCGTCAGCTGGCAAGCGGCGGCCAAGCCATCCGGCCCGGCCTGCTGGCTGTAATCGCCGATGAAAATCCGGCTGTTCAAAAAGACTCCGGCGCAAACTACCACGGCCTTAGCTTGGAAATAAGCGCCGCCCACGCAGGCCACCCCTTGGACCCTTCCCTGTCGGACGTCGATCTCCGCCGCCTCGGCCTGGCGCAGAGACAAGTTTGGGCAGGATTCCAAGACCTGCTTCATATATTGCTTGTAATCCGCCCGATCCTCCTGGGCCCGGGGGGAATGGACCGCCGGGCCCTTGCCCCGGTTGAGCATCCGAAATTGAATGCCGCAGGCGTCCGCCGCCCGCCCCATCTCGCCGCCCAGGGCGTCAATTTCCCGCACCAGCTGGCCCTTAGCTGCTCCGCCAATGGAGGGGTTGCAGGGCATATTGCCAATACTATCCAAATTAGATGTGATCAACAGCGCGGATCGACCCAAGCGAGCGGCGGCCAAAGCCGCCTCAATGCCCGCATGGCCTCCTCCGATGACGACGACGTCCGCCGCTCCCGTCAAATATCCCATGATATTCCTCCTATTTGCCCACGCAGAAGCGCGAGAAAATGCCGTGTACAATATCTTCGCCGACGCTTTCGCCCAGCGCCTGATCCAGCAGCCGGACGGCTTGTTCGGCGTCGGCCAAAAAGGCGTCGGCGGTAAACCCTTGCCGAGCGCTTTCCGCGGCCAGGCGGCAGCTCTGAACCGCCTGGGTTAGCAAAGCCGCCTGCCGAGCGCTGGTAATCAGGGCCTGGTCGGGCTGAACCGTCAGGCCCGCCAGCCATTGGCACAGGGCCTCTACCCCCTCCCCCGTTTTGGCGGACAGGGAGAAAACCCGGTCAAACTGTTCCGCCAGCTGAGGCTGATCCGCCTGGCCCAAATCAATTTTATTGCGCACGGCGATCCGCTCCAACCCTTCGCTGGCCTCAACGGCTTCCCTATCCTGTTGGCCCAGAGGCTGGGAGCCGTCGAAGACGCAAATAACCAAACGGCTCTGCTGGGCGCTTTGCCGGGCCTTTTCAATGCCGATGCGCTCGGCTTGGCTTTCCGCCTGGCGCAGACCGGCGGTATCGGAAAGCCGCAGCACAGTGTCGCCGCAGCGGACGGTTTCCGTCACAATGTCCCGGGTGGCGCCGGCTTCCTCTGTCACAATAGCCCGGTCATATCCGGCCAAAGCGTTGAGCAGAGAGGATTTCCCAGCGTTGGGCTTGCCCAAAATGGTGACGGGCAGGCCCTGGACCAGGGTCCTCCCCCGTTCAAAGCCGGCCAGCATCTGATCCATCTCGTCGGCGCGCTCAGTCAGAGCCTGGCAGGCTTGACGGTTGACAAAGGGGTCCAGATCCTCGTCGGGATAATCGCAAACAGCATAAAAATGGGTCAGCTGATCCATGATCCCTTGGCGCAGCGCCCGAATTTGGCGGGAAATTCCCCCTTTCAGCTGGGCGGCGGCGTTTTTCGCCGCGGCGGCGCTTTGGGCCTCGATCAAATCGGCCGTCGCCTCGGCCCCAATCAAATCCATCTTTCCCGCCAAAAAAGCCCTCTGGGTAAATTCCCCGGCCCGGGCGGGCTGGGCGCCCAGCTCCATGCAGCGCTCCAGAATCCGGGCCGCCACCGCCTGGGAGCCGTGGCAGAAAATCTCCAGCATATCCTCCCCGGTGTAGCTGGCAGGCGCCCGGTAGCAACAGGCCAGACAAAGGTCCAAGGCCCTGCCGTCGCCGTCTAAAACCTCCCCATAGCGCATGACGGAAAAAGGCCCCTCCCCCATGGGACGGCCCTTTCGGGGGCGAAAAATTTTCTCTGCCAGGGCCAGGGCGCCGGGGCCGCTGACTCTGCAAATGCCAATCGCCGCCGGCAAAGCGCCGCCGGAATAGGCCGCTATCATATGATTCACAATATCCCTCCTCAATCGGAGCGGCTGAGCGCCGCCTCGAAAAAGGCGCGGGGACAACATGCCCCCGCGCCCCTTATTCTTTCATGCCCTTGCGCCCTTATTGCTGCCGGTTCCGGCCTCCCCGGCCGTTCCGATAGCCGCCGGGCCGGTTTCCAACACCTTCCGGCGCTACGATGACTTTTCGATTGGGCTCTACGCCCACCGAATGGGTAGTCACGCCCTCAAAATCCTGCAAAGCCGCGTGAATGATGCGGCGTTCATGGGGATTCATGGGCTCCAGCGCGATGCTGCGCTTGTAACGCAGCGCCTTTTGGGCTGTATTGGCCGCCAGCTTTTCCAAAGCGGCCTGGCGCTTGGCCCGATAATTCTCGGTGTCCAGAGCGATATGCCAGCGTTTTTCCTCATTTTTGTTGGCCACAATGCTGGTCAGGTATTGAATGGCGTCCAGCGTGTCGCCCCGGCGGCCGATAACGGCCCCCATATTCTCGCCTACCAGATTGATTTTAATGGCGTCGTTCAGCTCGTCCACCGTGCATTCCACCCGGGCGGGCGTTCCGAAGCGCTGAAGCAGGCCCGTCAAAAATTCCTCCGCCTTGTCCGCCGGCGAATTTTCATAGCTGACCCGCACCAGGGCGGGCTGGGCGCCGATACCGAAAAAGCCGGATTTCCCCTTTTCCAGCACCTCCACCGTCACGTCGTCCCGTTCTTTCCCCAGCTGCGCCAGGGCGGCGGCTACGGCCGCTTCAATGGAATCGCCCTTTGCTTCTATACTTTTTACCATTTCAAACAGCCTCCGTACATTTTAACCCTGGCTCTGATCCTCCGCGTCGTCCTGCCGAGGGGCCTCCCCTTCTTCCGGGGCTTGGGCCTTCTTGGGCTGGTTTCCGCCCTGTTTGCCGCCCTTGGCCTGCTCGGCCTGCATTTGCCGCTGCTGGGCCATTTTCTCCTGGCGGCGCTTCTTTTTGGCCTCCTGCTCTGCCAGCAGCTGAGCCTCCTTCTCCCGCCCCTTGCGAATGAAATAAGGGGTGAGAAGCAGCTCTTGAACAGTGGTGAACACATTGCGGGAAATCCAGTAGAGGCTCAAGCCCGCCGGCAGGATAAAGCCGAAATAAATGGACATCGCCGGCATCATGATATTCATCATGGCGTTGGACGCGTTGGCCGAAGCGTCCTGCGCGACGCCCTGGCGCTTTTGCATCTGGCGCATGACGAAGGTCTGCAAAAAGGCGGTGCCGCCGGAAATGGCGGGCAACGCCCACAACGCGCTGAACTGCTTCAGCGAAGGCGTCAGAGCCAGGTTCAGGCCCAGGAAATTAAAATCCACCTGCATCAGGTTGGGAATATGCTGGCTCAGCAGCTGGAAATTCTGAAAATACTGGGCCACAATCTCGCCCTGCATCTGGATGGCGTTGGAGCTGGTCACATTCAGCAGCTCGGCCATCTGGCCGATCTGGTCGGCGCTGAGGCCCATAAAATAGCGCAGCGGCTGGGCCACGACATAATACAGGCCCATCATGATGGGCAGAGTCAGCAGCATGGGCAGACAGCCGGAAAAAGGGCTGACTCCCTCTTCGTCATAGAGCTTTTGCACTTCCTGGGCGTATTTTTCCCGGTTGTTGGCGTATTTTTTTTGCAGTTCCAGCATCTTGGGCTGAATGCGCTGGACGTCCATCATGCCCTTTTTCTGTTTCCAGTTAAAAGGCAGCATGAGCGCCTGGGTCAACAGCGTAAACAGGATGATAGACAGGCCGTAGCTGCCCACCCCTTCATAGATAACGCGCATAACGTGCCCAAAGGGAACCGCGATGATGTCAAACATAGATCTTCTCCTTCTGCCAGATTGCAGAATTCATTGGACCCGCCCCCGGCAGAGGGGCCGGCCGGTTTCTTACGGCGCCGGGTCGTATCCGCCCCTGCACAGCGGATTGCAGCGCAAAACGCGCCACAGGGCCAGGGCGCCGCCCTTCCAAAGGCCGTGTTTCTCAATGGCCTCCAAGGCGTATTGAGAGCAGGTGGGAACAAAGCGGCAGGTCGGAGCCCTTTTCAGCCCAGAAAGCCGCTTCCTATAAAACCGGATCAGGTTCAATACCAGTTTTTTTATCATCTTTCGCCGTCATCCCCAATTTTCCGAATACCTCCAGCATTTCCTTTTCCAAAGTGGAAAAAGGGCGCTTGAGAGCCCGGGACCGGGCTACAATCACGATATCATACCCGGGAAGAAACCGGCCCTCGTTGAGCCGATAAGCCTCCCGCAGACGGCGGCGCATCCGGTTGCGCTGCACTGCGCCCCCTATCTTGACGCTACAGGTGATCCCCATCCGGCTGACGGTTTTCAGCCGGTTCTTGCGGGCATAGACCGCCATACAAGGGGCCGCCGCCGATTTGCCCCGGGCATACAGGGCCCGGAACAGTTTGTTTTCGCAAAGAGACTGGGTGTGCTGCATAATAGACGCCTCGGTATTAAAATTTAAGACCGCGTACAAGCGGTCTTAGGTTTTTAGTGAGAAAGTCTTACTCTGCCCTTGGCGCGTCTTCTGGCCAAAACTTTTCTGCCGTTGCGGGTCTTCATTCTCTTCATAAAGCCATGTTCTTTGCTGCGCTGACGCTTTTTCGGCTGATATGTTCTCAGCATTTGGCTCACCTCCCCATGATTTAGGTAAGACAGGCATAAACCTGATGTTTTCAGACGCGGGCCGCTGCCTACGGCACAACTGCGCGCCTTTTATTATAATGTGCGGGCCGCCTTTCTGTCAACCTTAAAAAGAAACAACCTTGCAAGATTTGGCCCTTCCCCCCAAAAAACAAATAAAAGCAAGTCCGCTTTCTGTCGGTTTTATCATTATTTCTTATTTTTATACGTTTCGTATTTCTTTTCCCTGTTTTCCACAGATTTGACGGTTATGACGAAAAACTTGTGCATAAACCTGTTCAAACTGTGGATAACTTGAGGATAACCTGGGGATAACGCCCCCTGGGGCTGTGGAAAACTGCCGGAGGCGTTGTGGACCACCTGACCCCTTTGAAGTTGAAAGCGGGCGGACGCGGCCTATTCAGCAAACAGCCAGTGTACCGGCTTTTGGGATAAACTGAGCCCCAGCCGGTTTTGCAGGGAGATCGAGGCCCCGTTGTCCACGGCAATTTGACAATATGGGATGCGGTCATGATCCAGAAGCCAGCCGATGATATGGCGTTCCAGAGCGTAGCCGACGCCTCGGCGGCGGAATTGGGGCAGCACTTCCAAAATCCCGTAGGTCCCCTCCTCATGGCAGCCGATGAACCCGGCCAATTCCCCTTGGATCAGCGCGCCGAACAGTTCCCCCTTGGCCATAACGCGGGCCAAATACTCCCGGTTGCTGTCGTCGTAGTAATGGGGAGAAACCTGGTCCAGCCAGCCGAGGTCCAGGGGACGGATCTCCGGCTCCGGCCCCCGCTGAGGCGGCGGCTGGGGCAGATCATAAACTCCGTGGTAAAAATCCATCCGTTCCAGGTTCAGCTTTTCCGCCGCCTCCGCCAGCATCCAATCCTGATGAAAGACCGCCGTCCGCCCCGGCTGGAAGAGGGCCAGGGCCCGCTCCACAAAAGCCCGGCTTTGAGCGGTCAGGCCGTATTTCTGGCAGGCCGAATCATAGAGCAACAGCCCTTCCGGCTCTTGCAGCAGAATTTGCGCGGCGCCCCGCTCCAAACAGTCGATCATATCGATATGGCAAAGCCGGTCCTGGTTCAGGGCCTGCCGCAGCGATGTTTCTATTTTGTTCATTTCGTCTACCGCTTGGCCCCCAGCTTGCCGCCCTTGGCGCCGCCCAAAGAGCCGCCGGCCAGGATATTGGTGTCAAAGGCAACGGTCAGGCCGTCCTTTTCCCGCTTGCGTTTGAGGGCCAGCCCGATCATCTTGTCCAGCAGCTGGTCGAATCCCATACCCTGATGCTGCCAAAGGTAAAAGGCCAGCGACCCGGGGATGGTGTTGATTTCGTTGACGTAAATCTGGCCGGTCTTGCCG
>CAJUIK010000018.1 GCA_910585875.1 uncultured Eubacteriales bacterium | reverse complement strand
GAGCTACACCAGCTTATCTGCGTCTGAAACACAGTACCGAACGCAAGAGATACTATAACACAAGTTTTAGACTTTGGCAAGGGCTTTTTGAAAAAAATCTGAAAAAGTTTTTGGAAAACCGCCCAGGGCCAGGGCGGGGCTATTTTCCGCCCTGGCCGGGGGAGGGGCCGCCGGGTTTTTCGCCGGGCAAAGTCTGCCGGCGCCGTTTATCTCGGCCCAGGCTGATATAGCCCCATTCCTGCAATTTGATGAGGGTGAGCGTCACAACCGGCACGATGAACATTCCGCCGAAGCCGGCGATCCGATAGCCGAAATAGATGCACAGCAGAGTGGCGAAGGGGTCCAGCCCCAGCTGGCCTCCGACGATGCGGGGCTCGATCATATTGCGCACGGTCAGCACCACCAGATAGATAATCAGCAGCGTCAGCGCCCGGCGGAATTCGCCGGTCAGCAGCGACAAGGCGGCCCAAGGCAACAGCGCCGTGCCCACGCCCAAGATGGGCAGGGCGTCCACAAAGGCGATAATCAGCGCCAGCAGCCCGGCATAGGGCAGGCCCATGATAAAAAAGCCCAGAGACAGCTCACAGAAGGTGACGCAAATCAAAATGCACTGAGCCCGCAGCCATTTGCCCACGCTGTTATAGAGAAAGGAGCGGAGCCTCCGGGCCAGGTCCGCGGCGGCCGGGCCCATCTGGTAGGAGAGGAAGCCGAAAATCTTCTGGTTTTCGCTGCACATGAAGTAGGTGCCCAGTAGGATGAAAACCAGGGTGATCAAAATCGAGGGCACGCTGGAGGCCGCCGAGCCCACAGTGTTCAGCACGCGGGTGAGGTTGAGGGACGGCAGCTTGATCTGCCGTAGCAGGCCGTCTACCGTCAGCAGGGCCGGATCGAAGAAATTCAGATGATATCGGACCAACAAAGCGCCCAGAGACTGCCCGGCCTGGCTGATTTTATCCTGGATGGAGGTCAGGTAGAGAGGCAGATCTCGGGCCAGCAGCAGCCCTTCCCGCACCAAATTGGAAATCAGGAAGAAAATACCCCAGCAAAAGGCGGAGACAGCCAGCAGCGTGCATAGAATGGTGGCCGCTTTGCGGTTCATCTTCCATTTGACGCTCAAATACTCCACCGGCCGCAAAATCAATCGGGACAGCAGGTAGGCGATAATCAGCGGAATCGTCCACCCAAAAGCGTATTTGAAAAACAGCCAGACCGCTCCGCCGATGAGGATCAGATAAATCAGCTTGAGCAGAATATCGATATAGCGGTTTTCGTGCATCTGCATAGGGAACCCTCCTTTCGGCGGTTTCCGCCGGCCGGGCGGCCGGCTTTAGGCGCCGACGTATTTCATGTAAATCTTGGCGCTGAAGCCTTTTTGTTTTCCGTGTTTCTCTGGAACGCGCTGGAACTCCCGGAACCCGGCTTTTTCATAGCATTGGATAGCGGCGGCGTTGATATCCGTCACATCTAAAATATAATCCGCGTACAAGCTGGAAGTCACGATTTTTTGCAAAAGAGCCGTGGCGACGCCCCGCCGCCGGAATTGCCGGCCCACGGCCACGAACTCCAGATAGCCGACGGAAGGCGGATAATCCAGCGGAGGTTCAAATTCTGGTTTCAACGCCAAAAGAGCCAGGCGTCCCCGCAACGGGCCGAAATGTTTTAGGTAAGCGGCCCTATCCGTCTTCACGGCTCGCCCCCGGCAGTCGGAAACCGCCGCCGCGCCCCACAAAGCCGGCGGCCGCCCAGCGGAGGATTCGGCTTGCTCCGCCACGAAAAAGCGCTGGGTCTGAATACCGCCGGCGAGGGCCCGGGCGGTTTTGCCTATATCTTTACATAGGATGGAAAAATCCCGCTCGAACCCTTCGGCAATGCAGCGGGCCAAAGCGTCCCGATCCTCTGGCTCGGCGGGGCGGATGAGAAAAGACATAAAAATCTTTTGCCCCGGCGAACGCTCTCTTATCGGGGCTTCCTTTCATTAAAATGGCGGAGATCAGCCGGACTCTCGGCAGACGCCGGATTTCAGCGGAAAAAGAACAGGATGGAAGCGGCTTGGCGGAAGGTCCACAGAGCGCCGGCGGCGGTCAGCGCGGCCAGGGCGGAGACGAGAGCCCGTCTTTTCCCCCTCAGCCGCCGGACAGCGGACAATAGGGCGAAGAAAACCGCCGATTCGACGAGCAAGAGAAAGCAGATCATTGCCAGGACGATGCCCATACAAGAACTCCTTTTGGCCCCGGCGAGCCGGGAAAGTCGGAACGGTTTTCCCGAAAAAGCGGGAAAACGCTCTGTTTGTCACGGTCAAAAGAGCCAAAGCCGGCGGCGCAGGGCCTTTGTCGGCGGAGCGGACGCCGGTTCTGCCAATAGTATATCATTATTTCCGCCCAGTTTCCACAAAGTTTGGGAAAGAAGGGAGAAAAAGACGGGCGGTTATTTTTCCCGGCGGCGAAAAAAACTGTTTCCTTTTTCCCGCCGGTCAGATACAATAAAGGGGCGGCGGAAGGTCCGGCCCGCACAGGGCTTCATATACTGATAATGAATCATCCGCAGGGCGGAAAGCCGCCAGGCTTCCGCCCTGCTTCAGCCTCAAAATCGGAGGAGCGATAGCAAGTGTCTTTGATTGTGTTAAAATTTGGCGGCACCTCGGTGGCCTCCAGGGAACGGCTGTTCAACGCCGCCTCCATTGTGGAAAAGGCCTGGCGGGCGGGAAACGACGTGGTCGCCGTGGTTTCGGCCCAGGGGGATACCACCGACGAGCTGCTGAAAAAAGCGGCGGAGATCAGCCCCTCGCCCTCGGAGCGGGAGATGGATATGCTGCTGGCCACCGGGGAGCAGATCTCCATCGCCCTTTTGTGCATGGCTCTACATAGCCTGGGATGCCCGGCGGTTTCGCTGACGGGCTGGCAGGCCGGGGTGCTGACCGACAGTCATCATGCCAAGGCCCGCATTCGCTTTGTGGAAACGCGGCGGCTGCGGGAGGAGCTGGCCCGACGGAACGTGGCGGTGGCGGCCGGTTTCCAGGGGACGGACGCCCAAGGAAATATCACCACCATCGGCCGGGGAGGCTCGGATACCACCGCCGTGGCGCTGGCCGCCGCTTTGGGCGCCTCTCGATGCGTGATTTATACCGACGTGGACGGCGTTTACACCGGCGACCCCCGGCTGGTGCGCGGCGCCCAGAAGCTGAAAGAGATTACTTATGACGAGATGCTGGAGCTGGCCTCCATGGGCGCTCAGGTGCTGCACAACCGCTCGGTGGAGCTGGCCAAACGCAACGGAGTCCCCGTGGAGGTGCGGTCCAGCTTTACCGACGAGCCGGGGACGATAGTACGGGAGGAGACTATGGAACGGAGAACAGTCAGCGGCGTGGCCCAGGACGCCGACGTGGCGGTGATCAGCTTGACCGGCACGGCGGACGTGCCCGGCATCGCCTATAAAATCTTTGACAGGCTGGCCAAAGAGAAAATCAATGTGGATATGATCGTCCAATCCGCCGCGGAGAACCATTGCAAGCACATCTGCTTCACCGTGGCCCAGGACCAGGCCGCCCAGGCCCTGGAGTTGATTCAAAACCAGCGGGACGTGGCCTATCAGAGCCTGAATATGGACCCAGACGTGAGCAAGATTTCCATTGTGGGCGCAGGCATGGCGGGCAGCGCCGGGGTGGCTTCAGAGATGTTTGAGGCCCTTTATAAGCAGGGGATCAACATCATGTTCATCTCCACCAGCGAAATCAAGGTGTCCGTCGTCATCAAGAGCCAAGACGCCCAGCGGGCCGTCCAGGCCATCCACGATCATTTTTTCCAGGCGGAAAACCAATAATTCCGTCAAAGCGGCAGAGCCTCCGGCCCGCCGCTTTTTCTTTTGCAGGCCATATGGGCGCCGAGAGGGGGATTTTGAAAGAAAACCCGCCTCTTTTCTGTTTTTTCAGCGCAAATTTGAATTTTGTCAAAATTCAAGGATTTCATGGTTAATTTTTGTTATGCTTTCTGTTATAATGAAAAAGACAATTGTCCCGGCTCAGCGGGCCTAAAGGCCAGACGCCGCGGGGGATTGAGCAATTTGCGCGACGACATCAAATGGAACAAGATAAAAACAGGGAGGATTGACCATGGACGACAGGCGCCAGGGCCCCAAGAGGAAGAAGGGACCCTTTGAGGGGAAAAACCAACGGCGGGGCCCTTCGCCCCGGCGGGATCGCCGGCCGGAAGGGGAAGGAGACGAAACTTTGTTGGAGGGGCGCAACGCCGTGACAGAGGCGCTGCGCAGCGGACGGCAAATCGATAAAATTTATTTTGCCGGCGGCTCCATCGGCTCTCTGGGCCATTTGATCGCCCAAGCCCGGCGGCAGGGGGTGACGGCCCAGGAGGTGGACAAGCGCAAGCTGGACGCCATGAGCGTCACCGGCGCCCACCAAGGCATTGTCGCCCTGTGCGCCGCCGCCCCTTACCGGCAGCTGGACGATCTGCTGGCTTTGGCCAAGGAGCGGGGAGAGGCGCCGCTGCTGGTGCTGTGCGACGGCATCACCGATCCTCACAACCTGGGCGCTATCATCCGCACGGCGGAAATCGCCGGCGCCCACGGGGTGGTCGTGCCCCGCCGCCGCAGCGCCGGGCTCAACGGCGCCTGCGCCAAAGCCGCCGCCGGCGCTCTGGAATATCTGCCGGTGGCCAAGGCGAATAACATCGCCTCCGCCGTCCAGGAGCTGAAGAAAAAAGGGTTGTTTGTCTTCGCGGCGGATATGGACGGGGAGCAGACCCTTTATGAGGCGGATTTTACCCTCCCCGCCGCCATCGTCATCGGCGGCGAAGGGCAGGGGGTGTCCGCCCTGGTGAAAAAAGAATGCGACTATGTGGTCCGCATCCCGCAAAAGGGGAAAATCCCCTCGCTGAACGCTTCCAACGCAGCGGCGGTGCTGTTGTATGAAGCCGTGCGGAAGCGGATGCAGTAGCTGCGGAATTGACGGAGATCCAATCGATAAGGAGCAGAACGTGAGCAGAAAAATCGGGGAAGAATACGGCGAATATGACGGCGGAGAAAGCGGATACGAGGACTTGGAAGAATTTTCGATAGAGGAAATCATCGCTGAATTCAAGGGGATCCAGCCCAAAGCGCCGGAGGGACGTCTGCCAGACGCCCCTGTTTTTGACGTCCATAGGGATCTGGCGCCAGAGCCTCAGCCGGAGCCCCGGAAACCAGAGCCAAAACCCGCGCCGCCCAAGCCTTTCCGGGCTCCGCCGGAGGAAAAACCCGCGCAAGCCCCGCCCAAATCCTTCCTATCGGCGGGAGAGACCCTGCGCCGCCCCTCCGGCCAGACGAAGATCCCTTCTTCGCCTCAGCCGGCGGAATCCGACCGAACCCAGGAGCCGGAGGAGGGCCGGGTGATCGATCTGGCCAGCCTGAGCCGCCGGCCGCCGCTGAAAGAGGAAGAAGAGCAAAACGAAGTTCGGCGGCTTCAGCCGCTCCGGCGGCCGCAGGAACCGCCGGAGCAAGAGGAACCGCCTCCGCCGAAGGAGGAGGACAGCCGAGTCCGCCGGTTTCCAGTGAATAAACGGCCTCCCATTCTGGAAGATCCGGAGCCGGAAGAAGAGGAAGATCCGCCGGATCCGCCGCCGCCCTTTGACTTTTTGTTTGAGGCGGATCAAAAGGATATCCCCCATACCGTCGCCAACTTGGGCAAAAAGCTGCGGCGGCTGCGGCGAAGGTCCATTCTCTGCCTGCTGCTGGCCGGGTTGGGCTGTTTCGTCACGGCTCTGCCCCAGCTGCCTCTGACGCTGCCCGAAGCCTATCAATTTTCTGCCGTTCCTCAGTACTATTTTTGGGCGCTGAACGCCCTGTTGTGTCTTTCTATGCTGGCGGCGGACGACGTGCTGCTGGCCGGCGCTTATCGGCTGGCCATTTTCCGGCCTACGCTGGATACCGTGGCCGCCGCCGGGGCCTTTTCCGCCTTGGCCCAAGGGGTCTGGCACGCTCTCCAAAAGGGGGACGCCATGCCTTATTCCGCCGTGGCCCAAATGGTATTGTTTTACTGCCTGCTGGCCAAGCGGGGCCGGCTTCTGACTCTGCGGCGCACCTATAAAGCCGCCGGGCTCAGCGCCCGTCCGGCCTGCGTCTGCACGAAAGAGGACGGCAAGCAGCGCTCCATGGCCTACAAGGTCCAGCAGGATCAAGGGCCGGATCTGGAATGTGTGGACAGGCCCGACGCCGTCATGCGGTTTTCCCAGTTTTATGGGCCGCTGGCTCTTGTGGCGTCGGCCGTCTTGGCCTTTATGGCCTCCTTCGGCGCCCGGCGGCCCGACCGGTTTGTGGACAGCCTGGCGGCTATTGCCGCCATGGCGGCTCCTGTGGGAATGCTGTTGTCCGCCGCCACGCCGGGGGTCCGCATTTCTAAAAAGCTGTTTACCGCCGGCACGGCTCTGCTCAACTACCAATGCGCCCGGGAGCTGGCCTGGGCGGAGCTGGCCGTGCTGACGGACCCCGATATTTTCCCCAACGGCAGCGTGGCCATCAGCGGCATGAAGGTGGCCCGGAACATGAGCATGGAACGGGCGGTGGCCAGCGCGGCGGCTGCGCTGAAGACTGTGGGCGGCGGCCTGAGCCATGTCTTTTCGGATTTTGCCAAGCAGCAATATATCTTTGTGCCCGAGCCCAGCCGGGCCCAATATTATGAAAACGGCGGCGTTTCCGTCCAGATCGGGCGGGACAGCGTGTTGTGCGGGTCCGCTAGCTTTTTGATGCGGATGGGCGTCCAGGTCACAGAGGGGCGCACCATCAAAAGCGGCGTCTTTGTGGCGATCAATTCCTCTTTTGCCGCGGTGTTCGCTTTGAAATACAACGCCCAGCCCCAGGTGAAATCCGCCTTCCGGGTGCTCCGGCTGGGCCGGCTGCGGCCTGTGCTGGCGGTGAAGGATTTCAACGCCACCCCCTTTATGGTGGAGGATAAATTTGAATTGCGGCCGGGCCAGGCGGAATTTCCCGCTGTGGAAGAACGGGTGGCCCTGGCCATAGCCAGCCAAAACCAAAGCCAGGAGGCCAAGCCGCTGGCTCTGCTGTCCCGGGATTCCATGCTCAGCTTCTGCGAATGCGTCACCGCGGCCCGCCGGCTGTGCCGGGCCGTCCGGTTCAATCTGGTCTGCTCCACGGCGTCGGCGGTTTTCGGCATGGGGCTGATGTATTTTTTAGCCAGCACAGACCATTTGCAGGCCGCCGGCCCGCTAAACGTGATTCTCTACCTGCTGCTGTGGTACGCGCCGGTTTGGCTCTACAGCCAGCTGGCCGCCAAAATTTAAGGCAAACCCCTGCCGGAATTGTGAAAATTGCCGGAAAAATTCATTGTAAAACCGGCTGGTTTACGATATAATGACTATGAAGCCAGCCGCTGGAGGGGATTCGGCGGTTTGGCCGATGGGAATTGATTTGATGAAAACACACACCCATTCAGATAAAGGAGAGACGTAAATTATGGCCTATGCAACCGAAAAAATCAGGAATATATGCCTGCTGGGGCACAAGGGGGACGGCAAGACCTCTTTGGTGGAAAGCCTGTTGTATTTGACAGGGAACGTCGACCGTCTGGGCAAAATCGCGGACGGCAACACTGTGTGCGATTACGACCCGGAAGAAGTGAAGCGCCAGATCTCCATCCAGACCACGCTGGCCACTGTGGAAACCCAGGGATATAAGCTGAACGTTTTGGACACCCCGGGCTCCTTTGACTTCGCCGGCGAAGCGGCCCAGGCTCTGCGCGTGGCGGGCTGCGGCCTGATCGTGGTCTCCGCCAAGGACGGCGTCAGCGTAGGCACGGAAAAGGCCTGGCGCATGGTCCGGGGCAAGCATCTGCCCAGCTTCTTCTATGTTTCCAAAATCGACGAGGAAAACGCCAACTTCGACAACGTGTATGAAAACCTCCGGGGCCAGTTCGGCAACAGCGTGGCGCCCTTCGTCTTTCCCTTGTTTGAAGACGGCAACCGGCCTGCCGGCGTGATCAATATCGTCACCCGCAAAGCCTATAAGGCGGAAAACGGCAAAATCGTGGAAGTGGAGCTGCCGGCGGAGAAGATGGATAAAGTCAACCGCCTGCGGGATTCCCTAGTGGAAAGCGTGGCCAGCAGCTCGGAAGACCTGATGGAAAAATATTTCGCGGGAGAGGAATTCAGCGAGGAAGAGCTGCTGCACGGCCTGCATCAGGGCGTGCTGGAAGGCGCCATCACCCCCGTCTGCTGCGGCAGCGCCTATACCGGCGTGGGTTCCCTGCAGCTCATCAAAACCCTAATCGACTACGCGCCCATCCCCTACGAGGGCCTGGCGGAGCACGGCGTGGACGGCGAAGGCAAAGAAACGCGGGTGGAATTTGACGAAAACGGCAAGCCTCTGGCCATCGTCTTCAAAACCATCGCCGACCAATACGGACGCTCCTCCTTCTTCAAAGTGGTGTCCGGCAAGGTGACTTCGGATATGCAGCTGAAAAACCAGCGCACCGGCTCCATGGAAAAGATGGGGAATATGTTCACCGTCAACGGCAAGAAGACCGTGGACGTCAAAGAAGTGTGCTGCGGCGATATCGCGGCGGTTTCCAAACTGGCGGAAACCAAGACGGGCGACACTCTGGCCGATTCCTCTGTGGAAATCGTGCTGGACGGCGTGGATTTCGCCGAACCCTGTTATTCTCAGGCCATCGCCCCCAAGATCAAAGGCACGGAAGACAAAATGGCCGCCGGCCTGACTCGCCTTCAGGACGAAGACCCGGCTTTCAGCGTCGTCAATAACAACGAGACCCATCAGATCGTCATTTCCGGCGCCGGCGATATCCATCTGGACGTGCTGTGCTCCAAGCTGAAGAGCAAATTCGGCGTGGAAGTGGAGCTGACTGACGCCAAAGTTCCCTATCGGGAAAAAATCCGCAAGTCTGTGGATGTGGAAGGCAAGCATAAAAAGCAATCCGGCGGACACGGTCAATATGGCCACGTCAAGATGACGTTCGAGCCCTATACCGAGGGAGATTATCTCTTTGAAGAGAAGACTTTCGGCGGCAGCGTGCCGAAGAATTTCCATCCGGCGGTGGATAAGGGTATCCGGGAAGCTATGGAACACGGCGTACTGGCCGGCTATCCTCTGGTGGGCCTCCACGCGATCCTGACAGACGGCTCTTATCACGATGTGGACAGCAACGAGCTTTCCTTCAAAATGGCGGCTCGGCTGGCCTATAAGGCGGGTATCCCACAGGCCAACCCCTGTATTCTGGAACCCATCGGCTCGATGAAGGTCTATGTGCCCGATAGCTGCATGGGCGACGTCATTGGCGACCTGAACAAGCGCCGGGGCCGCATTTTGGGTATGAATCCCACCGAGGGCGGCGAGCAGGAGGTTGTGGCTGAAGTGCCCATGGCCGAAGCGGCTTCCTATGCCATCGCCCTGCGCTCTATCACCCAGGGCAGAGGCTGGTTTACTTATCATTTCGACCGCTATGAAGAAGCCCCCCCTGCCGTCCAGCAGAAAGTCATCGAAGAAAGCAAATTTGTGGATACAGAGGAATAAAAAACGAATAACGCGGCTTCTGCCCGCGGGCCGGGAGTCCGGCGAAAAGATTTGCCCGGGGGTATCCCCGGGCAAATCTTTTGATATCAAAGGGATCCCCCAAAAACCTCTTGGAGTCTGGATAAC
Organism: uncultured Eubacteriales bacterium; assembly: GCA_910585875.1. Classification (GTDB taxonomy): domain Bacteria; phylum Bacillota; class Clostridia; order Oscillospirales; family Butyricicoccaceae; genus Pseudobutyricicoccus. Next base: position 18,932 of record CAJUIK010000018.1, on the reverse strand, counting down.
ATGAGACGCTTTTCTTCTATATCATGACGTTCCATATTTGATTGGTTATTCTGAACGGGATGTTTTGGACGGATTGCATTTCATGGACGGGCTGCGGCTGCCGCGGCTTCCGCCAAGAGAGAAAAAGCCTCCGCCGGCTGGCGGAGGCTTTTTCTCTGTCCGTAAAATGTGGGAGCGATCCCAGAAGCCGGCGCCTGGGCCGGCGCCGCGATAGGGCCTCCAACTCTTCCCTTAGATTTGAAGACCGGTTGTTTTCTCCAGATATTCGTCGTAGGTACAGGCCCGGTCCACAAATCCTTCGGGTTTGAGCTCGATGATCCGGTTGGCCACGGTCTGGATAAACTGATGGTCATGAGAGCTGAACAGGACGTTGCTCTTGAAATCGATGAGGCCGTTGTTGACGGCGGTGATGGATTCCAGATCCAGGTGGTTGGTGGGCTGGTCCAAAATCAAAACGTTGGCGTTTTTCATCATCATTCGGGACAGCATACAGCGGACTTTTTCGCCGCCGGACAACACTTGGGCGCTTTTGAGAACGTCGTCGCCGGAAAACAGCATTTTGCCCAAAAAGCTGCGCAGATAGGTTTCAGTGATGTCGTTTTCAGAAAATTGCTCGATCCACCGCAGCAGATTGCCTTCAAAACCGTCGAAAAAGGCGGAATTATCCCGGGGGAAATAGCTTTGGGAGATGGTGGAGCCCCATTTGAAATCGCCTTCGTCGGGCTCCAGCTCGCCCATAAGGATGCGGAACAGGGTGGTGGCGGCGTTTTCATTTTCGCCGATGAAGGCGATTTTATCCCCCCGGTTCACGCGGAAAGACACCCGATTGAGCAGCTGCCGGCCGTCCACAATTTTGCTCAGGTTGGAGACGGTGAGAATCTCCTTGCCCGGCTCCCGGTCCATGGAAAAGCCCACAAAGGGATAGCGCCGGGAGGAGGCGGGCATCTCCTCCACCTCCAGCTTGTCCAGCAGCTTGCGGCGAGAGGTGGCCTGGCGGGATTTGGATTTGTTGGCGGAAAAGCGCTGGATAAAGCTCTGCAATTCCCGGATTTTTTCCTCGTTCTTTTTGTTTTGATCCCGCAGCAGCTTTTGCATCAGCTGGCTGGATTCATACCAGAAATCATAGTTGCCCACATAAAGCTTGACTTTGCCGTAATCAATATCCACAATGTGGGTGCAAACGTTGTTGAGGAAATGCCGGTCGTGGGAGACCACGATCACGGTTCCCGGATAGTCCTGCAAAAAATCTTCCAGCCACTGGACGGAGAGGACGTCCAAGTCGTTGGTGGGCTCGTCCAGCAAAATGACGTCTGGCTGGCCAAATAGGGCCTGGGCTAGTAGGATTTTCACCTTTTCCTTGCCTTGCAGGCTTTCCATCTGCTTTTCCAAAATCTCCGCCGGCAGACCCAGACCCTGGACCAGGCGGGAGGCTTCGCTCTCCGCCTCCCAGCCGTTCATTTCGGCGAACTCCGCCTCCAGCTCCGAGGCCCGGATGCCGTCTTCGTCGCTGAAATCCTCTTTCAGATACAGGGCGTCCTTTTCCTTCATAATATCGTACAAGGTTTGGTTGCCCATAATGACGGTATCCAGGGCGGAATACTGGTCGTAGGCGAAATGGTTTTGTTTCAAAACGCTCATGCGCTGGCCTTTGCCCAGGGAGACTTCGCCGTGGGAGGGCTCCAGGTCGCCGGATAAAATCCGCAAAAAGGTGGATTTGCCTGCGCCGTTGGCGCCGATGACGCCGTAGCAGTTGCCCGGCGTAAATTTCAGGTCCACATGGGAAAATAAATTCTGCCCATCAAAATTCAGAGACAAATCGGTGACTGTAATCAAGAAAAACCGTCGTTTCTCCGCGCAAAAGGGAATTTTGCCCCGCTGAAAAACGCCTCCGCCCTGCGCGGCGGGGGAGGGAGCGGCGGCAATTTCTCAATATATCATATGGGGCGGCTTATGCCGCTACCCACTTGACCAGCTTGCCGTGCTCACGAACCATCGTCCGCTTCTCCTGTGCGCTTAAGCTCAGAACCCAGCCCTTGTGGCCGTCCTCAAACTCGAAGAACCAGCCCTTCAAATAGTTGTTTGCTTTAGTGCCCTTCATAATTGGCACTCCTTTCCTTTACTGTACCTCTATTATAACATAGGTTTTTCTTTTCCGCCACAAAAATCAAGGGATTTATCACGAACAATGGGCGAGGATCGAAAACTGCAATGGACAAGGAAGGCTTGAGCGTGTACAATAGAGAAAGAAGAACAAACAGGCCATAGACTGCAAAAAAACATAAAAAGGAGAATGAACGATGGTGCAAATTGGGAACGACTGGGACGAGCTGCTGGCTGGCGAATTTGAAAAAGAATACTATCAGAAGCTCCGCAAATTTTTGGCGGAAGAATATCAGCAAAACACCATATATCCGGATATGTATGATATCTTCAACGCGTTGAAATACACTCCCTATAGCCAGGTGCGGGCGGTGATTTTGGGGCAGGATCCCTACCACGGCCCGGGACAAGCCCACGGCCTGAGCTTTTCGGTGCAGAAGGGTAAGCGGATCCCTCCCTCTCTGGTGAACATCTATCAGGAGCTGCGGGACGATCTGGGCGTCCAGTCCCCGGGGCACGGCTGCTTGGAGGGCTGGGCCCGCCAGGGCGTTCTGATGCTCAACACGGTGCTCACCGTCCGGGCCAAGCAGGCCAATTCCCACAAGGGAAAGGGCTGGGAGACCTTTACCGATAAAATCATCGAGCTGCTCAACCAGCGGCAGGAGCCCATGGTCTTTTTGCTCTGGGGCGCCAACGCCAAGGCCAAGCAAAGCCTGATTACCAACCCCAATCATCTGGTGTTGACGGCGGCCCACCCCAGCCCCTATTCGGCCTTCAGCGGCTTTTTCGGCTGCCGCCATTTCTCCCAGTGCAACGACTTTTTGGAGGCCCACGGCCAAGGACGCATCCAGTGGGACGCGCTGAACGACTGAGCGCTGTGAACAAAAATCCCCGGGGCCCGGCGCTCTTTCTGCTTCTCTGCTTGGCACTGTGTTTGGCGGCTGGCTGCCAGAAAACGCCCCGCAAATATACCCAGGAGATTTACGGCGCCTTTGACACCGCCGTTCAGCTCTCCGCTTACGCCGAAGATCAGGAACAATTTGACAAGCTGGCTGAGCTGGCAGAAGAAGAGCTGTTGCGGCTTTCCCATCTCTATGATATCTATACGCCTTATCAGGGAGTACGGGGGCTGTATTGGCTCAACAGCCAAGCGGGGCAAGGGCCGGTTCAGCTGGAGCTGGAGGTATTGGATTTGCTGGAATTCAGCCGGGAATGTTTCCGGCTGACGGAGGGGCGCGTCAACCCGGCTATGGGCGCCGTCCTTTCCGTGTGGCATGATCTGCGGCTGGAAGCCGGGCAAAACCCGGATCGGGCTCGGCTGCCCCAAGATCAGGAGCTGAAAGCGGCGGCGGAGCATTGCCACATGGAAGATCTGGAAATAGATAGGCGAGCCGGGACGGCGGAGCTCCGAGACCCGGAAATGCAGCTGGACGTCGGCGCAATAGCCAAGGGATACGCCGTCCAGCGGGTTGTGGAAAAGCTGGAAGCGGCGGGATATCGAGATTTTGTCCTGTCCGCTGGCGGCAACGTCCAAGCCCAGGGAAGCCCGCCGGACCGAGAGAGCTGGTCGGTGGGGGTCCAAAGCCCGGAGGCGCCGGGAGAGCTGGCGGCCGTGTTGGAGGTTTCCGACCAAGCGGTGGTCACCTCCGGCGGATATGAGCGGTTTTACGTCGTGGACGGCCGGCGGTATCATCATATTGTGGATCCCGCCTCCCTGTATCCGGCGGAGCGGATGCTTTCCGCCACTGTGATCTGCGCGGAAGGGGGGCTGGCGGACTGTCTGTCCACCGCCCTGTTCCTGATGGAGCCTCAGCAGGCGTTGGATTTCATCCAGACTGTTCCCGGCGCCCGGGCGCTGCTTGTGACGCTGGATGGGGAAATCCTGGACAGCGCGGGCCTGTTGGGGCCTGATCGGCTGGAGTGAAAGCGGGAAGATTTTACGCGGTTTTTACTCCGTAAATTTTGACATGAGGCCTGGGCCGTGGTAAACTTTTGAGCGGAGGCGCGTTCCGGCCCGCCGGCCGCCAAAAAAAGACGGAGAAGGAAGAATTATGGAATTTTTGACCCAAGGGCTGCTGGCCCTTACCTGGAAACAGCTCGTGATGTACGCCGTAGGCGGGTTGCTGATCTGGCTGGCTGTGAAGAAGGAGATGGAGCCCGCCCTGCTGTTGCCCATGGGCTTCGGCGCTATTTTGGTGAATATTCCCATGTCCGGGGTGCTCAACCAGACTATGGCCGGAGCGGGCCAGGTTCAGGGGATTGTGGATTGGCTGTTTGAGGTGGGCATTCACGCCGCCGAGGCCATGCCGCTGCTGCTGTTTATCGGCATCGGGGCTATGATCGATTTTGGTCCGGTGCTTTCCAACCCCAAGCTGCTGCTGTTTGGCGCGGCGGCCCAGTTCGGCGTATTTCTCACCATTTCGGCCGCTTCTCTGCTGGGTTTCGACCTGGTGGACGCCGCCTCTATCGGCATCATCGGCGCGGCGGACGGTCCCACGTCCATTTTGGTCAGCCTGACTTTGGGCAGCAAGTATATCGGCGCCATCGCGGTGGCGGCGTATTCCTATATGGCGCTGGTGCCAATCATCCAGCCCTTTGCCATCCGGCTATGCACCACCCGGAAAGAGCGGCTGATTCGGATGCCCTATGAGCCCAAAAGCGTCAGCCGCATGACGAGGCTGCTGTTCCCCATCGGCGTCACGCTGGTGGCCGGGCTGGTGGCGCCGGCCTCGGTGAGCCTGGTGGGCTTCCTGATGTTCGGCAACCTGATTCGGGAGTGCGGCGTGCTGGAAAACCTTTCTCAAACCGCCCAGAAGGAGCTGGCCAACCTGATTACTCTGCTGCTGGGCATTACCATCGCCGCCAGCATGAAGGCGGAGAGCTTTGTCAACCTGCAAACCGTCATGATTATGGGCCTGGGCGTGTTGGCTTTTGTCTTCGACACAGTGGCCGGCTGTATGTTCGCCAAGCTGATGAACCTGTTTTCCAAAACCAAAATCAACCCCATGGTGGGGGCGGCGGGCATTTCCGCCTTTCCCATGTCCGCTCGGGTGATTCAGAAAATGGGTCTGAAAGAGGACCCTACCAATCACCTGCTGATGCACGCGGTGGGCGCCAACGTGGCGGGGCAGATCGGCTCTGTCATCGTGGGCGGCGTCATTTTGGGGCTGGTTCCCGGTATGCTGGGTTAAAGGAGGAAGCGGGACATGGATTGGACTGTTTTTTTGCAGACGCTGCTGCTGATGTGGCAGGGCATGGCCGCCGTCTTCATCGTGATGATGGTCATTTATATCTTTGTGTTGGCCCTCTATATCGGGACCCACAAGAGGAGCGGCCGGAAAAACTAAAAGCAAGCGATTTGAAATTCAATTTACAAAGGGAGAGAGCGAACAATGGAACAGAAGTATTTGGATTACATGGTGGAACAGACCCAGAAGCTGCTGGCCATCCCCAGCCCCACCGGCTACAACCAGCAGGTGCAGCAATACCTGCGGGAGGAGCTGGGGCGCTTGGGCTACCCGGAGACTACGGGCCCCCGCCGGGGCGGCGTGGCCTGCTGCGTCGGCGGAGAAGGCAACCCGATTACGCTGACGGCCCATGCGGACACCTTGGGCGCCATGGTCCGGGCTATCAAGGACAACGGCGCGCTGATGATTACCCCCATCGGCGGGCTGAACCCCAACAACGTAGAAACCAGCAATGTGGAAATTGTCACCAAGTTTGACGGGATCTATACCGGCACAATCCAGATTGAAAACCCCTCCACCCATGTGAATCCCCATGTCAACGACCCTCGGAGCTTTGACGAAAATATCGAGGTGGTGATCGACGAAGACGTCCATTGCCCTGAAGACGTGCTGGCTCTGGGCATTGAGACCGGCGATTTCATTTGTCTGGACCCCAGGACGGTTGTGACCAAATCCGGCTATATCAAGAGCCGTTTTCTGGACGACAAGGCCTGCTGCGCCGTGCTGCTGGCCTATGCCAAGTATGTGAAGGAAGAGATGATTCAGCTGCCTCGGCAGGTCTGGCTGCATTTCAGCGTCTATGAGGAAATCGGCACCGGCGGCGCCACCCTGTTCCCCCGGGAGGCCCACGATATCATTGCGGTGGATATGGGCTGCGTGGGTCTGCTTCAGGCGGGCACAGAGCGGAAGGTCTCTCTGTGCGCCAAGGACGCGAAGGGCCCCTATCACTATGAGATGTTGAAGGAGATGGCCCAGGTCTGCAAGGAACACGGCGTGGATTACGCGGTGGATACCTATTTCCGCTATGGTTCCGACGTGGAGGGCAGCCTGATTGCCGGTTACGACGTCCGTCACCTGACCATGGGCCCCGGCGTTTACGCTTCCCACGGCTATGAGCGCACTCATATCAGCGCTCTGGAGCAGACGTTCCAGGCTCTGCGCTTCTATTTGGAGAAATAATCGGCAGATCTGAAATAGACGTGCGATAGATTGTATGATTTCAGTTGAACGATAATCCAAAAGCCGGCGTCAGCCGGCTTTTGGGGCATCCAAGGAATTGGGCCTATCGGGGCTGTTGGGAACATTTCCCCGAGCTTTTGTGGAACAGAGCGCCGGAATTTACAATGGGGAGGAAAGACGCGATGAGCACGACAAAGGAATTTTTGCAATTTGCTTTGGAACAGCTTTCCGAGCTGGATCAGATTACCTATCGGCAGATGATGGGGGAATATATTGTCTATTATCAGGGCAAAATCGCCGCCTATCTCTGCGACAATCGGTTTTTAGTCAAGCCGGTGGAGGCCGCTCGGGCTATGCTGCCCGACGCGCCTATGGAGCCGCCCTATCCAGGCGCCAAGGAGATGCTGCTGGTGGAAGAGCTGGAGGATCGGCAGGCGTTGGCCGCCCTGTTCCAGGCCATGGGGCCCCAGCTGCCCGCGCCTAAGCCCAAAAAGCCGAAAGCGCCAAAGAAAAAGGATTGACCCTACAACCAGCTGAAAACAAAAGGAGAAGCCTATGAAAACCATACGCCGCGCTTTGGCTCTTTGCCTGAGCCTTTGTTTATTGGCCGCCGGCTTGCCCGCCGCTCAAGCCGCCGACGGGCAGTTTGACGACGTGCCCGAAAGCAGTTTCGCTTACCAGGATATCCTGGATCTGCGCCAGAAGGGCGTGGCCTTGGGCATGGGCGGCAATTTATACGGCCTGAACCAGAATTTCAAGCGATGCGATTTTATCCTGATGCTGGCCCGGTTGCTGGGCGGCGAGACCGGCCGGGGAACGCCCCGGGCCGCAGACCTGCCCGCCGGGCACTATGCCGCCGGCGCCGTGGCTTGGGCGGAGAGCCAGGGTCTGCTGGACGAAGCCGGAGCGGAAGGGCCTTATCAATTCCGGCCCGACGACCCCATCGCCCGGCAGGAGATGGCCGTCATATTGGCGCGGGCCTTGGGGATTCCGGCGGAGGCTTCCCAAAGCCTGGCCGCTTCCGTCTCCGACAACCCCTTTACCGACATGAGCGCCGAAGAATATCCAAACAGCTTTTATGAAGCGCTGGCGGCCTATGATTTCGGCGTCGTCAACGGCGCGACGGCGGGAAGGCCCACGGCTTTCAACCCCAAAGGCAACGCCACCCGGGAGCAGACCGCCGCCATGATGATGCGGTTTTACCGCCTTTACAGCGGCAAGCCGGCGGAGCTCCACGGCTTTTACGCCATTTCCTCCTATTCGCAGATCGATAAGATCGCCAGCCTCACGGGCGTCACCGCCGGTTGGTCCCGGCTGGAATACGGCGAAAAGGGCCCCTGGCTGAACACGACCAAAGAAGGGGGCAACGATTGGGCCGTCCCGTCTGGGGCGGAGCAAGTGCGGCAGGCGGCGGAGCAGAGCAGCGCGCCGCTGCTGCTGGGCGTGTTTTTGAGCGCGGGGCAGCAATATGACGATCAGTCCCAAGCTCGGCTGCTGTTGGCGGAGGAAAACCGGACCGCCGCCGTTCGGGCCATTGTGGAGTATCTGGCCCAAAACCCGGGCTATCAGGGCGTTACGATTGATTTTGAGGGCTTTGTATCCGCCGATTACAAGGCGCCCTATACCGCCTTTTTGACCCAGCTGCGCCAGGCGCTGAACGATTCAGGGCGGCAGTATCTGCTCTATTGCGCCCTGCCGCCGGCGGACAATTACCAGGGCTATGACTATCGGGCCATTGGCGATATTGCGGACAAGCTCATCCTGATGGCCCACGATTACCACCCCGCGGCCTTGCCGGATTATCTGCAAACGGAAATCCCCTCCACTCCTCTGGCCCCCTTCAACCGGGTTTACGCCGCCCTGCGGCAGATAACAGACCCGGAAACCGGCGTTCGGGATAGGAGCAAGGTGTTGCTGGCGATCTCCTTCGGCGCCGTCCGGTGGGAGTATACCGAAACGGAGTTTTCAGACAAAGCCAAGAACACGACTTATCCGGCTATCCGCGACCGGCTGCAAAGCGGCTCCGCCCAATATTTCTTCGACCAGGCCAGCCAATCCCCCTGTCTTTGCTATTATGACGACAGCGACGGCACGACCAATACAGTCTGGTATGAAGACCAGCGGAGCGTAGCGGCCAAAGCCGCTTTGGCCCGGGATTTCGGCGTCGGCGGCCTTTCTGTTTGGCGGCTGGGCGTCGTGCCGGATTATGACGACGGAACCAACCTGGACCTGTGGCCTGTTTTGCTGGCTGGGGCGGGAAGATAAAAAAGCGCAAAAAAACAACCGCCTCTGGCGGTTGTTTTTGTCTGTTCACAGCGGATTGGCTTACCCTAGCCAACGGCCGTAAAAAGCCGCGGCGCCCAAAGCGCCGCCGGCAGCCGTCGCCAGAAGAACAGGAATCAGGCGCGTTTTGCGCTCCGCGAAAAAATCAAATAGGATTTTGAGCTCTTTCATAGCGGCCTCCGCAGGTTTTTTTGAGAGGGTTATTTTTCCAGAGGCTCCGGCAGAAGGGCGGGCGCCGCCCTTTCCAGGGCCGCCGAAACCCCATGCAGCAGGGAAAGCAGCGCCGGGGCCAGCTGAGGGTAAGCGGCGGACAAACCGTCGATGGAAAGGTCGGGGAATTGCAGGGGCTCCCGGCTTTTGGCATTGGCCGAGGCCCGGGCCCGTAGCCGGTATTCCCGCAGTTTCATTTCTGCGTCGCATAGATCGGAAAACAGGTTGGCCGGGGCGGGGAACATGGCGTCCGCATATTCGCCGGAAATCAGATAAAGATGGCGGTAGGCTTTATACAGGGAGGCGGAAAGATAGCCGGAAACGTCCTGAATCAGCCGCTGATCCCCCACTTTGCCCAGAATATCCATCAGGATGCCGGCGGAATTGACCAACAGCTTTTTTTGCAGCAGGGCGGCGGCGCTGCCCCGCAGCACGTTGTCTTTTTCCTCTGAAAGATCCGCCAATTCATCCACCGAGATGGAAGCGCCTTCTTTGGACATGGTGCGCCCCAGCAGATAGTCGCAGGACACGCCGTAAAAATCCGCGGCCCGCACGACGAAGCTGAGCCCTGGCTCTCGGACGCCGTTTTCATAATGGGACAGCAAAGCCTGGGAGACGCCCAGAGCTTGCGCCGCTTTTTTCTGGCTGATCTTTTTGTCCTGCCGCAGCAGGGAAAGGGTCCGCGGGAAATCTGTAACCATTTGGCCTCCACCTTGCAACCAAAATTTCAAAATGGGTAATCAACTATAGTATAATGCGGGAAAGCCCCTTTGTAAAGACTGGATTTGCCCTGGGGGAGCCGCAGCTTTGGGAGGAGGGGGATTCGTCCCGCGGCCATTGCCCAAGGCCGGCTTAACATCCGGCTTCGCAGCGCGGCTGTCGGGCTTTCCCGACCAGGCGGCTATTTTTTGTCCTCTGGGAGCTCGATGTAATCGACGTCGTATTTGGCGTCCACCAGGTTCCCGGAGGAATTGTAGATTCGGGTAACGGAGATCCTCTCTATATGAGGCTTTTTGTCGAAGGCGATCAGGGCGTTTCCCATCAAACAGAGGATTGCGACGGCGGCAATCGCCAGAATGAGCTGGAAAATTTGCCCTAAAGATTGGAAAATGATATAGGCGACGGCGGCGATCCAAATATCGTGGCAGAAGCCCAGAGGGGCGGCGCCCAGCAGATAAACCGCCGGATTGCACAGGTCTTCATGGGCCAGCCATAGCAGGGAAACCGCGCAGACGGCCGTTATCAGGCCGAATATCACAGCCGGGATCCAAAAGCCCGGCCCGCCGGCGGCCAAGGGGAAGGAAAGACAGCCCAGGGAAACAGCGGACAGAATGTTGGGATGGCTGCGGCCATAGAGCAGCAGGAACAGAATAAAACCGCAGGCAAACAGCCCCGCGGCCAGCAGAGCGGCGATATCGTCTGTGACAAAAAGTTTATACCCGGCTTTTTTGGCCAGAATATGCAGAAAATAGCTCCCGGCCAAAACCGCCGCCGTCAGCAGCAGGCGGCCCCAAAGGGAAGGGAGCCAGCCCGCGCCGCCCAGATCCTGAAACTCGATGTTGGACAGCGTCCGGTTTTTGACGGACAGATACAGATAAATCCGGTCGTTGGTCAGGTTGCCTACGCTCTGCCGCCCTTTCCAGGCCGTCATCCCGTCGATTTCCAGAACCGCCTGGACGTTTTCCCCCTTTCGGGAGAAGGTCAGAACCATGTCGGCGGCGCCCACGTCATTCATGCCACCATAGGGCTTCCACATCGTCCACTTGGGCGGGGAATCCCAGAAAGGCTTTTTCCAGGCGCTCTCTTCGGGGGCGCCGGGCCTTTGATGGACGGAAAAGGCGTTGTAGGATTGCCCCAGGCTGGGCGCCTTGCCGATCCAGGATGTGCACCAGTTGTCCGCCTGGTCAAATTCCTCCGCCTCTTTGTCGAAAAAGGCCAGGGTGATTGTAGAATCGTCCCAGGAATGGAGAACCTCCGAATGGAAACGGTAGGCGACTTTCTGATTTTCCCCAATGACCCGGGTCTGAGTCCGCACGGTGGTATCCGGCTCTTGGACCGGCGGCTGAGCCGCCCCGGCCCGCCCGGCGTATGCGGCCGGCAGCAAAATCCAAGCCAAAACCAGCGCAAGGGCCGCAAATTTTATTTTCATCCTTTCATACCTCCTGAACAATCGGGTCTTTTCAGCTGTGTCGACTATATCACATCGGTAAAACCGCGTCAAATTTTTTCAGCGGTTTGCGTTGCGGAATGACAGGGAATATGGTAAGTTATATAGAAGAGGGCCCGAAAGGGCGCCAAACATAAAATAGATCATGAAGGAGATAGAAGACAATGGCCAACGTAATCATCGAAACATCTGCAAGACATCTGCATCTGAGCCGCAAGGACGTGGATATCCTGTTCGGCGAGGGATATCAGCTGACCTCCAAGAAGGAGCTGAGCCAGCCCGGGCAGTTCGCCTGCAACGAAAAGGTGAAGGTGGAGGGCCCCAAAGGCGCTCTGAACATGAGCATCCTGGGGCCTGAGCGGGCCGCCGCCCAGGTGGAGGTTTCCTTTACAGACGCCCGGGCTCTGGGCCTCCAGGTTCCCGTCCGCGAAAGCGGCGACATCGAAGGCTCTCCCAGCGTCAAGCTGGTGGGCCCGGCCGGCGAAGTGACCATCCCCTGCGGCGTCATCGCCGCCAAGCGCCATATCCACATGACCCCCGCCGACGCCCAGGCTCTGGGCCTGAAGGACAAGGACGTAGTCAGCGTGAAAACCAAGGGCGAGCGCTCTGTGGTCTTCAATGAAACCGTGGTTCGGGTTTCTGAAAAATTCCAGCTGCGGATGCACATCGACACCGACGAGGCCAACGCCGCCGGTATCGCCGGCGAGGTGGAGGGCGAAATCGTCAAATAAGCCTGCCTGACAAGATAGAAAGCCCCCGGCGCAGCGCGCCGGGGGCTTTTGTGTCTGTAAGACGGGGGAAGCGTTTCCCTCCGGCCGATCTTTTTATGGTTGCGCGTGACGAACCAGAGCCTGCCGCAGTTCTTTCAGCAAAGTCGACGGCGTGAAGGGCTTTGTCACAAACCCTCGTGCGCCCAGTTTGACGGCTTCGGCGATCAGGGAAGCTGTGGTCCGTTCCGACATTACCACAATGGGGAAGTCAGGCGCCTCGGACAGAATCTGCTGGGCGGCTTCCAAGCCGTCCAATTCGGGCATCACAATGTCTAGCAGCATGATATCCGGCTGCAAGCGGCGGAATTCCTCCACGGCCTGCGCGCCGTCTGCCGCTTCGCCCACGAGTTCAAACTCCTCATTTGACAGGATATTTTTAACCATCATGCGCACGAAAGCGCTGTCGTCGCAGGCCAAAACAGAAATCTTTTTGTTTTCCATAACGCTTCCTTTCCAGCCGGCGAATCCCTGGCTTTTCTTCTGTTTTATAGTATATCATACAGGCTGGAGATTTTGCAAGCAGGCTTTTACAAGCAGTTCATTGACGAATGAGATATCGGATGATAAAATAGGTTGACTGCGGGCAGGGGAAAACAGGCAAAAGCGGCCCGCGATGGAAAGAGACAGAGGGGGAGCGACGATGTGGCGCGCGGACAACTGGAAAGAGTATGAGCTGTTGGACTGCGGCGGCGGCCAGCGGCTGGAGCGCTGGGGAAAGCAGATTTTGATTCGGCCCGACCCGCAGGCTATCTGGCCTCGGGGGGAGCATCCCCTGTGGAACAGGGCGAACGGGGTCTATCGCCGGTCGGAAAAAGGGGGCGGCGGCTGGGAAATCCGCAGCCTGCCGGAGAGCTGGCCCATCCAATATGAGAATCTGACGTTCCAAATCAGGCCCATGGGTTTCAAACACACCGGCGTTTTTCCCGAGCAGGCGGTCAACTGGGACTTCATCCGCCGGGCTGTGGAACAGCGCCGCCGGCGCAAGCCTGTGAGCCTGCTCAATCTCTTTGCGTACACAGGAGGGGCCACTCTGGCCGCGGCCGCCGCCGGCGCTTCCGTCTGTCATGTGGACGCTTCCAAGGGAATCGTGGGATTTGCCAAGGAAAACGCCCGGCTTTCCGGCCTGGGGGAGGCGCCGATTCGCTATATTGTGGACGACTGCCAGAAATTCATCCAGCGGGAAATCCGCCGGGGACGCCGCTACGACGCCATTGTGATGGACCCGCCCTCCTACGGCCGGGGTCCTTCCGGCGAGGTGTGGAAGTTTGAAGAAAACATCGCCCCTTTCCTGGACCTGTGCGTCCAGCTGCTCAGCGACGACCCGCTGTTTGTCGTTATCAATTCCTATACCACAGGCATTTCGCCGGCGACGCCCGCCTATCTGTTGGGGCTCAGCCTTTTGCCTCGCTTCGGCGGGCGGATTGAAAGCGGCGAGCTGCTGCTGCCCGTGACCCAAAGCGGCCTGGGCCTGCCCTGCGGCCATACCAGCCGCTGGATTGGCCAGGAAAGGCCGGCGTTATAGTCGGTTTATCTCGCCGAGGCTTTTTGAGCGAGGCGCGCAGTGTCTCTTTTTATTTATGAGGAGTTCGTTTTCGTAAGGTTATTTGACGCGGCTTATGGATTCAAGCAGAAAAAGGGGGCGGGGTTGATGGAGCCGATCATCCAAGCGCAGGAGTTATCGTTTACTTATACCCGCCGGGAAGACCGGCCGGATCTGCTGGCCCTGGACGGGATCAGCTTGGAAATTGAACAGGGATCCTTTGTGGCGGTGCTGGGCCACAACGGTTCGGGCAAATCCACCTTTGCTAAGCATATCAACGCCATTTTGACTCCCACCCAGGGCAAGGTTCTGGTGGCGGGCATGGATACCGCCCGGGAAGAGCTGCGTTTCCAAATCCGGGAGGCGGCGGGCATGGTTTTTCAGAACCCAGACAACCAGATCGTGGCCACTATTGTGGAGGAGGACGCAGCCTTCGCCCCGGAAAACCTGGGCCTGCCCCCGGAGGAAATCCGCCGCCGGGTGGATCAGGCTTTGGAGGCTGTGGGCATGGCCGAATATAAAAACAGCTCCCCCCATATGCTGTCCGGCGGGCAGAAGCAGCGGGTAGCCATTGCCGGCGTGCTGGCGATGGCACCCCGGATCGTCGTGCTGGACGAGCCCACCGCCATGCTGGATCCCAACGGCCGGCGGGAGGTGATGGCCGCCGTCCGCCGGCTCCACCAGGAGCAGGGGATTACGGCCGTGCTGATCACCCACCATATGGACGAGGCCGCCCAGGCCCAGCGGGTGGTGGTGATCGAGGACGGCAGGGTCATAGCCGACGGCCCCCCTCGGCAGATTTTCTCCCAGACCGAAATGATGCGGGAGGCCGGGCTGGGCTCCCCCCAAACGGTGGAAATTTTGGAGGCCCTGAACCAGGAGGGCTTCGACCTGCCCATCGACGCGCTGACGGTGGAGGAGTGCGCCCGCCGGCTGATTTCTTTTTTGGAGGGCTGACTGTGGAAGAAATATTGCGGGTACAGGACCTGACCTATATTTACAGCCCGGGCACGCCTTTTGAAAAGGCGGCGGTGGAGGGCGTGAACCTTTCGGTGGCCAAAGGGGAGTTTTTGGCAGTCATCGGACACACCGGTTCGGGCAAATCCACCCTGATCCAGCATTTCAACGGGCTGCTCAAGCCCTCTCGGGGCCGGGTGCTGCTCCACGGCCAGGACATCTGGCAGGACAAGGCCCTGACCCGTCAGGCTCGATTCAAGGTGGGGCTGGTGTTTCAATACCCAGAAAATCAGCTTTTTGAAGAGACGGTAGAGGCCGACGTCTCCTACGGCCCCAAGAATATGGGCCTACCGCCGGAGGAAATCCGCCGTCGGGCGGTGGAATCGCTGGCCGCCTGCGGCATGGGGGAGGAGGATCTGGGAAAATCGCCCTTCGATCTGTCCGGCGGGCAGAAGCGGCGGGTGGCTTTGGCAGGGGTGCTGGCTATGGAGCCCGAGGCTCTGGTGTTGGACGAGCCCGCCGCCGGATTGGACCCCCGAGGCCGGGAGGAGGTTTTCCGCTTTATCCAGCAATACCACAGGCAAAAGGGCGCCACGGTGATTTTCGTCACCCACAGCATGGAGGACGCCGCCCGCCTGGCCAGCCGCATTGTGGTGATGCGGGGAGGCAAAATTTTTATGGAGGGAACCCCGCCCCAGGTCTTTTCTCAGGCCCGGCAGCTGGCCGACGCCGGGCTGGACGTGCCTCAGATTACCCAGGTCTTTTTGCGGCTGCGGGAGCTTGGGGCGCCTGTGAACGCGGGGGTTTATACCGTCGAGCAGGCGAAGGAGGAGCTGCTGCGCTGCAAAAGGGAGGGGAAACTATGCTGAAGGACATCACGTTGGGCCAGTATTTCCCCGTAGACAGCCCGGTGCATCGGCTGGATTCCCGTACCAAGCTGATTCTCAGCTTTTCCTATCTTCTGATTTTGTTTTTGGCGCGCGGCCCGGCAGCCTACTTATTGTGCGCTCTGGCCGTCGTCGGCGTGACGGCGGTTTCCCGTATCCCCTTTCGGATGCTGCTCAAAAGCCTGAAGCCCATCGCTTTCCTGGCCGTTTTCACCTCTGTGCTCAATATGCTCTATACCCCTGGACAGATTTTGTGGCAGTGGCATTTTCTCCGCGTCACTGTAGAAGGGCTGGAGAGCGCGGCCTATATGGCCAGCCGCATCGTCATGCTGGTGGCCTCTACCTCGCTACTGACCTACTGCACTTCGCCGGTTTCCCTGACGGACGCCATCGAAACCCTGATGCGGCCGCTGACGAAGCTCCGGGTTCCCGTCCATGAATTCGCCATGATGATGACCATCGCCCTGCGGTTTATCCCCACTTTGATCGAGGAGACGGATAAAATCATGAGCGCTCAAAAGGCGCGGGGGGCGGATTTTGAGAGCGGCAATTTAATGCGCCGGGCCAAAGCGCTGATTCCGGTGCTGACGCCGTTGTTTATCTCCGCCTTTCGGCGGGCGGACGAGCTTTCTGTGGCTATGGAGTGCCGCCTTTATCGGGGCGGTCAGGGCCGTACTCGGATGAAACAGCTGAAAATGGGCAAAAATGACGGGGCGGCGTTCGCCCTGGCCCTTTTGTTTGCCTTGGCGGCCTTTGGGGCGGGGAGGATCATGCCATGAGCGCCAAACAGAAGAAAAAGCCGCCGGAGCGGAACGTCGCCCTCCGGCTGTCCTATTTGGGGACCAACTACCACGGCTGGCAATATCAAAACAACGCCATGACGATTCAACAGGCGCTGCAGGAAGCCCTGGCCAAGGCGACGGGCTGCCAAGTCAGCCTTTCCGGCGTGGGGCGCACAGACGCCGGCGTTCATGCCCGGGCCTATGTGGCCAACAGCCCCATGCGGACGAGCATTCCTCTGGATAAATTGCCTCTGGCTGTCAACGCGTATCTGCCCGAGGATATTTCGGTGAGCCGGGCGGTTGAGGTTCCCCGGGAGTTCGACGCCCGGTTCAGCTGCCGCAGCAAGGAATACACCTACTTGATTCACAACAGCCGCGTGCGCAACCCCTTTTACCAGAACCGGGCCTATTTCTGCCCCGCTCCCCTGGATTTTGACGCCATGGTTCGGGCGGCGCCCCATTTTGAGGGCCGGCAGGACTTTGCCGCCGTGCGCAGCGTGGGCACGCCGGTGCGCAGCACGGTGCGCACGATGCTCTATTGCAAGGCGGAGCGGCAGCAGGATCTGATCGCCGTCCGCGTGCGGGCCGACGGGTTTTTATACAATATGGCCCGGGCCATCGCGGGTACGCTGATCTATTGCGGCCTGGGCAAGATCCTGCCCGAGGATATCCCCGACGTGCTGGCCTCTCGGGACAGGGAGAGAGGCGGCCCCACGGCGCCGGCCTGCGGCTTGTATATGACGGGCCTGGATTATGGGATGGAGGAGCTGGATGTCTGACTTTCGCAAGGCGCCGCCCCCCCTCTCGGCGGCGGGTTTGGACAATATCACCCCCTTCCGGCCGGACCGGCGGCGGCGGGTCTGCGGCCTGCTGAAGAGCCTATCCGTTTTGGGGCTGCTGTGCTTTCTCATCTACTCTATTTGGAATTACCATGAGCAGCTTTCTCTGACCAACCTGCGCCGGGCGGCCTCTTATCTCTCCGATTCCCCGTCGGGCGGCGTGGGAGCCGGCGGGCTGTCCTTTGCTATGGAGTCCGGCAGCGTCTGCCAGGCCTTTGGCGACGGCCTGGCGGCTTTCAGCGGGGATACCTTGAGCTTTATCAACGCCCAAGGGCAAGAGCAGCTCCGGGCCCAGCTGAAATACGCCAACCCCGCCCTGAGCGCCGCCGCGGACAATCTGCTGGCCTACGACAGAGGGGGCAAGAGCCTTTGCCTGACCAACCGGTACGCCGCCCTGTGGCAAATGGAGCTGGAATCGGACGTCATCTCCGCCTCAGTCAATTATAACGGGGCGTTCAGCGTGGTGACGGACGAGCAGGGCTACCGTGCCGCCGTTACTTTATATGACAATCAGAAAAAAAGCCGGTTTAAATGGAGCACCTCAGAATATTATATCATGAAATCCTGCGTCTCGCCGGACGCCCGGCGGCTGGCCGCTTTGTGCATGAGCGAAGAAGGCGGGCGGCGGGTTTCCGCCGTTCGGGTGTTTTCCACCGATAGGGAAGAGCCGCTTTTTGATATCCCTTTGGGCGATTTGACGGTCTATTCCATGGAATACTATGAACAGGATTCTCTGATGATTGTGGCCGACCGAGGGGTTTTTTCCTATGACGAAAAGGGCCGGGAGCGGGGCCGCTTTGAATACCTCAAGGGTTCGGCTGTGACGTTTTGCCACGAAATGGGCCGGCTGCCCTGCCTGGCGCTGGAGACCGGGGATAAAAATCAACGGACTCGGGCGGCGGTGATTGGGGAAGACGGGGAGCTTGTTTTTGACCGCCTGTACGCCGAAGCGGCCCGGGATATCTCCTATGGCGGCGATTATGTGGCGCTGCTGCTGCGGGACCGGGTAGAGCAGGCGTCTATCCTGCCGGGGGGCAGAAGCGCCTCCTATCCAGAAGTCAAGGCCCGGGCGATCCTCCAGCGGGAGGACGGCGGCGTGGCGCTGATTTACGCCGATCGGGCGGAATTTCGGTATATGGATTGAGGATTGACAAAAAACGTTGTTTCGATGAAAGTAGGAAGGCGAATATGGTCGATTTGATTTTTGTGTTGATTTTCTTGGGCGCCTGTTGGATGGGCGCCCGCAAAGGCGTTTTTGGGGCGATAGCCGGCCTGTGCGGCTCGCTGATTTCCTATGTGGGCGCAGTCAAAATCGCCGCTCCGGCCCTTACGCCTATGATCGCCGGTATATTGGAGCCTTCTGTGGAAAAAATGCTGCTGCGGGCCGCCGGCGATCGGCTGTCGCAGGCGATTCAAGGGCCGGCGTCGGCCTTGACCGCCCAGCTGGATTCGCTGATGCAGTCTTTGAGGATTCCAGAGCACTTGTTTGACGCGGTGCGCCAGAATTTGCAGGTTTCCGGCCAGGATCTGCTTTCCGCTGCGGCCAAGGCTGTCAGCCAGGAAATCGCTCCGGTTTTGGCCTTTCTCATCGGCTTTGCCGTCTGCAAAGGGATTATCTGGATATTGGTTCGGCTGGCGGGCAGCAAGTTGCCCATCGTGCGGGCCGTCAACCACGGGGCCGGCTTGGCCTTGGGCGCCGCGGGAGGGCTGCTGATCGTCCTGCTGCTCTGTTTGGGGATGCGGGCCTTCGCTCCCCAGGGCGTGGGCGGATTTTTGGACCAGCAGAGTTTGGCTCAGAGCCGCGTGGGCGCCTTTGTTTATGGCATTTTCCCTGAAAAAGCGGGATGACAGCGCCGTTTTGACCGAGGAGAACATATATTGACCCCAGGGTACCTGTGTTCCGCCGCGCCATGCGGCGGCGGGACGGAGCTCCACACGCCGCATGGAGAATGGGATGGATGATCATGAAT
>CAJUIK010000017.1:6386-30690 GCA_910585875.1 uncultured Eubacteriales bacterium | reverse complement strand
AACCCTGCCTTATCCGGGCTTCCCCACTGATATGCAGCCCCAACTGGGCGCCGCATTGTGCCTGGCGGAGGGCACCAGCGTCATCACCGAGGGCGTTTGGGAAAACCGCTACCGCTATGTGGAGGAGCTGCGCCGCATGGGCGCCAAAATCCAAGTGGACGGCAAAGTTGCCATCATCGAGGGCGTGAGCGAACTCACTGGCGCCAAAGTCCGGGCCTGCGACCTGCGGGCCGGCGCGGCCATGGTCATCGCCGGTTTGGCGGCCCACGGCGTCACAGAAGTAGAAGAAATTTCTTATATCGAACGCGGCTATGAAAACCTGGTGGAAAAACTCCAAGGCCTAGGCGCGGACATCAGCCGGGTTACCGTGATTGAAGACGACGCCATGCCCATGGCTCGCTGAAGACCGGGGCCGCCGGCGGTTGGGGCTTTCCCCGCCGCCGGCGGTTTTTCCGGCCCTTTTGTTAAAAGGGAAAGCAGGAATTGCGAAAGAAACAGAGGAATGATATGACCAATTTTTACAGCCTTGCCAGCTCCTCTTCGGGCAATTGCTCGGTGTTTCTGGGGGGCGGCCGAGCGATCCTGATCGACGCCGGAACCAACTGCAAATACATCACAGCTTCTTTGGCTCAACTGGGTTTGAAATTGAGCGACATCACCGACATATTGATTACCCACGCCCACACCGACCATGTCTCCGCCCTGCCCGTGCTGACCAAGCGCTGTCAGGCGGCGGTCCGCTGCACAGACCCCCTCCTCTCGGACCTGCTGGGCCGATGCGCCCATCAGAACGTCCAGGCTTTTCAGCCCGGCCGGCGCTTTTGGCTGGGGGAAGTTTCGATCACAGCCTTTTCCACCCCCCACGACTGCCCGGGCAGCTGCGGCTTCGCCCTGGAAACGGAGGACGGCAAGCTGGCCTATTGCACCGATCTGGGCCAAGTGACGCCGGAGATTTACAATTGCCTCAAAGGCGCTCACACCGCTTTTTTAGAATCCAACCATGATATCTATATGCTGAAAAACGGTGAATACCCTTATCCGCTGAAACGGCGGATTTTATCCGACCAGGGCCATCTCTCCAACGACGACGCGGCCCAAACCCTGTGCAGCCTGGCCCAGGACGGCCTGCGCCGGGCTATCCTGGCCCACTTGAGCGACCACAACAACACCCCGGCTCTGGCTCTGCGGGAAAGCCAGGAGGCTCTGGAGCAAGCGGGCCTGGCCGGCTTGGTGGAGCTTTCCGCCGCCCCCCGGCGGGCCCTGGGCCAGGATATCGCGCTGGAGAGGGCCGCCGGATGATGCGCGTCAAGCTGATTTGCGCCGGAAAGCTGAAAGAGAAATTCTATCAAGAGGCCTGCGACGAATACGCCAAGCGCCTCAGCGCCTTCTGCCGGCTGGAAATCTGCCAAATTCCAGAGGAAAACAGGCCTGACGGCTTGGCCCGGGAGGCGGAAAAATTCCGCCAGGCCATTTTGCCGGACAGCTATGTGATCGCCTTGTGCGTCGAGGGCAAGCTGCTGAGCAGCGAGGAGCTGAGCCGGCGGATCGGAGCGCGGAAAAACCTAGGTAATTCTCGGCTCAGCCTGCTGATCGGCTCTTCCAACGGCCTGGACGAGAGCCTGAAAGCCCAAGCCCATCTGCGGCTGTCCATGTCGCCGATGACGTTCCCCCATCATCTGGCCCGGGTGATGCTGCTGGAACAGCTCTACCGCGCTTTTTCCATCGAATCCGGGGGCAAATACCACAAATAGCGCTCTGGCTTTCAGAACCTCCCGCAGCGCCGAGCCCGCCGATATTTTTCTGGAGAAATGTACAGGCGAAAACAGCAGGCCGCGGCAAACAATAGACTGTCAAAAGCCCGGGGAGCATTCCCGGGCTTTTGCTTGGGGCCGCGCCGCCGCTTGATAAGCGTATTGACCTCTTTTCTGGCGGCGCCCCAAGGAATGCAAAAAGCCCCGCGAAATCCAAGGGGTTTCACGGGGCTGCTATGGAGCGGGTAAAGGGAATCGAACCCTCCTATTCAGCTTGGGAAGCTGACGTTCTACCAATGAACTATACCCGCATAACGGTATTTCTTATTATAAACGGACGCGATGAAAATTTCAACTGTTTTTTGTCGAAAATTTTTCAGGGGATAAAAATTTTCCCGGCCAGGGCGGTTTACCGCCCCGGCCCAGGAAAACACTCACTTCTGATCCTTGCTGTGCATATACCGGATTAAATCCACTGTGCGGGCGGCGTACCCGGCCTCGTTGTCATACCAGGAAACCAGCTTGACAAAGGTGGGAGTCAGCGCCATGCTAGCCTTGGCGTCAAAGATAGAGGACTCCTTGACGCCGGCGAAATCGGCGGAAACCAGAGGCTCGTCGCAATAGGACAACACGCCTTTCATCGGGCCCTGGGCCGCTTGTTTGACGGCCTCGCAGATCTGCTCCATCGTAGCGGGCTGGGCCAGGTTGCAGGTCAGGTCCACCACTGAAACGTCCAGCGTGGGCACCCGGAAAGCCATGCCCGTCAGTTTGCCGGCCAGCTGGGGAATCACCTTGCCCACCGCCTTAGCGGCGCCGGTGGAGGCGGGGATAATGCTGCCCGAGGCGGCCCGGCCGCTTCTCCAGTCCTTGCCAGAGCGGGCGTCCACCACCTTTTGGGATTTCGTCATGGCGTGTACGGTGGTCATCAACCCTTCTGTGATGCCAAAGGTATCGTTGATCACCTTGGCCAAAGGCGCCAAGCAATTGGTGGTGCAAGACGCGTTGGAGACAATATCCTGCCCCGCATAGGTCTCGTGGTTGACGCCCATGACGAACATGGGGGTGTCGTCCTTGGAGGGGGCGGACAGCACCACTTTTTTGGCTCCGGCCTGAATATGGCCTCCCGCCGTCTGAGCGGTGAGGAATTTCCCCGTGGTTTCCAAAACATATTCGGCGCCTGCGCTGGCCCAGGGGATATCCTCCGGCTTGTCGCAGTTCAAGACCAGAGTCTTCTTGCCGTTGACTGTGATGGAATTCTCGTCCCAGCTGATTTCGTGATCCCACCGGCCGTGAACAGTGTCGTATTTCAGCATATACGCCGCATACTCCGGCGTCAGGCTGGGGTGGTTGATCGCTACAAACTCCACTTCCGGGTCGAAAACGCCGGCCTGGAAAGCCAGTTTGCCAATGCGGCCGAAGCCGTTGATCCCGATTTTCACACTCATACCAATTACCTCCATATCGTCCTGCATTTGCATCCTGGGCGAACCCGCTGGCCCGCTCATAATCCCTTTCTTTGATTATACACTAATATGGCATGATTTCTCAACCTCTAAAGCGAAAATTCTAAAAAACTTCCCCCGGTCCGACTTTGGCGGCGCCGCCTGCCTGGAGCCCAAGCCTTTTGCGCCAAAAGCCGGCCCCGCTGGGCCGGGCTAGCATTTTTCTGCTTGCATTGTGGAACGAAGCATACTAAAATAGTTCTGATACTTTTATGCAAAATGTGACAAATTTCCCGCCGGCCCCGCCGGCGGCAAGGAGGCGTTGATGTGGATCGTTCTCCCTTCGGCGGCAATATGACCTGGTTTCCCGCCGCTGACGACAATCTGATGGTGTGCAGCCCCTCGGGCCGCATCCTGTTTATGACCGGCAGCCTCCGGTTTCAGCTGGACGAAGACCTGGTGGGCCGCTCGCTCAACGATATCCTGCCCGATTCCTTGGCCGCTCAACTCATCGCCTGCGCCCACGGAGGGCAGGGACACTCTTTCCAAGCCACGCTGCGGGGGCGATCTGTCCGATGCAGCATGGAGCCCCGGGAAGGCAATCTTCTGATCACCGTCTTCTTCACCGAAGGAGATCAGAAGCCCGCCATGGCCCTCAGCGCCGCCGAGCTCCTCAGCCGGGAGATCAGCGGCAGCCTGGCTACCATGTTCGTGGCCTGGGATAGCCTGCCGGGGGACCGGGACGCCAAAAGCCAATATGCCAAAAGCGTGATACGCCAGGGAATGTATCGGCTGATGCGGCTCTCCCGCAATATGCTGGACTGCGCCCGAGCGGAAAACGGCAGGCTGGAGCTGAACCTGCGCCAGGGGGAGCTGACCTCCTTTTGCCTGGGCTTGTGCCAGCGGGCCGCCCCTTTTTTGGAGGCTCTGGAAATCCCCCTCTCTTGGGATCTGCCCCGCTCTCCCCTGCCTTGTCTTTTCGACCAGGAAAAGCTGGAACGGGTGCTGCTCAATCTGCTGGCCAACTCGGCCAAATACACCTGCCCTGGCAATCGGGTCCGCCTGTCCCTCTCTGTCAAGGGGGAAAGCGCCGTCATCGCCGTGGCGGACCAGGGCCCCGGCATCCCCCCCGCCATGCTGCCCTATGTCTTCACCCGGCGGCAGGAAGGGGCCGCTTCCGCCGGCATGATGGTGGGCGGCGCAGGATATGGCTTTGCGCTGGCCAAGGCGGTGATGTCGCTCCACGGCGGCGCTTGCGTGATTTCCAGCGCTGAAGGACAGGGCGCCACCGTCACTCTCACCCTGCCTTTGGGGCTGTCGGGGCCGGCTCTTCCCCTGGGCGCCCCGGCGGCGGATTACGCCAGCGGCTTCGACCACCTGCTGCTGGAGCTCTCCCCGGTTTTGCCCCCCGAGTATTATGACAAAAACAAATAGCTCTGCAAAGATCGGGCTCCCAAAGAAAACAAGGGCAAGACAGACCGCGACGGTTTGTCTTGCCCTTTTCATACTTGCGCAGCCATTCTAATAGCTTCAAAGAAAGCGTCCGAGAGAGCGCGATGAACGGGAATCATTCGCACTGACGCATCCAGTCGATTCCCGGATAAAGCTCTCCTGTCCTGATAAAATATTCAACAGCTTTGACGCCCATTTCAATCTCTGTAATCGCTTGAATACTGGGAATGGGCGACTGCCCGCCTCTTTCAAGGTCGGTATATATGCTTTTGTCTGAAAAATCTCCTTTGTCAATTTGGTCGGCAGTATCGGCAAAGGCGGGATTATAAGAATAATAATTCTTTTGTCCAAAATCCCCCAAAAATCCAAGCGATATCCATTCGCCGTCGCAATTTACTTCCAGCCAATCGTCCTCTCCGTCTGGATCTAAAAATAAATATAGATTGATCCCGCCCGAAATTTGCTTTAAGACCTCTGCTATGACGTTTTCTGTAATGTCTTCTTCGTCATAGGCCTGATAGGGCGGGTCAAAATATTCTATGCGCCGTATTTTGATTGCGTGGGAATCAAACGGCGGGATCCTGTCTTTCCTTGGGATAATTTCAAACTCCATCCTGTTCTCCTTTTTTCCTTGCAGATTGTATTTTGCTGGCGAGCCCATTATACAGCAGCGCCCTCCGAAAAACAACCGCTTTCGGCGGACGCTGATTTTCTGATTGAAGGCCGCCATGCTTTTCCTGCGCCCTTGTTGTTTTCTCCGATTTTTTCCTTCCTCCGCCCCTTGACAAGGAAGAGAAGAAGGGGTATCATTTAATTAAACTGTTAGTTTAATTATTGGAAAGGGGAGGATTGCATGGGGCGGCGAAAAAAGGAACCCGCCAGCGCCCATCGGGCGCATATTGCGGCGGCGGCTTCCGTGCTGTTTCTGAAGCAGGGCGTCGCGGCCACGTCTATGGACGATATCGCCAAAGCGGCGGGATACAGCAAAGCCACGCTTTACGTTTATTTTGAAAACAAAGATGAAATCCTCTGCGTGCTGACGCTGGACAGCATGAAACAGCTGGCCGACTGCGTCCGCTCCGCCTTGCGTCAGCAGGCGTCCACGCGGGAAAAATACGATCTGCTCTGCCGGCGGCTGACCCAATATCAACAGGACTGCCCCTTTTATTTTCAGGCGACGCTGGAGAAAATCAATATTGATTTTGAGAAGCAAGATTCTTTTCCAGAAGAAAGAGAAACCTTTTTAGCCGGCGAGCAGATCAACGACATGATCCGGTCCTTCCTCCTTTCCGGCATAGAAAGCGGCCAGCTCCGCCAGGACTTGGACGTGGAATCCGTCTCTTTCAGCTGCTGGGGAATGCTGTCTGGGCTGATCCGCTTCGCGGCAAACAAGGAGCGCTATATTCAAAGCGCCATGGGCCTTTCCAAGGAGCAGTTTCTCCAGCATGGTTTCGATCTGCTCTATCGATCTCTGGAAAATCCCCAGCCCGGCGCAGAAAGGCGATGGCAATACGGATGAAATATCCTTCTAAAAAACCCCTTCTCGGCCTGCTCTCAGCCGCCCTTTTGCTGGGATTAGCCGCCGGCGGCCTCTACCTGAAAAGCGTGGCGGATTATCGGCGGGCCGTCCGAGAAATTTCCATCCGACAGCCGCCTCTGGCCGACCTTGCAGACGGCCTTTACGCCGGCCAATGGGACGTGGGCTTTATCTCCGCAAAGGTGGAAGTTGAGATGGAGGGCGGCAAAATCCAGAGTATTCGTATTATAGAGCATAAAAACGACCGGGGACAAAAAGCCGAAGCTGTGATCGACAAGATCCTCGCCGAACAGCGCGTGGATGCGGACGCCGTATCCGGCGCTACCAACTCCAGCAAGGTCTTGCAAAAAGCGGTAGAACAGGCGCTGGAGCAGGGCCCTATCGCAAAACCATAGAGAAAAGCCGCGACTCTACTCCGAGTTCGCGGCTTTTTTTATTCTTTATCCTGATAATGGCGGACCCGCAAAGGGATATCCAGCCGGCCGGCCAGCTCCTGGGCCCGCTGCGTTTGCTCCTCGCCGATATAATCCACCACAGTCAGCTGGGTGTCCCGCACCAGCTTGCGCATCTTTTTGGCAAAATCCAGCATGGCGAAAAAGGCTTCTTCCCCCCATTGGGAAGGGCATATCGCCGCATATTCCTGGGCGGTGGGGGCGTTGAGGGAAACAGATACCGCGTCAAAGCGCTCCGCAATGTCCGGCGCCGTGTCATAGCCGAAGACCAGGGAGGAGAGTCCGTTGGTATCCAACCGCAGAGGCGGGCATCCCGGCAGCTTCTTCAGCTCCTTGGCCATAGTCAGCAAGTCGTGAAGGCGCTCGGTGGGCTCCCCATAGCCGCAAAAAACGATCTGGGCGAATTTCTCCGGCCCCCGCTCTTTGACCAGCTGGATCACCTGGGCGCAATCCGGCTCTTGATCCAGCCACAGGCTGTCCGCGTCCCCCAGCCCCTGTTTGTTTCTGCGGATGCAAAAGGCGCAGTCCAAGCGGCATTTGTTTGTGATATTCAGGTAAAGCTTATCCCCGTAAGAATAGACCTCCTTGCCCATGACGCCTCATCCTCCTATTCCAAAAAAGCGCTTGCCGTTTTCCATCGTTATCCGGGCCGCTTCTTCCTCCGGGATTCCCCGATAAGCGGCTACGGCTCTGTTGATATAGGGCAGCAGAGTAGAATCATTGCGCCTGCCCCGGCAAGGCTCCGGCGCCATATAGGGGGAATCGGTCTCAATCATAATCCGGTCCTCGGGCAGCCAGCGGATGATATCTGCCGCTTTCCGGTTGTTTTTGAAGGTGATCACCCCGGTGAACGACAGATAAAACCCCATGCCTACCAAAAGTTTGGCGGTTTCCAAGCTGCCGGAATAGCAGTGGTATACCGCTTTTTCCACCCCGGAGGCCCGGAGGATTTCCAGGCAATCCTGGGCGGCCTCCCGCTCGTGGATAATCACCGGCGCGTCCAGCTCTCGGGCCAGGGCCAGCTGGCTTTCAAAGGCCTTCTTCTGGGCTTCCCTGGGCGAAAAATCGTAGTGATAATCCAAGCCGATTTCTCCCAGGGCCTTGACGCGGGGCTTTTGCAGCAGCCGGGCGATTTCCGCCTGCTGGCCGTCGTCAAATTCAGAGGCGCTGTGGGGGTGAACCCCGGCGGCGGCATAGAGAAAAGGATACCGCTCCGCCAGCGCCGCCGCCCGGCGGGAGGATTCCAAATCCGCCCCAGGGTTGAGAACCAGCTCCACGCCGGCGGCGGCCAGCCCGGCCAGAACCTGGTCTCGGTCTTGGTCGAACCGGCCTTCGTCATAGTGGGCGTGGGTATCGAAAAGCCCCGTCATGACAGATGAGCCCCCGGCACGGCCTGGTCGGCCAGCATCACCCGCACGTCGTTTTCGCCGCAGGTTGCGGAAAGGATCATGCCGTTGCTCTCCAGCCCCATCATCTTTCTCGGCGCCAAATTGGAGACGATCACCACGTTGTGGCCGATCAGGTCCTCGGGCCGATACCATTGGGCGATGCCCGAAAGGATCTGCCGCTTCTCATAGCCCAGATCCAGCTCAAAGCGCAGCAGCTTTTTGGATTTGGGCACAGCCTCGCAATGCAGCACCTTGGCCACCGTCAGCTCCACCTTGTCGAAATCGTCGTAGACGATGGTTTCCTTGGGCTCGTGGGGAGGCTGCTCGGGCGCCGCTTCCTCCTTGGCCTCCGCCTGAAGCATGGCCTGGATTTCCTCCGTCTTTTGGGCGGCGTCAATGCGGGCGAAGAGGATTTCCGGCTGCCCCACGCTGCCGCCGGCTTTTATGCCTCCAAAGGATTCCAGGCTTTCCAGGCTGGTCTGCCGCGTGTTCAGCTGCGCAAAAATCTTCTGGGCGGTTTCAGGCATAAAGGGCTCCAACAGGGCGGCGGCAAAACGGATGCTCTCCAGAAGGTTGTAGAGCACGGTATCCAGCCGGGCCTTTTGGGCTGGGTCTTTGCCCAAAATCCAGGGCGTCGTCTCGTCGATATATTTGTTGGCCCGGCGCAGCAGGGCGAAAATATGCTCCAGAGCTTCGCCCACTTTCAGGCCGTCCATGGCCTGGCGGACCTTGCCCGGGGTCTCCAGACACAGGGTTTTCAGCTCCGCGTCCGTTCCCTCCTCTTCTCCGGGAGCGCCGATCACGCCGCCGCTGTACCGCTGGCACATGGTCGTCGTGCGGTTGACCAGGTTGCCCAGAATATTGGCCAAATCGCTGTTGACGCGCTCCATCAGCAGCTCATAGGTGATGGTCCCGTCGTTGGCAAAAGGCATCTCCCGCAGCAGATAGTAGCGGACGGCGTCTACCCCGAACAGCTGGGCCAGATGGTCGGCGTACATGACGTTGCCCTTGGATTTGCTCATCTTGCCGCCGCCCATCAGCAGCCAGGGGTGGCCGAACACCTGCTTGGGCAGAGGCTCGCCCAAGGCCATCAGGAAGATGGGCCAATAGATGGTGTGGAACCGCAGAATGTCCTTGCCGATGAGGTGCAGGTCGGCGGGCCAGTATTTCCGGTATTCCGGTTCGTTCTCCCCCTCCGGCTGGTAGCCGGCGAAGGTGATGTAGTTGGTCAGAGCGTCCAGCCAGACATAAACCACATGGCCCGGGTCGAAATCCACCGGCACGCCCCAGCTGAAGGAGGTGCGGGAGACGCACAGATCCTGGAGGCCTGGCTTGAGAAAGTTGTTGACCATCTCGTTTTTCCGGGACTCGGGCTGAATAAACTCCGGATGCTCCTGGATATGCTGCATGAGCCGGCCCGCATATTTGCTCATGCGGAAGAAATACGCCTCCTCGCTGGCCTTTTTCACCTCGGCGCCGCAATCCGGGCATTTGCCGTCCGCCAGCTGGCTTTCGGTGAAAAAGGATTCGCAGGGGTTGCAATACCACCCCTCATAGCTGCCCTTGTAGATATCCCCCTGGTCATAGAGTTTTTTGAAAATCTGCTGCACTTTTTTCTCGTGCATGGGGTCGGTGGTGCGCACAAACCGGTCGTAAGAGACGTTCAGCGCATCCCAGTTGCGGCGGACTTCCGCCGCCATATCGTCCACAAACTGCTGGGGCGTCATGCCGGCCTGCTCCGCCTTTTCCTGAATTTTTTGGCCGTGTTCGTCTGTGCCCGTCTGAAAGACCACATCATATCCGTCTTTCCGTTTAAAACGGGCCACAGCGTCCGCCAATACGATTTCATACAGATTACCGATATGGGGCTTGCCCGAAGTATAGGCGATCGCCGTCGTCAGATAATAGGGCTTTTTGCCCCCGCTGCCTTCGTTGTTGTTCATATCTCTCTATTCCTTCCTTTGGAGCTGGAAAATTCGTCAAACCGAGGCTCGTCCTGGCCTCGCTTGGTTTTTATGATACCATTTTCAAAGGAAAAAAACAACCGAAAAAAGGGAAAAAACCCGCTTGTCTCGGACAAAAGGGGGGCAAATGTTAAACTTTTTCAAATATTCAAAAACCGCTCCCTTTTGGCGCGTTTTTTCTGTATAATAAACTTAGCGCCGCGTTGGTTTTTGCGGAGGGAGGCGCCCCGCCGGCTTGGCCGGACAAGGGCCCGGAGCCCGTCCCGCCTTTTTTCGCCGGCGCTTCGCCAAAAACAAGGGGCGGCGCGTCTAAAAACAAGAAACCAAAATCAGAAATCACTGGGAAAACCCTTTCATTTGCCCGAATTTTAAGGAGGCTCTCTTTCAATATGGCGAAGAAAAAGCGTAGACGCCGCCGGGGCTGCGGCCATTTTCTGTTTTGCTGGCTGCTGATTTTTCTGGGTCTGGGAGGCGGCGCATTCTATGCCTGGCGGGTGCTGGGCTCCTATGAATACAACCCCATCGACGAAGAGAATTTGGACGTCTCCGCCGTATCCCAGCAATACGCGGACAAAGTGACCAACATCGCCCTTTTCGGCGTGGATTCCCGGGCCGGCGAGGGCTCCCGCTCCGACGCCATGATGATCCTTTCTGTGGATTCCAGGCGGGGCTGTATCAAGCTGTCTTCCCTGATGAGAGATTCCTATGTGGCCATCGACGGCCACGGCCAGACCAAGCTGTGCCACGCCTACGCCTATGGCGGCCCGGAGCTGGCAGTGAAGACCATCAACCAGAATTTCCAGATGGATATCCGGGAATACGCCACGGTGAATTTCAACCAAATGGCGGACATTGTGGACGCTGTGGGCGGCGTGGAGCTGGAGGTTTCTGAGGACGAGATGAAGGAGGCCAACAAGGCCCTGTGGGAATACTGTGTGCTCAACGACCTGATCTGGGACGATTATAAATTCACCGCCCC
Organism: uncultured Eubacteriales bacterium; assembly: GCA_910585875.1. Classification (GTDB taxonomy): domain Bacteria; phylum Bacillota; class Clostridia; order Oscillospirales; family Butyricicoccaceae; genus Pseudobutyricicoccus. The sequence continues at coordinate 19,725 of CAJUIK010000017.1, read as the reverse complement.
GGGCCTGCAAACCCTCAACGGCCCTCAGGCCGTGGCCTATGGCCGCATCCGCAAGGGCTCCACCGGCGGCGACGGCGCCCGGACCGGCCGTCAGCAGGAGATTCTGGAGAAGATGCTGCAAAAGGCCCTGGATATGAACGCCCTGAAATACCCCGCGCTGGCGGCCCGGCTGATGCCCATGGTGGAGACCAGCATGAGCGCCCCGGAGCTGCTGGGCCTGGCCGCCCAAGTCCTGAGCCACGGCCGGCCCCAGATCCAGCGGGCCACTTTCCCCTGCGAGGGGGATTGGTCCAACAAAACCACCTCCAGCGGTCTTTCCGTCGTGGCTTACAGCGACGACCTGGCGGTGGACAGGTTGCATAAATTCATCTATGACGACATCTCCATCGAAGACCAAAAAGCCGCGGAAAACCAACCCTGAGACAACACAAGAAATGAGGAATTGATTATGCAAAGCATCGGCTATTACAACGGCAAAACCGGCCCTATCGACCAGCTGACTGTGCCTTTTACCGACAGGGGCCTGTATTTTGGCGACGGCGTTTACGACGCTACCACCGCCGCCGGCGGCGTTCCCTTCGCCATCGACGACCACATCGACCGCTTTTTCAACAGCTTTCAGGCTGTGCGCATCCCCTTCGCCATGAGCAAGGCGGAGCTGCGCCGGCTGATCTGCGATTTGTGCGCCCAGGTAGAGGGCGACTGTCACATGGTCTATTGGCAGACCACCCGGGGCTGCGCCCTTCGGGGCCACGCCTTCCCGCCGGAGGGAACCTCGGCCAACCTGCTGATCTACATCTCCCCTTGCCAGATGACCCCGCCGGAGCAGATCCTGACCCTGATGACCGCCGAGGACATCCGCCATCATATGCTGAACGTCAAGACGCTGAACTTGCTTCCCAATGTGCTCACAGCCCAGCTGGCCCAGGAAAACGGGGTGGACGAAGTCGTCTACCATCGGGGAAATCTGGTGACGGAGGGTTTCCACAGCAATATCATGATGATCAAAGACGGCGCCTTGTGTTCTCCCCCGGCGGATAACTGGATTTTGCCCGGCATCACCCGCAAGCACCTGATTCAGCTGGCAAACAAGCTGGGAATCCCGGTAAAAGAAGAGGCGATTACCCTGGACCAGCTGTTTGACGCCGACGAGGTCTTGGTGACCAATTCCGGCGCTCTGTGCAACAAAGTCAGCCACATCGACGGCAAGCCGGTGGGCGGCAAGGCCGGCGAGCTGGTCCGGCGTCTGCAAGAGGCTTACGCCCAATGGTTCAACGAGGAAACCCGCACCCAAACCTTTTAGTCGGGGCGGCCCGACGGCCAAACTACGGGGCTGGGCGGACTCTTTTCCCCTGGGTAATGGCGCCCTCGGCCTTTGCTGCGGGTCGGGGCGGCCTGACGGCCATACTCCGTTTCGGCTTGGAGGATTCATGCGCCCCGTTGCCCGGAGCCGGGGCATTGGGCGAAGGAACTCCCCCCGCCATCCTTTGGCCGCCCGCCCCCCGAGGGCTTGCCTATGCCGCGGCCTTATCTTATACAAAAGAGGGCGCACGATGAAACTGAAAAACCTTCGCCTGTTCGGCGGCCGGGGGATCCGGTCCTTTTCCTTATGGCTGACGCTATGGGGCGCGGTCGCCTGCCTTATCTCCTGGATTTATCCCTTTGATCTCTGCTCTAACCACTCCGCTTTCGTTTCCGTCTGCCATCTCTCTGTCTTTTTGAACCCAGTGTCGCTGGCGCTGCTCATGCAGCTCTCTTCTGACATTGCCATTCAATATCTGCTTCCCTTTCTTCATCCCTTTGTCCTGTATGCCCTGGGCCGCTTTCTGGATCGGCGGATTCTCGAAAAACGAACCCATTCCTAAATCAAAGACCGCCGGGAACGTTTTGTTCCCAGCGGTCTTTCCTTATTTTTTCTGTCGGAAGGAATCAATCAAATCGACGGCGCAGCTCGTCGCCAACATGACGGATAACTGCAGACTGTTGGAGCCCGGCAGCCCTGGAAATACTGGGATCGGAAGCCAGACCGCCGCCAACAAAAGCAAGCTGACCGCCAAACAAACGCTGTTGAGCGCTTTTGATTTTACAGCCGCGCCGACATGGTTTTTGCACAACAGAAGCGCGGTGAACAGAGAAAATACGCCCGTCAAATACAAAGCGTGCAAATACGCCAGATACGTTCGGCTGACATATCGCTTTACTTCCAGAGAAAGCGGCGCGTCAACCAAAACAAGAACGACGCTGAGCAGAAACAACCCGATATACCAACGGCAGGCCTGTTTTGATTTGTTCAAATTCTCTCCCCCTCCCGCAAAATCCTGCCCCAACAGCCTATATGCAGCCGATGAGGCCGCCTCCCTGTCATCCCATCGCCAGCTTCAAGAGACGGATTTGAAGGCTGACAACCACTTTGTCATAAACAAAATTTTAACATTTTTCGCCGCCTCTGTCAACACTCCCGCGTTTTGCCCCCTTTTCAGATTGACGCTGTCTCCACCTTATATGATGCCATTGTCCTCGCATATGGGCTATTGATTTGAATCGTGCGCCATACATCAAAACGCCCGATCGCAAAGATCGGGCGTTTTTCGCTCTATTGCTTCCACCGTTTCAGCATGGGGAACCATTCTCCCATCCGGCGGCGGGCCTCCTCCTCGGTGAAGCCGCTCTGGGCCATCATGGGGGCGCAATGGTCGATCATCTGCTCCATAGTGGCCTCAGGCCAGGTAAAAGCGCCTTGCTTCCAGCAGTAGCTGCAATAGTCCTGGTTCAGGCTGCCGTCGGCGTTGGTTCCCAGCTGGCCCTCCTCGGTCAGCGGCATCCCGCAGCTCTGGCAGAATTTCATGTCCTCATAATTCTTGTTCTGTTCCATGTCGTCTTGCTCCTTTCCGGCGTCCTGCGCCATGGTTATATGATACGCCGGCATTGCTGACAGCTGTATGTCAGCAATTTCGCAAAGAATTTCAGATAAATTTTCCGGCTTGGCCAGAATCCGGGCGGCTTTTTGGAGCATCTGTTCTTCCAGGCAGGGCGGATCCAGGGCCAGGACGCCGCCGCCGAAGGACAGCAGATAGCCCGACAGCCAGTCGTCCGCCGGCAGCGGGGCTCGGATCAAAAAGCCGCCGCTGGGCAGCCGCCTGATCTGCCCGGGCTCAAATTCCTCCCGCACCCGGCTCCAATGTTCCGGCGCGAACCACAGCGTCGTCATAGGGACGGCCTGGGGCGGCGGCTCCAGCGGAGGCGGCGAAAGCGGCGGGAACCGCTCCTCTTCCAGGGCCAGGTTGCTCATACGGCGGATTTTGAAAGCCCGCCAAGCCTGGCGGGACAGACAAAAAGCCTGGACATACCAGGCGGAGGTTTTGAAAACCAGCTTGGCCGGCCGAACCCGGCGGCGGCTGGCCCGGCCCTCCCGATCCAAGTAATCAAAGGAAATCTCCCGCCGCTCTAAAACGGCTTGGCGCAGCAGCTCAAAAAGGCCCCGATCCGACCCGCCGCCCCAGCAGGAGAAATCCGCCTCAATCCAGCTCTGCTCAGGCTGGCCGAAAAAAGAGCGCAGCCGATCCAGAACCTCTTCCCCCTGGCCGCCGGCCACGCTGAAATTTTCCAGCGCCATCAACACTTGGCGCTGCTGCTGGGCGGTGAGCAGCGCCTTGTCCAGAGCGCCGCCCTCCATCAGGGAGACGCCGCCTCCCGGCCCGGGCTCTGTGCGGATGGGGGCGCCCCAGACGCTGAGGGCCTGGATATCCCGGTAGACCGTGCGGAGGGAAACCTCCAGCTTTTCCGCCAGCTCCTGGGCCGTCATGCTCTTCCGCTCCGCCAGCAGATAGAGGATGGCGAACAGCCTGTCGCCCCGCATCCCTATTCCCCCTCTTCCCTATCCAGCAGATCCAGGGCCTGGACGCCGGAACGCAGAACAAGCCGCCGCAAAGCCGGCTGATACATAGCGGGGCATTTGAACAGTTTGGCCGTCAGCCGTAGGCGCAGGCCCAGGGTAAACATGGAGTAAGACCGATGGGGCTCCGGCAAAGACAATGCCTCCGCCAAGGCCATGGCGCTGTTCAGCGCCCAACTGACCCCCTCCAGGGAGCTGGGGCTGATAAAGCCCGCCGCTTCGCCCAACAGAAAGACGCCTTTTCCCCCTATACAGAACTGCCGCCAGCTCTTGGGCCGCAGCACTCGACAGGCTTCGGTTTTCACCGGCGGGCCAAAGCGGAAGCCCCGGCTCTCCAGGGCCTTTTTCTCCTCCTCAAAGCGCCTCCGGCAGTCCTTGGGCGGATAAGCGCCGCCAAAGATGAAATAACCATCCTTGCTGATGGACCAGGAATAGCAGTCGGTGGCCTTGTTATCGAAGACGCAGCTATAAAAGGGGGTGGGGTTTTGGTCTTGAAACCACTGCTGCACCGCCACATAGCTGCGGATTTTCTTTTGAGGGAAAAAGGTCCGCCGGACGATGGAATTGGCGCCGTCCGCTCCCACGAGAATTCGACATTCCAGCTGTTTTTCCTGACCGGCCTGGCGATAATAGACCCGGAAACCCCCGTCAATCCGCTCAATCCGGCAGCAGCGGGACTCTGGAAACCGGTCTACTCCAGCTGGGATTTGCTGAATCATCCATCGATCGAATTTGGCCCGATCCAAGTTCAGGTAAAACCGCTGATACCAGCGAGTCAAGCCGGCGGCCAGGTCGATGGTCCGAACAGAAAAAATCTGGGGCTCCGCCAACAGGGATTTGGGCAGCGTCAGCCCCAGGCGGGCCAAGGCCTTTTGGGCGTCCGGCGCCAGCAGGCCGCCGCAGGGCTTTTCAAAGCCGCCCTCCGGGCCCTTCCGGTCCACGGCCGCCACGCGGTATTTGCCCGCCAGAAGCCGGGCCAGCGCCGACCCGGCGGGGCCCAATCCGATGATTGCGATATCATACATACGCGAATAGTCACCCGCTCTCCCAATATAGCGTCTTTTCGGAAATATGCTCGCGCAAAAGACGGCGTACACGCCGCGTCTTTTTGCGCCGATTCATTCTCTGCATTGCGCTTCTCATGCGGCAAAGACAGGCCCGCGGCGGCCTTCCCCCTGCGTCAAGGGAAAGGCCGGCCGCAGGCCGGCGGAACAGGCGCAATCGGCTTATTTCGCTTTCTTGGCGTAATTGACCACGATTTTTTCAATCAGGTCTGTGATCTTGTCCATCGCTTGGATGGAAACGGTTTCAAACCGGCCGTGGAAATTCGTGCCGCCGGTGCAGAAGTTGGGGCAAAGCAGCCCTTTGTATGTCAGCTCCGCGCCGTCGGTGCCGCCCCGGATGGGGGTGACGACCGGCTGAACGCCCAGCTCCTCCATGGCGTCCAGCACGGCCTGAACCAGATGGAACTCGGGCTCGATCTTCTCCCGCATATTGCGGTACATATCGGTCGTCTCCACCTGAACGGTTCCGGCGCCGTATTTCTCATTGATAAAGGCGGCGGCCTTGTCCATCATGGCCTTTTTCTGGGCGAACTTTTCTTTGTCGTGGTCCCGCAGCATATAGTGCAGGTTGACCTTTTCCACAGAACCTTCCATGCTCCGCAGGAAATAGAAGCCCTCGTAGCCCTCGGTATATTCGGGCTTCTGCTCCAGGGGCAGCAGGGAATGGAACTCCATGGCGATGGTGTTGGCGTTTTTCATCTGGTTTTTAGCGGAGCCGGGGTGGACGCTCTGGCCGTTGACCGTCACCTCGCTGCCGGCCGCGTTGAAGTTTTCATATTCCACGCCGCCCAGCAGCGCGCCGTCCACCGTGTAGGCGAAATCCGCGTCAAAGCGCTTGACGTCGAAATGGGCGGGGCCCCGGCCGATCTCCTCGTCGGGCGTAAAGGCCATCTTGACTACGCCGTGGGGGATGGAGGGGTCGTTCAACATCCGCTCTACCGCAGTGAGGATTTCCGCGATGCCCGCCTTATCGTCGGCGCCCAGCAGGCTCATTCCGTTGGTGACGATGATGTCGTCGCCTGCCATCTTTTTCAGGCCGGGGAATTCCTCCGGGCTCATGACCACGTTGTGCTGCTGATTCAACACCACGTCGCCGCCGTCGTAGTTCTTGATAATCCGGGGATCCTGGCAGGCGGGCACGTCGTCCACTGTGTCCAGATGGGCCAGGAAGCCGATTTTAGGGGCCTTCTCATAGCCGGGAGCGGCGGGGATGGAGCCGTAGACATAGCCTTTATCGTCCATCTCGGCGTCCTGGATTCCCAGTTCCTTCATCTGCTTCACCAGATAGGCCCCCAGGTCCTTCTGCTTCATGGTGCTGGGCACGGTGGGGGAATTGGCGTCGGAGGCGGTGTCAAATTTGACGTATTCCAACAGTTTTTCGTAAGCGCGGGTCACGTTCATCAACCTCTTTCTATTTTTGGTTTTTACCAGACCAAATAGGGCCGCAGGCGGGCCGTCCGCCTGCCGTCCCTGTTTTTTCATTTTATCACACCGGCCCCTCTTTCGCCAGGGCTCCCGGCGCGAAAATTTTTTTGTATTCCGCCCTCTAACCGAGCCGTTTCCCTCGAAATTTCTGGGAATTTCAGATTTGTCTGGCGTTTTTACAGCGTTTTCCCAAAATTATTTTGGTTTCCCTCCGCTTCCTGCCGGGCATTCCAAAAATACTTTCCCAGCCGCTGAAGCTCGGTCGGCCGCGCCGCGAATTTTTACTTTTTTTGCATGAAAAATTTTCATATTATTTCACAAAGCCCGGCTTGACTTTTTCCAGCCCACAGCATAAGATAAAGACGGCGGATATCTCTGATATCCAAAACGATTCTCATCTTATGAGGAGGCAGTCAAAATGAACAGTTATATGCAAAAGGTTCTGGACGAAGTCAAGGCTCGCAACGCAGGGGAAGAGCTGTTTCTCCAGACCGTAGAGGAAGTTTTCAAGAGCATCGAGCCCATCGTAGCCCAGCACCCGGAATATGAGAAGGCCGGCCTGCTGGAGAGAATGTGCGAGCCCGACCGCACCATCGAATTCCGCGTCACCTGGATGGACGACAAGGGCGATACCCATGTGAACCGCGGCTACCGCGTGCAGTTCAACGGCGCTATCGGGCCTTACAAGGGCGGCCTGCGCTTCCATCCCTCCGTCACTCTGGACACCATGAAGTTCCTGGGCTTTGAGCAGACCTTCAAAAACAGCCTGACCAGCCTGCCCATCGGCGGCGCCAAGGGCGGCAGCGACTTCGATCCCCGGGGCCGCAGCGACGCTGAGATCATGCGCTTCTGCCAGGCCTTTATGACAGAGCTGTATCGCCACATCGGCCCGGACGTGGACGTTCCCGCCGGCGATATCGGCGTGGCCGGCCGCGAAATCGGCTATCTGTACGGCCAGTATAAGCGCATCAAGGGAACTTGGGAAAACGGTGTGCTGACCGGCAAGGGCCTGTCCTACGGCGGCAGCTATTTCCGTCCCGAAGCCACTGGCTACGGCGCCACCTATTATCTCCAGGAAGTGCTGAAGCACTACGGCGAAGATCTGAAGGGCAAGACTGTGGCTGTCTCCGGCTTCGGCAACGTGGCTTGGGGCGTGTGCGAGAAGGTCGCTCAGCTGGGCGGCAAGGTCGTCACCATCTCCGGCCCGGACGGCTATTGCTACGATCCCGACGGCATCGTCACCGAAGAGAAGATCGCCTACCTGCTGGAGATGCGCGCTTCCGGCCGGGACCGCGCTCAGGATTATGCCGATAAGTTCGGCGTCAAGTTCGTGCCCAAGGCCAAGGTTTGGGGCGAAAAGGTGGATATCGCCATGCCCTGCGCCTATCAGAACGAAATCGGCATGACAGAAGCCAAGCAGATGGTGGACAATGGCGTCCAGTATTATATCGAGGTCGCCAATATGCCCACCACCAACGAGGCTCTGGAGTATCTGCAAAAGAACGTGAAGATCGTCGCGCCTTCCAAGGCTGTCAACGCCGGCGGCGTGGCCACTTCCGCTCTGGAAATGGCTCAGAACTCCATGCGCTACAGCTGGGAGCCCGAAGAAGTGGACGCCAAGCTCCACGCCATCATGAAGAACATCCACGACGAGTCTGCCAAGGCCGCCGAGGAATGCGGTATGGGCTACAATCTGGTTGCCGGCGCCAACATTGCCGGCTTCAAGAAGGTCGCCGAGGCCATGATGGCTCAGGGCCTGATCTAAGATCCGATTCTTTTCACAAAATCATAACCCCGCCGGGGGCCAATTTTGGCCCCCGGCTTTTTTACATACGGCGTCTCTTACAGTATCATCAGCGCAGTGACTCTCAAAGCCATCAAGCAAAATGGCGTTTGGGTTTCCAGATAGCGTCGGGCGAACAGGGTTCTAATCAAAAAGGCTCTCTTGATTGATACCAAGAGAGCCTTTTTCACAATTTTATGGATACTGCAAATTCGCCAAATTTTCTTGTATCAGCCGATAAATTCCATCTGCCTCTATGGCATAGAGCAGGTATACATTAGGGCCTGAGGTCTGATAAAAGCCCAGATACGCCAGGTTTTCTGAATAGAACACAATATCCACATCATAGGTCTGGGAGCGGTCTGCTGGGTTATCCATTGTCATCCACAGACGGGGTTTTCCAGCGTCGCCGACAGGCTCCGACCGTATCGCGCTGAGAGGAAGGCAAGTGGAGACCCGGGCGGACTGGCAGAGCGACCGCAGCTGCTCCAGCTGCCGCTCATTGAGGCGGTAATCGCCGGATCGATAAAAAATGCCGGCGCTTTTGATAGCAGCTTGGGGAGAGACCCGCTTTTCTATGGTCTGCGCCAGGGAACCGGCGTCATGATGCCGGAGCGCCGGGACCAAGGCCACAGCCCCGGTCAGCAGTACGATGGCAGAGACCAAGCACAGCGGCCCCCGGCCCGCCGCCTGCCAACGCGCCGTCAAAAAAGCGGCGGCCAACAGCGGCAGCAGCATCAGCGGGAAAAGCAGCCAATAGACAGAGCCGCTCGCCATATCTGCAGAGGGATATACCCACGCCATCCACTGGCGATAACATCCTAACGCCGCGGCGGCAGCCAGAGATATCGCTAGGCAGGCTATGGCCCATCTGCGTTTGTTTGCCATAAAAATTCTCCTTATCAAAACCCTTGTTCCGCGCAATACAGCCGCTGGCTTTCCTTCCCCTGGCTGGGCGTCAGCTGGACGACGGCATAGCGGTCAGAATACCGAAAAACAGCGACAGTCAGTCTTCCGCCCCCCTGGGCGGGATAGAAAAGGAACTGCGCCGCAGGTTCTTGGCCCCAATCCAATTCGGTTTTTCCCTGCATCATCAGCCTGGGCGACCAATCCGGGGCCAGCGGTTTCCAGCGAACCTGAGACCATTCCTGCCAAAGCCGCCGGGCTTGCTCTTCCTCCTGCCGGACGCCGTTGAGGCTGGCCCGAGCCAGGGGTAAATCGCCCGGAACCAGCTGGGCTAGCGTTATCGCCTTAGGGCTGGGGAAATAGAAGATCAGCAGCGCCCCGGAAAGCAGCAGCCCTGCGGCGGGCAGCAGCGCCGCCTGCCCCCGCTGGCGCCGGACAAAAAGCGGCGCCAGCGAAATTAGGGAGAGCGCCGCCGCAATCATCAATAAAGTCCAGCCAAACTGGGTAAATACGGCGGCGTCGATCTGCCGGGACAGCTGAAAATGGAACACCAAGACGCCGACGGTCAGCGTCAAGGAGACCCGCGCTAATATCGTGCTTCTCACATAAAAAATCTCCCATCTAAAAACAAATCAATATTTGTATTCTCCATCTTCTCCTTCCTTCGCCACGCCGGATTTGATAAAATGTTGTTTCAATTTTTCCAGCGCTCGATTTTTCGTTTGGTTGACGCCCTGATGGGAAATTCCTTGCATTCGGGCGATATCTACAGTATTATAACCCGCCAAACAATAAAGCGTAACCACCTGTTTTTCTTTCTCTGCCAGGCGGCTTGCCAAAAAAATTTCCTGGGCGCTTTCCGGCATGGGCAAATAATCTGAATCCTCTGCCCATTCCATCCGCAGTTGCTGTGCGGGGGATAGATCTTCCCAAGAAACGGTGGGGACAGACTGCCGCTTCTTGGCCCAAAAGGCATTTTGTACATTGCGCACGCAAGAAGTGATATAACAAACCAAGGTCCCCTCGTCGCGGGAGCGTAGATCGTCAAGAGGTAGTTTGAGGATCAATTCCATAAATCGCAGTATCATTTCGGATAGAACATCCTCAAAGGGAGCGTCATATTCTTTTCCGGCGCATTCTTTCAATAAAGGTAAAAATCGACGAACTAAAGCTTCCATTGCAGAGGGATCATGGTTTTGCGCACGCAAAACCATCTCATACAATTTTAAACCTCCTTTTCTCTTTATTTACAAATATTATAACTTATATATCTTATATAATCAATATATATTTTAAATATTTTTCCTTGCATTGTATATGAAGAGACGCCTTCAGCCGCCCTGCCGCATTGACGGCGGGGCTTTGATTTGGTATAGTATAATAGTAAAGTGGGGCTTTTACGCTCTGCCGGCTATTTTTCCCGCCCCTTTTGGGGCTCCACAGGAGGTTTTTCCTTGAAAACGCTTGCAGACGCCAAACGCGTCGTCATCAAAATCGGCACCAGCACGCTGACTTATGAAACCGGGCGCATCAATATCCGCCGGTTTGAAAAGCTGTGCAAGACGCTTTCCGATATCAAAAATTCCGGCCGGGAGATTGTGTTGGTTTCCTCCGGCGCGGTGGCCGTGGGCGTGGCCAAGCTGGGGCTGCCCAGCCGCCCTCAGGACACCCCTTCCAAGCAGGCCGCCGCCGCCGTGGGCCAGTGCGAGCTGATGTATCTTTACGACAAGCTCTTCCTGGAGCAAAACCACAAGGTGGCCCAGGTGCTGCTGACTCGGGACGTACTGGAATCTGAAAACCGGGCCGCCAACGCCCGCAACACCTTTGAACGCCTGTTTTCCATGGGCGCGATTCCCATCGTCAACGAAAACGACACCGTTTCCACCGAAGAACTGGAATTCGGCGACAACGACACCCTTTCCGCCATGGTGGCCGCGCTGACCGGCGCCGACGGGCTGATCATCCTGTCGGACATCGACGGCTTGTACGCCCAAGACCCCCGGCAAAACCCGGAGGCGCCGCTGATTCCCCTAGTGACCAAGATCGACGAACAAATCGAGTCCGTCGCCGGCGGTTCGGGCTCGGACAGGGGCACCGGCGGCATGAGCACCAAAATTCAGGCCGCCAAAATCGCCCTGGCCCATGGCGCTCCCATGGCCATTGTCAACGGCGCCGACCCCGGTCTGCTCTACGATTTGCTGGAGGGCCGCCCGGCGGGCACCCTGTTTCTCCCCGGCAACAACGGATAGGAGGCATTTTTTATGGAACATTTGCAGCAAATGGCCATGCAGGCCAAACAGGCCGCCTGTCAGCTGGCCCTCTACGACACAGAAACCAAAAACCGGGCTCTGCTGGCCGTCGCTCAGGCCCTGAAAGACAATATGGACTCCATTTTATCCGCCAACGCCCGCGACGTGGCCTACGCCCGGGATAACGACCTGCGGGAAGCCATGATCGACCGGCTGGCGCTGACGCAAGACCGGGTATTGGCGATGGCCCAAGGCGCTCGAGACGTGGCCGCTCTGGAAGACCCCGTGGGCCAGATCGTGGACAGTTTCCGTCGGCCCAACGGCCTGGAAATCCGCAAAGTCCGGGCGCCGCTGGGGGTGGTGGGCATTATCTATGAAGCCCGGCCCAACGTGACGGTGGATTCCGCCATCCTGTGCTTCAAGGCGGGCAACGCCGCCTTTCTCCGGGGCGGCAAGGAGGCTTTCCGCTCCAACACCGAGTTGGCCCAAGTTATGCGCCGAGCCCTGGAAAGCCAAGGTCTGAACCCGAACTGCGTCTGCCTGCTGGACGACACCTCCCGCCAGACCGCCGCCGCTATGATGGGCCTGCGGGGCCTCATCGACGTGCTGATTCCCCGGGGCGGCGCCGGCTTGATCCGCTCCGTGGTGGAAAATTCCCGAGTGCCCGTCATCGAAACCGGCGCGGGCAACTGCCATATCTATGTGGACAAGGAGGCGGACTTGAAAATGGCTGTGGAAATCCTCTTCAACGCCAAATGCTCCCGGCCCTCTGTCTGCAACGCGGCGGAAAGCCTGTTGGTTCACCAGGACATAGCCGCGGCATTCCTGCCCATGGCCAAGGCCCGGCTGGACGAATGCGACGTGGAATGGCGGGGCTGCCCCCGGACCATCGCCGCCCTGCCCGGCATCGACCCGGCCACAGTGGAGGATTACGCCGTGGAATACAACGATTATATATTGTCCTGCAAAGTGGTCAACTGTATCGAGGACGCCGTCCGGCATATCCAGCGGTATACCACCGGCCACAGCGAGTGCATCGTCACCCAGGACCAGGAGGCCGCCCGGCTGTTTACCGCTCGGGTGGACGCCGCCGCCGTTTATGTCAACGCTTCCACCCGCTTCACCGACGGCACCGAATTCGGCATGGGGGCTGAAATCGGCATCTCCACCCAAAAAATGCATGCCCGCGGGCCCATGGGCCTGAAAGAGCTGACATCCTGGAAATATATTATTCAAGGACAGGGACAGATCCGCTGACCCTTTCCCCTCTGCCAAAGCCCGCCGGCCAACGCCGCGGGCTTTTTTGGCGCTCCAAGCCCGCTTTTCTTCCTGCAAAAAATTTTTCCCTTCTGCTGCAAAAAATCCGGCGGATGAAACGTGTTATGGGTGAAGCGCTTCCAAGAACCAATCATCGCCATAGGGCGGAAGGGAGGGACCAGAGTGGTTCCCGAAGAAACTATGGACGAAACCATCGGCCGCATCGTAGGCCAATACAGCCCCATGCTGCTGCGGCTGGCTTACGCCCGGCTGGGCAGCGCCGCCGACGCGGAGGACGCTGTTCAGGAAACCTTTTTGCAGCTGGTCAGCCGCCGGCCCGCATTTCGGGACCAGGAGCACGAAAAAGCCTGGCTGATTCGGACGGCCCTCTGCCGGGCCAGCGATATCCGCCGCCGGGCAGACCGGCAAGCTCTGCCTCTGGAAGAGGCTGCTTTGGCCGCCGCTCCGCCGGAGGACAACGAGCTGCTGGAAGCTGTCCAGGCCCTCCCAGAGAAATACGCCGCGGCGATCCACCTCTATTATTACGAAGGGTATTCCATCAAAGAAATCGCCAGATTGCTGGGCGCTCCTGCCGCCACCATCGGCGCCCGCTTGGCCCGGGGCCGGGCGCGGTTGCGGCAGATGCTGAAGGAGGATTGAATATGGACCGGCAACGATATCGAAAAGCCTTTGACCGGCTGGAATTCTCCGCTGACTTTCAGCAGCAGACCCAAGAGCTGCTGCGCCGGCGCGCCCGGGAAAC
>CAJUIK010000017.1:0-6376 GCA_910585875.1 uncultured Eubacteriales bacterium | reverse complement strand
GCTTTTTTCCGCAAACCTGCGGCGATCGTCGCCGCCGCAGCCCTGCTGACAGGGCTCGCTTCCGCCGCCGCTCTGTGGCTGTCCCCCGCCCAGGCGGCCCGCCATGCGGAGGCCCCCGTGCTGGCGGAAGCCTTTGAGAGCAAAGACGCCATTACAGTGAACCAGAGCGTACAGAGCGGCGACTATGAGATGACGTTGCTGGGTCTGGTTTCGGGAGAAAATCTCACCGATTGGGACCAAGGCGCCGACGCTTCCCACACCTATGCCGTAGCCGCTCTGCGGCGGCTGGACGGCCAGCCCTTGGACAACCAGACCTTCGACTTTATGAGCTTCACCCTGACGCCCCTGGTCTCCGGCTATTCCCCCCAGGCTGTCAACAACTGGACGCTGGGTTCTTTTGCCACCGGCTTTGCCCACGACGGCCTGTACTATTATCTGCTGGACACCCAGGATTTGAATCTATTCGCTCACCGCACCGTCTACCTGGCGTTTTATCAGGGCGGCGCCCCTTCCAACAGCGTGTTTCGGGTGGAATCTGACGGGCAAATCGCCTTCCGGGAGGATTTTGAAGGCCCCAAAGCCCTGTTCGCTCTGCCCCTGGATTCCGCCAAGGGGGATCCTGCGGCGGCGGACGCCTTTGTGGAAAGCACCGGTATGAACCATTGGATCAACCTGGAAGACTGCCCGGAGGAAAAAAAGGACCCCGACGACTTTATTACCATGACTCCTTCGGAAACCCAGCCCGATTAACCGCCCCAAGCAGGCAGGGAGAACAAACCCCCGGAAGCGTTTCACGCTTCCGGGGGTTTTATATTTATCAATATATTTTTAATGTTTATTGATAAAAATAGATTGAAAAACGTTAATCTCACTGATATACTGAACTCATTCCATCAAGAGCTCAAAAGAGGAGATATGATGAAAAGCAAATGGACGAATCTGGCGGAACCGGGGGCCCGATGGCTGGCGGCGGGGCTGGAGATTGGACATTGGGGCGCCGCGGCAATGGTTTTGGTCTGGCTGGCGCTGGCCTTGGCCTCCAACCGGCAGATGGCGGACGCTCTGGCAGCCGGCGAAAGCCTGTGGGGCGGCGAGATGAAAACCTATGGATTTGAGCTTCAAGTGATCTATGGCGGCCAAACGGACTTGAAGGCCGTCGCCCTGTTTTCCGGCGGGGCCGCGGCGGTTCTATCGCTGATGGCCTTGGTATTCCGAAATATCCGCCGGATTCTCCAGGCCGCCCGGCCAGACGCCGGCCAGGGCATCTCCGGGGTCTTTCAACCCAAGGTGGCGCGGATGGCGCGGGAAATCGGTCTTTTTTATCTGGCTGTGCCCACAGCAGGTCTGGCGGCCGTCAATCTGGCGCGGGTAGTCCTGGGGCCGGAGCGCTGCGAAGCCAGCGTTCAGCCCGGCGGAATTTTCACCGGTCTCGTAGTGTTGTGCTTGGCTCAGGTCTTTTCTTACGGCGTCCAGCTGCAATCCGACGTAGACGGCCTGATTTAGGGGGCGCTTATGGGAAAAATCGTGCTGCGATGGATCGGATGATGGTGGAACGGAAAATCTCCCTGGGCGACTTGGCCGCCCAGGTGGGCATCTCCAACGTCAACCTGTCCAAAATCAAAAACAACCGCGTGGCGGCCGTTCGCTTTTCCACTTTGGCGGCCCTTTGCCAAGCTCTGGATTGCCAGGTGGGCGACCTGCTGGAATACCAGGAGGAAGAATGAAAAAACCGGCTGGGGAAGGCGCCCCAGCCGGTTCTTTTGCTATTTTCCCTGGCGGACCGCAAAGCAGCCCCGCTCTTGTTCCCACTGTATAGACAACCCTTGGGCCTCCAAAGAAACCCGGTAGCACAGCGGCTCTCCTGGTTCCGTCTCCAAGGCTGTCAGCACGATTCTGCCCCGCGCGCTTTGCCCGCCTTCCGCCTGGAAGGAAATCGCTGTCTCTTGGGGACTATCTGGAAAATCCGGCCCCCAATAGAGCCGCTCCCCCAGAAGATATCGGCAGCTTAGGCCTTGGTCCTGGTAATTGGGCCTTTTGCCCTCGTCATGGCGATAAAAGACGCCGTTTGGAGCGGAAACTTGAACCGAACCCTCCCCGTCGGCCAAATCAAATTCCACCGGCAAGGCGGGAAAAACGCTGCTGCGAGCAGGTTCATACACCCAGACCATGGGGTCCACGGGCCGCTGCCAGCCGAGCTTGGCGGAGTAGATCAGGTAGTCCGCCGGATCCACAGGCCGGCCGTCTATCCGCACCTCCCAGTGGCAGTGGGCGCCTGTGCTCTTGCCAGAGGAGCCCAGCAAGGCAATCTGCTGTCCCTGAACCGTCTGCTCCCCTTTTTCTACAAGCAGCTCTTGGTTGTTTCCATAAAAGGTTTGGAGGCCGTTGCCGTGGTCTATCAGGATAAAGCGGCCGTAGGTTTCGTCCCATCCGGCATCGGCCACGATTCCGTCCGCCGAGGCGACCACCGAATCGCCGGCCTGACCCGCGAAATCCATGCCGGTATGGTTGGTTTGTTCCTTCGTAACCGGATGGATCCGGCCGCCGAACCCCGCGCTGATTGCTCCCTGAACCGGCGCCAACAGCCGCGGCGCCTCCTCCTGTCCGCCAGCCTGGCCTACAAGCTGCTGAAAAAGCGCTTCAGACAACAGGGTATATTGCCCCTGCTCCCCTTGCTGAATCACAGGACGGCCCTCCTGTAAGTAGATATAGTATTCGTCTCCGCCGGACTGCAGCCGCCAGCATTGGGGCAGTTCCGCCGGATTTTGGCCGGGGAAAGCGGCGCTGATAACCAGGTGATTCCAGACGCACTGCCGGGCGATATCTGCTTGATCCTCTGTCAGCGTCAGCCGCCGCTCTGGCTGGCCATACCGCAGGGTTTCCAAGATGTAGGCGGGCTCCTCTTCCCCTTGCCGGTAGACCTCTTCAATGGCCTGGCGCTGTCCGCCGCCCAATCGGTAAATCTTCTGATCCGGGGCCAGCAGCAGGCCCTGGCCGTCCAGCTGCCAGCGGCTGCCGGCTGATCCGCCGTCATCCAGCCAAATCACAAACCGTTCCTCTCCCAGCGCCTTGCGCCCGGTGGGCCGCGCCTGACTCAGGGCGGATACCGCCGCCTGGATCTGCTCCCGGTCTTCCACCCGTCGGACCTGCTCCCCTTGGCGAATGGAAAGGGACTGAATATTGGATTCCACCGGCGTTTCTGGCCCCTGGCCGGGGTCGGTCATCCAGAAAAAAGCCGCCATGCCGCAGGCCAACACAGTGGCCGGCGCCAACCAGAAGGAAGGCCGCCGGTAAGACAGAATCCGCCCTACCCGCTCTTTGACGCCCAACCGGCCAAAGGCCAAGGGGCCGGCCGGTTGGGGGCGGCTGCAGTCCAGCAGGGTCTGGGCGTAACCGGCGATCTGCCCCCGGTCCATTCGGCGCACCACGCTCTCGTCACAGGCCAGCTCCAGATCCCGGCACAACAGGAGATAGGCGCCCCAAACCAAAGGGTTGAACCAGTGCAGGCAAAGGGCCGTCCACCCCAGGGCCTTGGCCCAATGGTCCCCCCGCCGGATATGGCTTTGCTCATGGGCCAGCACATAATCGACGGAGGCAGGCGGCAAATCCGCCGGCAGATAAATCCGGGGCCGAAACAGACCCAGCACAAAGGGAGAATCGATCCCCCTCGCCTGGTAGATATTGTCCCGCCAACGGCGGGCCTCTTTGACCCGCCGGCTCAGGCGCCAAGCGGCGGCGGCGCTCCAGCCCCCCAGGATGGCCGCGCCGGCCAGCCAAGCTCCGGCGAGAACAGCCAGCCATCCGCCTTGAGCCTGCCCCGATTTTTCCCGCTGGACGCTGGGTTCCCGCCACGGCGCCCCCTCCTGCGCCGCCTGCGCCAGGGCTGGGTTGACGGCGCTGTTCAGGGCGGGAATGCCGCTGTGAATTTGAGGCGGAGAGGCTTGGCCCACGTCGGCCGGCACAGTCTGGGCGCTGGGCGCCAGGCTCCAAGGGTTGACCGGCGCCAGCGGGCACAGCAGCCGCAGCCCCGCCAAGGCCCAGAGCAGGCAGAGCAGCCGCCGGGGCGCCCGACGCAAAACCAGCCTCAGCGCCATGGCCGCCAAAATCAGTCCGCTGGCCGCCAAGCTCATGTTGAGGATTTTGACAAACAGGGCTTCCATGCTATTCCTCCTTATACCGGTCGATCATCTGCTGAATCTCCGCCGCCTGGTCGGCGCTCAGCCGCCGCCCTTGGGTGAACGCGGCGATAAATTGAGGCAGCGATCCGCTGAAGGTTTTTTCCACCAACTGATCGATCTGAGCCTGCTGCACTTGGCGCTGGGACACCAGCGACGTGACGACGGCGTCCTTGTTCTGCACCACTCCCCGCTGGGCCAGCCGCCGGATTACCGTATAGGTGGTGCCCTTGCTCCAGCCCAACTTTTCAGCGCACAGTTTGACCAATCTCGTGCTGTTGATGGGTTCGTTTTCCCAAAGAATCTGGCAAAACCGGTACTCGCTTTCAAATACCTGAGGCGTCTCCATTCATTCTCTCCTCCTTCGCTTGAGTTGAATCGATTCTACCTATAGTTTAATACATTCTACCTCAACTGTCAAGAGAGAAATCTGCCAAACGGAAACCGGTTACGACCGACGCGCGGCCGCCAAAGCCAAACATGGGGGCAAAATCAACAGGGGCAGGGACAGCAGATATTTTTGCAGCCCCAGCCAGGCGAAAAGGGCCATTTCGCTGGAGAAAAACAGCAGCCCAAAATTGGCCGCCGCCAAAGCCAGCGGGCCGGACAACCGGCGAGGCTCTGCCAGGCCCAGCAGCGGCGCCAGAGCCCGCTGGGCAAACAGCAGGCAAAGGGCGGCCTTGCACAGCTGGCAAACAAGAAAATTCACCGCCACAAACACTTCAAAGCGTTGGAAAAAGGCCCCCAAAGAGGCCAAGCTGCCCACGGCGAAGGAGGGAAAATAATAAGAGGACATGGCGTGATAATCCAGAGCGGCCAGATTTTTGATGAAGACGGCGCACAGGGTTAACCCGCCCAGGGCCGCGGCGCCAAAGGCCCCCCGGGCTCGCCGCCGGCTGTCCCGCATCCCGGTTCCCAGCGCTGTCAAGGGGAAAAAGATCTCGGCAAAGGACATGGTCAGCGAGCTCCAGACGCCGTGGGCCAGCCCTCGGGGCCGGGAAACCATGGGCAGCATGGCCCGGAAATCGCACTGGGGCAGGGCGGTAAAGATGGAAATCAGCAGAAAAGCGGCCGCCGCCGGCGCCAGCATCTGGCCGAACCTCCCCAGTGCCGGCAGGCTGGACCGGGCGGCAAAAGCCGCTGTCAGCGCCATCAACAGGGCCAGGACGGCCCGGGGCGTGGCGATCAGGGAGGTTTCTGTGACAAAAAAGGCGAAGACGCTGAGGGTGATCGCCGCCAAATACAGGGCGATCAGGCCGTAAAACAGACAGAGCAGCCGCCCCGCCCGCCGGCCTGCCGCCCGGCAGAACATCCCTTCTATGCTGTCCTGGCCCTCCAGCATCTTCAGGTAACACAGCAGCAGGGGGCAAAAGGCCAGCCCTCCCAGCAGCAGGGCCAGCCAGGTATCCCGCCCGGCTTCGTTGGCGCCGCCGATGAAGGAGACGCCCCCCAGCATGGAAAGAGTCAGCAGGCAGGCCAGCTGCCGGCTTGTCAGCTGTTCTTTCATGATACCGACCCTCCCGCCAGCAACGGCATGGTTTGGGCCAGCTTTTCCAGCAGACCTCCGGGCCAAGGCAGGCGAACTCCCTGCCAGGCCGCCAGCGTCAGGGCCAAGTTGGCTGCCAGCAATCCCGCCCAAAGGACCCGATTCCGGCCCGATTTTTTCCATTCTCGCCGCTCCATCCATGCAAATGCCAAATAAAAGCACAAAATCCCGGCTAAATCGGGCAATTTATCCATCCTGTTCCCCCTCCTCCATGCTGACGGGCAGATACATCCGCCCGGCGCCGGTGATTTTCACCTGAACCTCCGCTTCCACCCGAGCCTGGGCGAAGGCCTGCCGCCAATTTTCTTGGAGGTTTTTCCAGCTCTCCGGCTCCAAGCGGCTCAGCGTCAGCCCGATTCCCAGGGCGTCGCACTCATTCTGCTGAAGCAGGCGGATCAGCTCCTCCGCCCGGCCTTTCAGCAGGGCGGCGCACTGCCCCTCTAGCCTTAGCCGGCCCTGTTCGCTCATGATATTTTGATCTCCCTCCAGCTCCCCCAAGCTGGCCTCTACCGTCAGCGTCAGCCGAGCCCAAGGCCGGCCTTCCTCCACTCCTACTCGGCTGTCCAGGCGGCAGTCGTTCAGCGTCAGAGCCGCGGCGCCGCCCTGCTGGGCGGTTCGTTCCAACGTCAGGGGGCTCTGGGGCTTCATGCCCCGTAGC
>CAJUIK010000016.1:24349-31658 GCA_910585875.1 uncultured Eubacteriales bacterium | reverse complement strand
GAAATAGGCGTCCAGCGGGTTGTAAAAACAGTGGTCTCCGATACGCACTGTGAAAATACCCACTTCGCTAGGGAAATTTTGGCGGCAGTTTGGGGAAAAGGGGTTGAAAAACCAAAGAGCCCGGCCCAGAGGAGATAAACGGTTGCCCGCGATCGCCCAATCGGCAATTTCATAGTGGATAGCCTCGGGCCGCATATTATAGATGTTTTGAGCGTTATATTGCCCGCCCTCTGTTTCGGACATACAAACAAATTGGCCGGGTTGATAGAGAATATTACGCAGGCTGCCCCTGCCCACCCGGGCGTATTCGCCGCCTGGGGCGTGGACCCGGTTCATCACCACAGAGGCCACTGCCCGCATCCCGTTGTCTCCTTCTCCGCCGGCTTCGCATTGGACCAACCGCGCCAGAAGCTCCCGGTCAGAAAAGGCCATTGCAATCACTCCTTTCCCCTGTATCCTATGCGCTCAGGCAGAGAGAGTGCAAAAAATCCCGCGCCTGTTTGAACCAAGGCGCGGGAAAAATTTTGTTCGTATTGTAAGCGTTTTTTATTTGCCGCCTCGCGCCAGACGCCGGCGTTTGAGGTGATACCAGTACATCATGCACAGGCGGAACAAGGAGGAAACCAGCACAATGCCCAGAGCCAGAGCGCCGGCGATAGCCAAGGTATGCACCAGCGACTGCCCAAAAGCATATTGGTTGCCCATGACCAAGTATTCCATGGTATAGTAAATCCCCGCTCCGGGCACCAACGGCAGCAACCCCACCACCAGGAACATAGTCACCGGGGCTTTGTAAACCCGGGCCATGGTTTCAGAATAGAGGGAAACCGCCATCGTGGCGATGAAATTTTGCAGGATATCG
Source organism: uncultured Eubacteriales bacterium (assembly GCA_910585875.1). GTDB lineage: Bacteria > Bacillota > Clostridia > Oscillospirales > Butyricicoccaceae > Pseudobutyricicoccus. The sequence goes on along the minus strand of CAJUIK010000016.1, from coordinate 30,796 downwards.
CTTTCGGTATAGGCCATCATGTTGTAAATAATCCAGGCGATAGAGCCGCCCAGCGGGGCCAGCAGCACAAACTTGCCCCGCATATTGTAAATCAGCGTAAAGGCCAGGCAGGCGATATAGGCATAGATAAAATCCAAAATCAGAGAATGAATCGGCATAAAACCCTCCTTTTCTATCGCGTTCCTATCAAAAGATCAGCCGGTGAAGGGAGAGCACAAAACCCGCTCCCAGGGCCATGGAGGTGGCGGCCAAGAGGGCTTCCACCAGCTTGGCCTGGCCTGCCAACAGATCGCCGGCAATCACATCCCGCATGGAATTGGTGAGGGCCACGCCGGGCGCCAAGTTCATCATGGCGCCGATGATCATTTTATCAATATGCCCCGCCACGCCGGTTTCCACCCAAAATACCGCCAACAGCGCGATGACGGCGCTGCACAGGGTGTTGATAAAAAAAGAGTTGGTGTGGAAGAAATCCAGTCCCCGGCCCAGCAGCCAGCAGGCGGCGCCCAAGCTCAGGGAGCAGACGGCGTCCATCATCGAGCCGCCAAAAAACAAGGTGAAGCCAAAAGCCGAAAGGGCGTAGGCCGCAATCTGGGTGGCAATCCGGTAATCCGGCCGTCGGATAATAGCGTCCAGCTGCCGGCGTGCTTCCTCCAGATCGGGTTTTTCTTTCACAATGTCAAAAGAAAGGTCATTGAGCCGATAGATACGATCCAGGTCGGTGGATCGGCTGTAGATCCGCTTGGTTTTGGTCAAGGTGTGGCCGTCCGGCGGGTTGATGGTGACAATCAGCGTAGTGGGCACAGCGAATACATCCACTTCCTGGACGCCGTAGGCCCGCACAATCCGGCAGATGGAGTCTTCCACGCGATAAATCTCCGCCCCGTTTTCCAGCAGGCAGAAGCCCACGTCGGTGGCGATATTCAATAAACCCTGGAAATCTTCCATAAGCAAATCCTCCGCTGCCTGAATCCATTTTCGCCTTTTGATCGGGCTGCAAACAATTATACTGTATTAACCGGAGAATGAAAAGGCTTGAAACGGTGAAAATTTGCAGGATATCCAAAATAATTTGGGCGCCTTGCCTAAACGCTGAGAAATCTTTGTATACAGACCGATAGCATTCAGAAAGTTTATCGAAAAAAGGGGAAAATGCGCCAACTGTTTTTCTCTTCTTCAGAGCGCGGACGCCATTCAGCAAGAAGGAATTCCGCGCCGAGGAATTGACAGAAGAAAAGCCGTTATGAAAGATTCTTGAAAATCCATGGATTTCTGCCGTCATTCTGGAGCGTCAATCTGTACAACGGAGGAAAGCTGTGGTATAATATCCGCAAGATACTATATCAGAGCATCGCAAAATCCGACGATTTTGCAGCGCGGAGCGCCAGGGCCCCGCCGTCAGGCGGGACGCCGGGAATCCGGCGGAAGGATTTCCCCGGGCGTCCCGGGGAAATTGAATCAAAGAAAAGGGGTCTCTGCAAAATCCAATGATTTTGTGGGGATATATCACCAAAAATAGAAGGAGTGTTGACGATGAAGATGACTTATGCCGAAAGAAAGGTTTCGATTTCTGACGAGCTGAAGGAGTATGCCGCCAAGAAATGCGAAAAGCTGGAACGGTACTTTGATAGAGACAGCAGCGCGAAAGTAACTTTCTCCACCGAACGGGGACGGCATATTGTGGAGATTACAGTGTCCCATGGGGGAATGTTGTTCCGGGCCTCGGAGCAGAGCCACGATATGTACGCCTCCATCGACGGCGCCATCGACCGTATTGAGCGCCAAATCCAGAAAAACAAGACCCGGTTGGAAAAAAGGCTGCGCCAGGGCGCCTTTGACAAGACTGCCGAGATGCAGCAGCTGGCAGAAGCCCAAGCGCCGGAAGATCCCTATAGCGTTATCCGCACCAAGGAATTTGAGGTCAAGCCCATGAGCGTCGAAGAGGCCATTTTGCAAATGAATATGCTGGGCCATGAGTTCTTCTTTTTCCGCAATAACGAGGCGGGAGACCGGCACAGCGTGGTCTATAAGCGCTCCAACGACGGCTACGGCCTGATTATCAGCAAGTAAATCAATCGTTGCGGCGGGGGAGACCCCTTTCAAATCCACGCAACTGTCAGAAGGCCGGACCCTGTTTGGGCGTCCGGCCTTTTGCGCGCTTAGGAAATAGCAGAAGAATCAGCGTATATGCGTTTGTGGGAAAAGAAAAATAATACTTTTAGAAATATATAATTAAAACATTCTATTTATTTTAAAAATCCCGGCTTTTTAGCTCATTTGACTGTCATGCTGATACTTTGCCTTGGTGGCCATGCCGCCCCGGATATGCCGCTCCGCTTTGTTCTCTTCCAATACGGCTTTGACTTCTTCATAAAGCCGGCGATTGGTCAGCCGTAGACGTTCGGTGACGTCTTTATGTACCGTTGATTTGGATATACCAAATTTGGCGGCGGCTTGGCGGACGGTGGCGTTATTCTGGATGATATATTGCGCGAGCTCAGAAGCTCGTTCTTCGGGTAAGCCCTTCACGCTTTTTACCCTCCCTTACCTGATACTGTTGCCATTCTATGCGCTGGGCGAACAGTTTAGGCGCAAAAAGAGCAAATTTGCGGCGGGCGATTGGGCAAAAAATTTTCAGGCCGCCTCTTGACTTGGAGTAAACTTCAAGTGTTGCGATAAAATTAATCAAAACGGCGGCCTGTCAGGGCCGCTGGAACTTAGAACGGAGATTTTTATCATGGGAAAATCAGGGTTTATCATTTATTCTGAATGCTGATGCTGTCCCATTTTAAGGGCCACGCTATGGGCGGTTTTGGCGGCGCGCTGAAAAATATGTCCATCGGCGTGGCTTCCGGCCATAGCAAAGCCCATATCCACGGCGTGGGCGTGCCCGCCGACCTGTGGACCGCCGACCACGATTCTTTCCTGGAGTGCACGGCCGACGCTTGCAAAGGCGTGATGGATTATATGGGCCGGCGGAACATCGTTTATATCAACGTGGCCAACAGGCTGTCTGTGGACTGCGACTGCTCCAGCAACCCTGAGGAGCCCAAGATGGCGGATATCGGGATCTTCGCCTCTTTGGACCCGGTGGCGGTGGATCAGGCTTGTGTGGACGCGGTGTACCATTCCCCTGACCCGGGCAAATCCCACCTGATTGAGCGGATTGAAAGCCGCAACGGCATCCATACGGTGGAGGTCGCCAACGAGCTGGGCTTGGGAAACCGGGAATATGAGATCGTGTCTCTGGATTAAATCGTGAAAAATACGGAACCCCTGCAAGCTCTTTAGGAGGGTCGATATCTTCCAATGGAATGAGTCCCGCGTCGGCGTTTTTATCGCCGCCAGACCGGCAGTTGACAGCGCCGGCGGGAATACAGTATAATATTTATATCGTCTTGCGAAAACGAGGGGGCCGGCCTACGCAGGCCGGCCCTGATTTCTCGGGCGCCGTTGAGCCGAAGGATAATCGCGGCCAGAAGGCCGCTTTGGCGGGTCGGGGAAGCGTTTTGTTCCAAATCTGTCCCGCTGGGAGGAACTCAGCGGAAGATGTCTGAAGGCATACCTTATTTTGGTATGCCTTTTTTGCTGGAGCAGGCCGGTTTTGCCGGCGGAGAAGAACAGGAACAGGAACAGGGGAGAACAATGGAACGATTGCAGAAATTTTTTGAACAGAATCCCAGGGGCGCCTTGGCCTTTTCCGGCGGCGTGGATTCGGCGTTGCTGGTCTGGGCCGCCGCCCGCTTTGGACAGGATTGGCGGGCCTATTACGTCCGCTCTGACTTTCAGCCCGCTTTTGAGCTGCGGGACGCCCGGCAGGTTGCGGAGCAGTGCGGTCTGGCTATGGAGGTCTTGGAGGTCGACGCGCTGGCCTGCCCCCAGATTGCCCCAAACCCGTCGGATCGGTGTTATCATTGCAAAAAGCAGATCTTTTCTCGAATACTGAGCCAAGCCCAAGAGGAAGGCTATACGCTGCTGATCGACGGCTCCAACGCCTCGGACGACGCAGGAGACCGGCCGGGAATGCGGGCCTTGCAGGAGATGGAGGTCCGCTCCCCGCTGCGGGAGGCGGGGCTGACCAAGGCGGAGGTGCGCCGTCTTTCCAAGGAGGCGGGGCTTCCCACCTGGGATAAACCGGCCTACGCCTGCCTGGCCACTCGAATTCCCACAGGGACCCCCATTGCAAAAGGGGATTTGCAGCGGATTGAGCGAGGGGAAGAGGCTCTGGCCAGTCTTGGTTTCCGGGATTTCCGTCTGCGCCTGCGGGGCGGCGCGGCAGTTCTGCAAATTCCCGAAGGGCAGCAAGAATTGGCCTTTGAACAGCGTCGGGAAATTTTGCAGGCAGTCGGCGGAGATTTTCCCATCGTCGCCCTGGATTTGGCGGCCCGGACATAGGAAGAGGATGAAAAGAATGGAGAAAAAAGAAAAAACAATCGAAATGCTGCGCCAGGTTCAGGCGGGAACTCTTTCGCCGGAGCAGGCGGCGCTTCAACTCAAGCTGGCCCCCTTTGAAGACCTGGGGTATGCCAAAATCGACCATCACCGAGCTCTGCGCCAGGGGGCGGCGGAGGTGATTTACGGCCAGTCCAAAACGCCGGAACAGATTGCCGGCATCGTCCAGGCCATGGAGCAGAGGGGAGGAAGCAATATTCTGATTACCCGGATTCCGGCTCAGACGGCGGACTATCTGGCCCAGCGCTTCCCGCTGAACTATGAGCCTCTGGCCAAGCTGGCGGTGGCCCTGCCCCGGCCTGTGGAGGGAAGAGGCTCCATTGTGGTGGCCACAGGGGGCACCAGCGATATGGGCGTGGCGGAAGAGGCGGCTATCACCGCCGAAACCTTGGGCAACCGGGTGACTCGCCTTTACGATGTGGGCGTGGCCGGCCTTCATCGTCTGCTGCGCAGCCTGGAGCCCCTGATGCAGGCCCGGGCGGTGGTGGCCGTAGCGGGCATGGAGGGCGCGTTGGCCAGCGTGGTAGGCGGCCTGGTGGATTGTCCGGTGATCGCCGTGCCCACCAGCGTGGGCTATGGCGCTTCCTTCGGCGGCGTTTCCGCCCTGCTCTCCATGCTCAATTCCTGCGCCAGCGGCGTCAGCGTCGTCAATATCGACAATGGCTTCGGGGCGGGTTTTTTGGCCAGCCGCATCAATCAAATGGAAGGAATTCAATAAAAAAGGAGATCGATTGCCATGAAAACGCTGTATTTGGAATGTAAAATGGGCGCCGCCGGCGATATGCTGACAGCGGCCCTTTATGAGCTGCTGTCTGACCAAGAGGGGTTTCTCAAGACCATGAACAGCCTGATTCCTGGCGTGGAGGTACGGGCGGAGCGGGCTTCCACCTGCGGCATTGTGGGAACCCATATGGCCGTCGCCGTCAACGGCCAGCAGGAAGAGAGTCTGGACGTCCCTCAAGGCGGCCATATTCACGAACACGTACACGGTCATGAACATCCTCATGACCATGGACACGCTCACGGCCACGAACATCCCCACGACCATGGACATCCTCATGTTCACGACCACGAACATTCTCATAGCCATGCCCATTCTCACAGCAGTCTGGCAGATGTGACCCAAATCATCGACGGGCTAGATCTGCCCCAACAAGTGAAGGAAGATGCCAAAGCGGTGTACGACCGTATCGCCGAGGCGGAGGCAAAGGCTCACGGCGCGCCGGTGAGTCAGATTCATTTTCACGAGGTGGGCTCTTTGGACGCCGTCGCGGACATTGTGGGCGTCTGCCTGGCCGTCCATCTGCTGGCGCCCGACGCGGTTCAGGCGTCTTCTATCCATGTTGGCAGCGGCCAAGTCCGCTGCGCCCACGGCGTAGTGCCCGTGCCCGCGCCGGCCACAGCGGAGATTCTCAAGGGAATCCCCTGCTATGGCGGGGAGATTCAGGGCGAACTATGCACCCCCACCGGCGCCGCTCTGTTGGCCCATTTTGCCCAAAAATTCGGGCCTATGCCCCCCATGACGGTGGAAAACACCGGCTATGGCTTGGGCCGCAAAGAGTTTCCGGCAGCCAACTGCGTCCGGGCGTTCTGGGGCCAAGCGGGAGACGCCGACCAGGCGGATATTGTGGAGCTCTGCTGCCATATCGACGATATGACGGCGGAGGCGTTGGCTTTTGCCGGCGAACGCCTGATGGAACTGGGGGCCTTGGACGTTTCCTCCGCGCCGATTACCATGAAAAAAGGCCGGCTGGGCGCGGCGTTTACCGTGCTGTGCAAGGCGAAGGACGAAGAGCGGCTGGCCCAGGCGATTCTGCGGGAAACCACAACCAACGGCGTTCGTTCCCGCTATTGTAAAAAATATATCCTGTCTCCTTCTGTTCGCACTGTGGAGACGGAATACGGCCCGATGAAGGTAAAAGAAGCCCAAGGCTTCGGCCTCTGCCGCCAAAAAGCAGAATACGAAGACGCGGCGCGGGTAGCGCGGGAGAAAAA
>CAJUIK010000016.1:0-24249 GCA_910585875.1 uncultured Eubacteriales bacterium | reverse complement strand
CCTGCCCATTGCCCAAGTGATCGCCGCGGTGGAAAGAGAGCTGAAATAGGAAGACGCGTCAGGGCCCCGCGACAGCGGGACGCCGGGAGTCCGGCGGAAGGAGTTCCGAGAATTCATTTCTCGGAACTCTATCAAATCAAAGGGGCCCCCGCGAAATCGAAAGATTTCGTGGGGAAACAGACGCGGCGCGGGTAGCGCGGGAGAAAAACCTGCCCATTGCCCAAGTGATCGCCGCGGTGGAAAGAGAGCTGAAATAGGAAGACTCGTCAGGGCCCCGCGACAGCGAGACGCCGGGAGTCCGGCGGAACTCCATCGAATGAAAGAGAATAAAAAAATAAGCGCCTGCCGGCGCTTATTTTTTACTCCTATTCTATTTCGCAGAAGGGGAGTATTTCTTTATTTTCCCATAAGGGATGCGGATCGCCAGCAGGTAATAGAGGACGGCCATGACGGCGGCGCAGCCCCAGCCCACTGGATAACCCCAGAACACATTTTCAATGGCCGGATTTTTGGACATGGTAACGGCCAGAAAAATCTGCCGACAGACAATGAGGCCGCCGATGCTGGTGAACATCACCACCAGAGATTTTCCAAAACCTCGGACGGCGTTGGAAAAAATCTGATGGAACACTTGCAGCCCATAGAGAGGCAGCATGATGTGAATCATCGCCATGCCATAGGCCACGGCCGCAGGGTCTTTGGTGAACAGCCGGATAAAGGAGCCGGAATTGAAATAGATGATTGGGCCGATGACGGAAATGGCGCCCAAACCCATGCCCACCACCGTCCACAGGCCTCGAAAGGCCCGCTCAGGTTTTTTGGCGCCCATGTTCTGGGCGATAAAGGCCGGGGTGGCCTGCCCCAGGGACATGGCCGCCATGCCGGCGTAGCTGTCGATTTTCTTGGCCGCGCCAGAACCCGCCATGGCCGCCGAGCCGAACTGATTGATGTACCGCTGGACAAAGAGGTTGGACAGGGAAATAAGGCCGGCCTGAATGGCGGCGGGCAGACCCAACACCAGCACCTCTTTTAGAATCTGCTTATCAATTTTCAGTTCCCGAACTGCCAGTTTATAGACGTCGTCGGCGGTCAGCATCTGCCGCACTGCCAGGGATACCGATATGAATTGGGATATGATGGTTGCGACGGCGACGCCGGCCACCCCCATTTGGAATACGGTCACAAACAGAAGGTCCAGGGCGATGTTGGTGCAGCTGGCGATCACCAGATAATAGAAGGGATGACGGGAATCGCCCACCGCCCGCAGTACGCCGGCGGCCACATTATACAGGGCGGTGAACAGGACGCCCACAAAATAAATGCGCAGATAGAGGACCGATTCCGTCCAAACGTCCGCCGGGCAATCCACCATCTTCAGCAGCAAGGGGGTGATCAGAATGCCCGTCAAAGCCATTGTCACGCCCAGGATGAGGGAAAAGAGCAGGCCGGTATGGATGGAGTCGTGAAGTTTCTTGTCGTCCTTGGCGCCGAAATGGCGGGCAAACAACACGCCGGAGCCGGCGGACAATCCGGTGAAAAAGCCCACCAAAAGCCGGGAAATATCGGCGCTGGAGGTGACGGCGGCCAGGGCGGTGGTGCCCACGAAATTGCCCGCCACAATGCTGTCCACGCTGTTGTAGAGGTTTTGAAATACCTGCCCCATCAGGATGGGCAGGGCAAAGAGCAGGAGCTGTTTGGCGATGTTGCCCTGAGTCAGGTCTGTGCTTGTTTTTCTCGCCATATCATAATCCTTTCCGCCGTCTCCCCTTGCTGAGGAGGCGGCCCCTTTGATAGCGCCGCCGGGGCGAAAAAGCTGGAGAACACAACGATTCCGCCAGCGGCTATAGTTGCGGAGGCGCAGAACCGGTTTTGCGAATGACAGCGGCGAAAACCGCCGCCGGAACTCGAATTTTCTCTCGTTCTGTGCCAGCCACAGGATCGATAAGGCTGAAAAAACGCGGAAGCGGAGATTCAGCCCTATCGACGGCGCAAACGATACAAACAATTTCCGCCGGACAAGCCGGCGGAAATTGTGATGTTTGACGTGTTTTTCTATTTTTCCATTTCTTCCAGGTAGACGCCCACGCCTTTGCCATAGGGCACGGCATGGCCGCATTGATTCAGCGCCCGCTCAATGACGCCCAGCACGGCCACTTCGTCGTTGACGTCGATGTTGCCCATATGGCCCAGGCGGAACATCTTGCCCGCATAAGCCGCCAGGCCGCCGGCCACGATGACGCCCTCTTCCAGCAGAGCGGCCCGGAACTTGGCGTCTTCCACCCCGGCGGGGTAGATCAAGTTGGACAGCGTGACGGCCCGGCATCCCGGCTGGGCCAGCAGAGTGAAGCCTAGGGCCTCCAGGGCTTTTTGCATGGCCCGGGCGTTTTTCAGGTGGCGCTGATATCGGGCCTTCATGCCCTCTTCCTTGATGATGCGCACGGATTCCTGAAGCGCCCACACCAGGTTGACGGCGGGGGTGGCGAAGTATTTGGAGGGGTCGTCCATAATGGGAACCCATTTATCGAAATCGCAGTAGTATTCGGGGATCACGCCCAGGGTCGCCCGGCGGGCCATGGCCTTTTTGTTGGCCCACAGCAGCAGCAGACCGGGGCAGACGCCAAAGGCCTTCTGGGAGGCGGTGAACAGCAGGTCGATATTCATCTCCGCCAAGTTTTCATATTCGCCGGCAGTGGCGGCCACTCCGTCCACAATATAAATGGTGTCCGGGAACTTTTTCATCATTTCGCCGATAGCGGCGATATCCGCGGCCGCGCCGGTGGCGGTGTCTACATGGGTGACGGTGACGACGGAGTACTGCTTTTCGCTCAGCTTGGCTTCGATTTGGGCAGGGGAAACCACATGGCCCCATTCGGCTTGGAGCACGTCGGCGTTCAGGCCCTTGTGGGCGCAGATATCGGTAAAGCGGTCGCCAAAAAAGCCGTTGCTGACAATCAGGACGTTATCGCCCCGCTTGGTGGTGTTGGCCAGGGCCATCTCCATGGCCAGAGTGCCGGTGCCGGCCACTACGAAAGTTTTGCCGTCGCAGCCAAAGAGCTGCCCCAGATCGTCAATAACGCTTTTGTAATCCTTGACGAAGCGAGGGTCGCCGAAAGCCTGGATTTCCCGGCCCATCTGGTCTTGGATGGATCGGACCACCGGCGTGGGTCCAGGAATCATTACCATGGTTTTTTCTTTCATTTCAAACGCGCTCCTTTTCGTTTCTTATGTGTCAGAGAATTCTGCTGTCTATTGTATCATTGCTTTGAAGCAAAGTCAAACCAACCGCGCCTTTGCCGTTGTTTGCGCCCCCCTTTGGACGGCGATATGGAGCTCTGTAAAAAAGCCGTCAAGTCAAAGCGCCGACGATCTTTAGCGCAACAGCTGTATCGGAGCGGATTCGGCAAATCAGGAACCGTAGGCGCAAAAAAAGAGTTGACTCAGCAGCCAACTCTTTTTCTGTATGGTTTAGATCGGCCTTCGGCCTTCCAGGGCCCGGGTGAGGGTGACGTCGTCGGCATATTCCAAATGGCCGCCCACAGGCACGCCGTAGGCCAGCCGAGTCACTTTCAGGCCGAAGGGCTTGAGCAGGCGGGAAAGATACATGGCCGTGGCCTCGCCCTCAGTGTCCGGGTTGGTGGCCATAATGACCTCCCGAACCTCTTCGTTTTCGTTGGCCGCCCGCTGCAAAAGCTCTTTGATGCGCAGCTGATCGGGCCCCACGCCGTTCAGCGGGGAGATGGTTCCGTGGAGCACATGATAAAGCCCCTTGTATTCCCGCGTCCGTTCCAAAGCAATCACGTCTTTGGGATCTGTCACCACGCAGATGGTTCCTCTATCCCGAGAGGGGTCTCCGCAGATGGGGCAGACATCCCTGTCTGTAAGATTTTGACAAAATTTACAGGGCCGGATGGCCCGCTTGGCCTCTAAGATGGCTTGGGCGAAGGCTTCGGCCTGCTCCTGGGGCTGAGACAGCATGAAAAAGGCCAGGCGCTGGGCGGTTTTGTATCCGATGCCGGGCAGCGTTTCAAACTGCTCGATCAGCTTTTCCACCGGAGCCGCGAAATATTTCATGGTTACAGAATGCCCGCCATGCCGCCGGTGAGCTTATTCATCTCGGTGGAATAGGTGTCCTCCGACTGCTTCATGGCCTCGTTGACCGCCGCCGTCACCAGGTCGCACAGCATTTCGGCATCCTCCGGGTCGATGACCTCGGGCTTGATTTCCAGATTGATCAGCTGCTTCTGCTTGACTGTGGCCGTCACAGCGCCGCCGCCGGAAGAGGCTGTGAACTCCATTTCCTCCAACTCGGCTTGCTTTTTAGCCATATCCTGCTGTATTTTTTGGGCCTGCTTCATCAGATTGTTCATATTGAAGTTGCCGCCCATAGGCATTTTTTTCATGGTAATACCGCCTTTCATCATGTAGGATTGTATCGTGAATGAGAACTGATTGAGGAGAAAACCGCTATTTTTCCGTCACGTTCACGCCCAAGCTCCGGGCCGTGCGGAGAATGTCCTCCAAACCTTCCGACGCCGGTTCCGATTTTTCAGGGGCGCCTTTGGCCCGCAGCCGAACGGCAGAAAAGCCGCATTTTTGAGCGGCGGTTTCCAGCTGTCCGACCACCCGAGGCCGGTCCAGCAGCAGCAGGCCCTCTTCGTCCACAGCGACGGATAGAACGGCTCCTTGGGCCTGATAGTCCGCCAAGCGGATATAGGCCGCCGCCGCCGGGTTCATGGGCGAGCCCTTGAGGGCGGCGAAAAACCGATCCCGCACTTCTGGGTCGCTGCTGGAAGAGGCCGGCTGGGCCGCCGGCGATTCACAAGCGGCGGGCTCCGCTGGGGAAGGAGGGCCAGGGTGGGGCTCCGCCGGCCTGGACCGGGAGGGGGGGCGAGCGGCGGGGGCGGAAACGGGGGACAGGCTCGCCGGCTGAGGGGCGGGGATAGCGTCAGGCCCTCGACACAGCTTGAGCAGGCAAATCTCCGCATCCGCCCGGCGGATGGCGCTGCGAGTCAGCCGGGCCAGGGTTTCCCCAATGGTCTGCACACAGAACTCCAGCAAAGCGGGGCTGAGGCCCTGAGCGGCCTGGCGAAGCTCTTCCAGAGTGAAGTAAGAGCTCTCCAAGGCGGCGCTGGGGTCAGAAACAGCCTGGACGATGTATAAATCTCTAATCAGGGACAAAAGCTCGTCAAAAAGAGAGACAATATCCCGCCCTTGCTGATAGCAGTCGTAAAAAAGATCCAGGGCGCCGGCGGCGTCCTGACGGCTGACGGCCTGAAACAGGGCCATAACGGTTTGGTTTTCCGCCACGCCCAGGCATTGCTGCACCCGCTGCTGGTCGATGACGGCGTCGCCCGCCGCGCAGCGGTCCAGCAGGGAAATGGCGTCTCGCATGGAGCCGTCGCCCAGACGGGCCAGCAGCAGAGCGGCGCTTTTTTCCAGATTCAGCCCCTCCTGGCCGGCGATATACAGCAGCCGGTCGGCTACAACCGCCGGCGAAATGCGGCGGAAATCATAGCGCTGGCACCGGGAGAGAATGGTGGCGGGCACTTTGTGAATCTCGGTGGTGGCCAGGATGAACAAAACGTGTTCCGGCGGCTCTTCCAGCGTTTTGAGCAGGGCGTTAAAAGCGCCGGTGGACAGCATATGCACTTCGTCGATGATGTAAACCCGCATTTTCAGGGCGGCGGGAGAATAGTTGACTTCTTCCCGAATTTCCCGGATGTTGTCCACGCCGTTGTTGGAGGCGGCGTCGATTTCCGTGATATCCACGGCGGATTCCGCCAAAGACGCCCGGCAGCTTTCGCATTGATTGCAGGGGCCGCCGTCGATAGGGGACAGGCAGTTGGCCGCCCGGGCCAGGATTTTGGCGCAGGTGGTTTTGCCGGTGCCTCGAGTGCCGGTGAATAGATAGGCGTGAGAAAGCCGGCCCGAAGCCGCCTGCGCTTTCAGGGCCGACGTGATGTGCCGCTGACCAACCACATCGTCAAAGGACAAGGGCCGCCATTTGCGGTAAAGGGCTTGATGAGACAAAAATCCCGCCTCCCAACTCCAATGGAGAAATGAAAGAATATAAAAAAGGTTATAGCTGCAATTCCATGAAATAGCGAACCGGCTCAAAGCCCATGCGCTGGTAAAAGGCTATGGCGGATTGGTTAAAGCCCCAGACATTCAGCTGAATCTGAGAGAACCCTTTTTCCGCCGCCCGGGCTTTGATGAAATCCAAAAGCTGAGCGCCGATTTTCTGCCGGCGGCAGTCTTCGTCCACGCCGAATTCATCGATATGGCAAACCCGCCGGCCCACGCTGTGGGGCGTTGAAGGGATTTCTCGGTAGAGAACCAGAGCATAGCCCGCCGCGGAACCTTGACGAAAGGCGGCGACCAGCTCCGCCCCCGGGTCTTGCAGCCGCTCCGCCAGCTGGGCCGCCAAGGCCGGGCTGAACGGGGGATAGATATCCGGCCTGCCCTGGTTGTGCAGGGCGGCGGCCTGGGCCCGAAGTCGGTTGATTTGCTCCAGCTCCTCCTGCCTAACCAGCCGAATTTCAGCCAAGGCCATCCCTTCTTTCCAAAAAATAAAAAGGGGCGGCTCCCAAGACCGCGCGCCGCTCCCTCGAAGACGCCCCCTGCCCGGAACCCGTATGCTCGGCTCAAAATCGGTTGGCCGCGGCACACAGACGGCGCCGCTTAATGCTGCTCGGTTCCCCGCCTGACATGGTTCACGGCTGTCTGTTGCGCGGGACCGATCTCTCACAGCTTTGCATACGAGGCAGACGACAAAAAGACGAATCCTCTGGAACGGAATTAACCCCTGCATATAGCGGATTTCAGGTAAATAAGGAACCGCTAACTCCCCGGTTAGCGCGGCCTTGGCAACCGCCCCTTGACAATTGCCGGGCTGCGTCCGCCGGTTTTGCGGCGGATACTGCGTTTATTATAATACATCTCGATCAAATTATCAAGGGGCGGCGCAAGACATCCAAAAATTACAAATCCAACCCAATTCGACCGCCCCGCCGGCGAACAAAACCCGCGTCCACGAATAAGAAAAAGCTGGCGTAAGCCAGCTTTTTCTGTTTTCGCTACGGCGAAACTTCCGCCGTTTTTTAGAGGCCCATTTCCTTTTTGACTTCGGCGAAGCACTGGATGGCGAAATCCAGGTCTTCTTTGGTGTGGGCGGCGGAAATCTGGGTGCGCACCCGGGCTTTACCCTGGGGCACCACAGGATAGCAGAAGCCCACCACATAGACGCCCTTTTCCAGCATCCGGGAGGCAAATTCCTGGGCCACCTTGGCGTCGTAGAGCATCACAGGCACGATGGGATGAGTTCCCTCAGGAATATCAAAGCCCAGAGTGGACATCTTCTCGCGGAAATACTTGGTGTTCTCATGGACCTTGTCCCGCAGGGCAGTGGATTCGCTCAGCATATCGAAGACCTTGCAGCTGGCGGCGGCGATAGCCGGGGCCAGCGTGTTGGAAAACAGATAGGGACGGCTACGCTGACGGAGCAGGTCCACGATCTGCTGGCGGGCGCTGGTATAGCCGCCGGAAGCGCCGCCCAGGGCTTTGCCCAAGGTGCCGGTAATGATGTCCACCCGGTCCATAACGCCGCAATATTCCGGGGTGCCTTTGCCGTGGTCGCCCATAAAGCCCACGGCGTGGCTGTCGTCCACCATCACCAGAGCGCCGTATTCGTCGGCCAGGTCGCAGATTCCCTGGAGGTTGGCGATAAAGCCGTCCATGGAGAAGACGCCGTCGGTGGCGATCAGCTTGATGCGGCAGTCTTTGGCTTCTTCCAGCTTGGCCTTCAGGTCGGCCATGTCGTTGTTTTTATAGCGGAAGCGCTTGGCTTTGCACAGGCGGACGCCGTCGATGATGGAAGCGTGGTTCAGCTCGTCGGAGATGACGGCGTCTTCGGCGGTGAGCAGAGTCTCAAACAGGCCGCCGTTGGCGTCGAAGCAGGAGGAATAGAGAATGGTGTCGTCCATGCCCAGGAACTTGCTGATCTTGCTTTCCAGCTCCTTGTGCAGCTCCTGGGTGCCGCAGATGAAGCGGACGGAGGACAGGCCGTAGCCCCACTTATCGTAGCTGTCTTTGGCAGCCTGGATAATTTCCTGGTTGTTGGAAAGGCCCAGATAGTTGTTGGCGCACATATTGACGACGTTGTTGGCCTTGGTGGTGTCAATGCGGGCTTTCTGGGGGGTTGTGATAAACCGCTCGTCCTTATAAGTGCCGGCTTCGCGGATGCCCTCCAGCTCTTTTTCATAAATCTTCAGCGCGTCTTTCATGATGCGAGCTTCCTCCTTTTATTTCTTTTCCGTCCAATCCAGCACGACTTTGCCGGAGTTGCCGGAAATCATGGCTTCAAAGCCCTTTTCAAACTCGGTATAATGATAGTGATGGGTGATAACGGGTTTCAGATCCAAACCGCCCTGGACCATGGCGCTCATCTTGTTCCAGGTGGAGAAAATCTTGCGGCCGTAAATTCCCTGGACGGTCAGGCCCTTGAGGATGATGTGATCCCAGTTGATCTTGGTGTCCGGGCCCTGGAGGCCCAGCAGGGAGACTTTGCCGCCGTTGCGCATCAAGCCCAGCAGCTGGTTGAGGCCGGGGGCGCTGCCGCTCATCTCCAGGCCCACGTCGAAGCCCTCTTTGATCTTGAGCTTCTCAAAATAAGCCTCGGGCTTTTCTTTGGCCACGTTGACGCAGGCGTCGGCGCCCATCTTTTTGGCCAACTCCAGCCGGTATTCGTTGACGTCGGTGATCACAACATTGCGGGCGCCTGCGTATTTGCAGATGGCCACGGCCATGACGCCGATGGGGCCGGCGCCGGTGATCAGCACGTCTTCGCCCACCAGATCCCACATCAGGGCGGTGTGCGTGGCGTTGCCGAAAGCGTCGAAGAAGGACACCAGATCTTCGTCCAAATCTTCGTCCACAGGCACCACGTTGGTTTCAGGGATGCACAGATACTGGGCGAAAGCGCCGTCGCGATTGACGCCTACGCCTTTGGCCGTGGGGCACCACTGGCCGTTGCCCTCCCGGCAGTTGCGGCAGGTTCCGCAGATGATATGGCCTTCGCCCGTCACCCTCTGTCCCACGCGATATTTGGTGGCGCCGGCGCCCAGCTCGGCGATCTCGCCCACATATTCATGGCCGGTAGTCAGCGGCGGGTTCAGGTTGGCCTGGCTCCAAGGGTCCCAGTTGTAAATGTGTACGTCCGTGCCGCAGATGGCGGTCTTGTGGATTTTGATCAGCACTTCGCCCGGGCCGGGAACAGGCACAGGCACCTGCGTCAGCGTCAGGCCCTTGACCGGGCCTGTTTTGACCAGCGCGTCCATCATTTTTTCAGACATTGCACTCATCTCCATTACAATATAAATGATAGCGGCCCTCTCTGAAACGGTCTCAGAAAAACCGCGGTTCCGCTCGTTGGAATAGAACGCCGGCTACGGCGCTTTGGCGGCAATCAATCTTCCTTTTCATTATACCACGCGATTTGGGGATTTCAATGAGGGAAAGCTCTTTTTTTGAAACAAATTTGCCCCTTTGTCCACTGTCTGCGGACAGTCTGTCCAAAATTGAGGGCAAATTTGTGCAAATAGTTGAAATGTGAAAAAAGATTCACAAAGGCGTCCGGCCGATTTACAAATTATTCGATTTTCCGCTATTGCATTTTCATATTTACAAGGGATAATAGGAACAGAAAGAGAAAGAAAGGCGGCGCGGCGGAGTCCGACCCCCTTTTTGGCAGATAAGGAGGAAATTCAGATGAGCGACTACAACAAGAATCCGTGGGAAGAGCAGGAAACTGGCGAAAACCGGCCCCAGCAGACAGAAAGCGGCGGACAGGAGCAATATCAATACCAGATCCGCCCGGCAAACCAGCCGGAGAACCGGCCGAGCTGGATTGAGGCGGAGGAGCAGCCTCAGCAGGCGCCCGGCTGGCGGGTGGGCCAGGCCCAGCCCGCCCCTCAGCCCCAGCAGGATTGGAGCCAGCCTCTGGAGGGCCGGCCCTATTACGACCAGCCTCGGCAGAACAGCGTCAAAATAAAAAAACAGGGCGGCAGGGCCAAGGGCTTTTTCAAGGGGGCGGCGGCTCTGGCCTTGGTAGCGGCGGTTTCCGTGGGCTCTACAGCGGGATATCTGCGCTGGGCCGGATATCAAACCGGCGGAAATAGCGGCCAGACGGACAATGTGGGCTCCGGCGGCACAAAGGTGGTCTATCAGCCTTCTTACTCGGAAGATTCTCTCACAGCCGCTCAGATTTATGAGAGCAACGTCTCCTCCGTGGTGGCGATCACTACGCAAATGTCCAATGGCAGCGGCGTGGGCACCGGCATTATCATGCGGGAGGACGGCTATATCATCACCAACGACCATGTGGTGGCCGACGCGCTGAATATCACAGTGCGCACCTATGACGGCAAGGAGTATGAGGCAGAGGTCGTCGGAACAGACGAGAAAACCGACGTGGCCGTCATTAAAATCCAGGCAGAGGGCCTGAAAGCGGCCAAATTCGGCGATTCCGACCAGGTAGTGGTGGGCGAGCCCGCCATCGTCATCGGCAACCCCCTGGGGCTGGAATTCGCCAACACTATGACCCAGGGCTCCATCTCCTCGGTGAGCCGGGATATCCAGATGGGCAATTATGTGATGAACCTGATGCAGACCGACGCCTCTATCAACCCGGGCAACTCCGGCGGCCCGCTGTTTAACAGCCGGGGCGAGGTGGTCGGCGTGGTTTCCGCCAAAATCAAAACGTCGGAGGCGGTGGGCATCGGCTTCGCCATTCCCAGCAACACCGCGCTGAAGGTGGCCCAGGATTTTATCAATTTCGGTTCTGTCCAAGACCGGCCCATGCTGGGCGTGACGGTAGAGGAAATCAACCCCTATTATGCTCAGATGCAGGGCGTGGAAACAGGCGTCCGGGTGGCCGAGGTGGTCCGCGGCGGCGCGGCGGATCTGGCGGGCCTGGAAGTGGGCGATTATATCGCGGCCTTCAACGGCAGCCCGGTGTCCACCATCTCCGAGCTGAATTACGCCAAGGACAAATGCAAGGTGGGCGACACCGTCAAGGTGGAGCTGCGCCGGCAAGGGGAAAAAGTGACGGTGGACTTGGTGCTGAAAGACGCCAATCAGCTGGCCAGCTGATTGCAAAGTCTCCGCCAAAATCCAAATAAAAAAGCTGGCGAAAGCCGGCTTTTTTTGCGCCGAAGCCAAAACTGCCGGAAAAACAGAGATTTTGACAGCTGCCGGGGCATAAGAGCGGCGAGCAAGGAATGGGTTTTCTATCCAGCTTTTCTTCACTGTTTTTTATACCGGGCGGCCCGGTAGCGAAAGGTGGAAAGGGGCATCCCGCACTCGTCGGCGGCGGCCACGCCGGTGATCTGCCCGGCTTTCCAGCGGAGATAGGCGTTGTGGTAGTTTTCGGGCAAGGGAGCAGGGGGCCTGCCGAACTGAACGCCCCGGGCCCGGGCCGCTTCGATGCCCTGGGCCTGGCGCGTTCGGATGTTTTCCCGCTCGTTTTGGGCCACGAAGGAAAGAATCTGCAAGACCAGGTCGGCGATAAAGGCGCCCATTAAATCCTTGCCGTTGCGGGTGTCCAGCAGAGGCATATCGATGACGCAGACGTCCGCCCGCTTATCCTTGGTCAACACCCGCCACTGCTCCTGAATCTCCTGATAATTGCGGCCCAGCCTGTCGATGCTCAGGATATAGAGCAGGTCGCCCGGCTTGATGTGCCGGAGCATCCGCCGGTATTGAGGGCGGTCGAAATCCTTGCCCGACTGCTTATCGATGTAAAGGTTTTTTCGCGGCACGGCTCTTTGGCTCATGGCCAGCAGCTGGCGCTCTTCATTCTGGTCTGTGCTGGATACCCGGATATATCCATAAGTCGATCCCTGCATATTCGCTCCTCCATCTGTGGTTATCCTTTTATTGTACCGGCTTCCGTCAGCTTTTACGACAAAAAGCGACAAGAAATTTCACAAAAGGGAGAAAAAGTTCTCAGCGCAAAAAAAGAGCGGCCAGCAGTTGGCCGCTCTTTTGGTATGCAGAGAGGGAAATTGGGGGAAAGCCCCAGGTTATTTGGCGATATTTTCGCAAAAACGCATCAGAAGCGCGGCTGCTTGGGCTCGGTTGGCGTTGCCGGCGGGCTCCAGAGAGGTTTCCGTCACGCCATTGATCAGTCCGGCGGCGTTGGCCCATTGCATGGCTTCCACAGCGTAGGGCTCCACGGCGCCGGCGTCGGCAAAGGCCGTCAGCTGGTTCCGGGCGTCCACATTGTAGCCTTTATACTTGGCGTACCGCATCAGGATGGCCGCCATCTGCTGGCGGGTGATGGAATCCCCCGGGCCGAACTGGCCGGCCCGCTCCTCGCCATAGCCGGTGACGATGCCGTTGGCTGAAGCCCAGGCCACGGCGTTGGAATACCACTGGTCCGCCGCCACGTCGGAGAATCCGCCGGAGGCGGAAACCGGGGGCTGGCCCTCCAGCCGATAGAGGATGGTGACGATCATGCTCCGGCTGGTGGCGGTATAGGGGGCGAAGGTCCCGTCGCCCATGCCGTTCATCATGCCCCGGGCGCAGACATACTGGGCCGCGTCATAGAACCAATCGCTGGGGGACACGTCGGAGAAGGTCTGAGCGCCGTCCACAGCCTGGCCCTGGATGGGGGAGAAGATTACCTGGATGCTGACGGCGGAGGAGGGCATACGGAAGGTATAGCGGTTGGCGGTCTCGCTGGCCACGGCAACCCGGGCGCCGGAGGCGTCGGTAACGATCAGCGATTCCACCCGATAGCCGGCTTCCGGAGAGCAGGTCACCGTGACGACCTGTCCCTGGCGGGCGTTGGAGGGGCTGACGGAATAGGAGCCGTGGGCCGACTGGGGCGTCGAGATTTCATAGCTGGTGCCGCCGCCGGAACCGGAGGAGGAGCCGTCGCTGTCGCCGCCGCTGGGCCGGTTGGGGCCCACGCTGCCTTGCCCAAAGTTAATTTTGTTCATGGTCAAGCGGTTGTCAGGGTTTTGGCCAGTTTCGTCTGTGTCATAAAAAGTTTTGGAAGTGACCAGCGCGTATTCTGCGGCGGAGATTGTGGCTTTGCCGTCGGTTTTCAGCAGGCCCATATCCAAAGTCGTTTGGTTGTTCAGGGCGTAGGCGGAAACCAGGTGCAGAGTCAAGGTGGTTTTACCGTCTTTGGCCGATACCTGAGAGGCCTTGTCCGGGCTGAAAGCCAGGCCGTCCGCCGGCTCCAGGTAGAGGATATCCGAGCTCATCTCGCCGGTCAGCGTCAGTTTAAGCTGGACGCCGTAAATCACGTTCTCTGGGTTCAGGCCGGCCAGGCCCAGATACAGGCCCGTGCTTTCGGGCTGGTATTTCAGCTCGACGTTGGCGTCGGCGGCCAGGGCCTGCTGGGGCATAAGCCCCAGCAGCAGCGCCCAAGCCAGCAAAAAAGAAGCGGCTTTTTGGGTCAATTTTTTCATTTTGCGACCTCCTGATCCTTGGTCAGGGTGATGGTGGGCAGCTCTTCGCCGCCGGGGCTATGAACCCACAGGGTTTCTGCCGTCAGACGTTCGTTTTTCGTGCTGCTCGGGTCGTCTGTGCGATAAAGCTCCACTTTGATTTGGCTGGGCAGCAGGTTGGCGCCGTCGCAATGGGAGACTTCCTGGAGCTCGGCCTCTTTCTGTACGTTGGGCACAAAGATAAACAAGCCGTCGCTGATATCGCTGACTTCTCCATCTTCGGGAATTTCGGCAAACATCAGCGCATAGCCGTCCAGAAGACGCTCCTCTTCTTTAAAAGTAACCTCGTCTGCGGTTGGATCGTCCGGCTTCGGGTCTGCATCCACCACGGTTTTGGTGAAGCGGCCCTTTACTTTGACGACGTTAAACACAGGGTCTCCGCGGTAATTGCCCACGATGACCAGCGTGCCCGCCTTAATAGTATCGGTTTTGCCTTCTCCGACGTCGTATGTGTAATCTTCGCTCAACCGGCCGATAAAGCCGTTGGCGTCTTCCAGGAAAGAAACGTCGTCGCCAGCATAGCTGACCAACTGAATCTTGTCATCCGGCAGATCGGTGGGCAGACCGGTGACGACAACTTTCTTGGCGTCATAAGTCCAAATACGGGTGTCGTCGCTTTTGGCGCCGGGCTTTTGGAAGTAAGTCAAGAAGCTATTACGATCGTCTACGGCCAAATTGTGCCCGAATGTATCTTGCCGGGCTGTGGTTTCCTTGCCGCCGACGTCTGTTACGGTGACAGTGAATTGGCCGGCGCCCACGCTGTTGGCGGCGCCTTCCAGCTTAATACCCGAAACGGCGGTTTCCTCCGTCAGGGTAAAGGTAGCGGTAGTTTTGTCGTCGCTGCGAGTCAGGGTATAAGCGTTGGGGTTCACAGTCTTGTCATAGGCAATCCGCACTTCCTCAGTGGAGGCTGTGCCAATAAGATTGCCCAGGGTGTCATAAGCCTTCACTTCATAATGGAAAGTCAGATGATTGCCCGAGCCGATGATATCGGTATAGCTGTTCGCTTCCTTGTCGTTGTGAACGACGAAGCCGATGGGCGTTTCGTTGCGCAGGATTTCATAGCCTTGGATATTCCCTTCAACAGCGGAAGAATCGATGGTAATTTTGATGTTGGTTTTGCTGATTTTACCAGTTTCATCAAATTCTTTGGAGGCCTGGGCGGTAATGGAACCAGATGCAGGATCTTTTTGATTCAGCCGGTCCCGGCGGCTCTGGTCGCTCAGATACCAGATAGCCCGGTCTTCCTTGGAATAACTGCCCAGCTTGGTTTTTACCGCGTCGCTCAGCGTCACGCCCCAGCGGGTGAAGAACTCGGTCAGATCCTTATTAGCGATGGCAGAAGCGGTGAGGGCAAACTTTTCATCCGCGCTGGCGTTGGGAGAATCTTTGGTATATGTTCCCTCTTTCCAAGCCTTAAA
Organism: uncultured Eubacteriales bacterium; assembly: GCA_910585875.1. Taxonomy (GTDB): domain Bacteria; phylum Bacillota; class Clostridia; order Oscillospirales; family Butyricicoccaceae; genus Pseudobutyricicoccus. Next base: position 9,311 of record CAJUIK010000016.1, on the reverse strand, counting down.
GAACTTGTTGTAGAAGTTCATGGGGCCGTCTTTGTCCTCGACGCCTTGGGTCTTGCCTTCGTCATAGGCCAGATGCAGCTGCCAATACATTCCCAGTTGGGTGAACACGTCGTTGGAGGCGCCGGGATAGCCCTGGGCAACTTTTTCAAAGATACGGGGGTACTTTCCGCTGTTTTCCAGGCGGGACTTCAGGGTGTTGTCCTTTCCGTCATAGGTCTGCGCCATGATAGAATAGATGTTGTTGGTGATTTCGGCCTTGCCCAGTTTATCCATATTGTGGCCGATTTCGTGGGCGATGCCCCAGCCGAATATATTGTTGGCCGTGGCGTTCTCAGGCAGATTCTCAATGGGCATACCGCCTACCATGCCGGCGCAGGAGCCATAGCCGATGCCGATGTGGTTGCCCGCCGCGTACATGAAGGCGCCGGCAAACATCTGCATACAGCGGATATTCTGACGGGACTGCATATCGTTGGCGCCATAAGTGGCGTCGATGCCCTGGGTGGTCTTGCAGATGTGCATCAGATCTTCCCAAGCCTCGATGGAGTTATAAAGCTGATTAACCTTATTCTCCGTTGTACCGCCAAGACCGCCGTCGACCGCCTTAGCGGGCAGGGACAGCAGAACCACAGGAGTGGAAATTTCTGTGACGTTATAGATGTCGGTATCGCTGCTGGTGATTTTATTGGCTGTGATATAGCTGTCCAACTCGGTCAGATAGGCTTGGATACGCTCTTTCCGAGTTTCTGGCGTCATATCGTCGTCATACCAATCCGAAAGCTCCAGCACGGGGATATCGACAGCGCGGCGCACATGGAGCTTGATATTTTCCGGCGTGGCGCCGCTGTAGCTCAAATACAGGCTGCCGCCCCGCTGGGTATTCTGGCTGCCGATTTTGGGCACAGTAAAGATATTCCGGCCATTCTTCACTTGGCCAATTTCAGCCCGCCAAGCAGAAGCCTCGGCGTTGAACTGGCTGGCGTACAGGGCGACAGATTGGTTATCGGGAATACCGGAGGCATAAACGGTAATTTCTTCGTTGGCCTGGGCCGCCGCGCCCAAGGGCTGGAGGTCGCTGCCGGATTGTTTATATTTCTCGCCGTCCACGCCGTTGCTGCGGGACTGGATGCCCTCGACAATCGTGCTCTTAGCGCCCAGAGTGTTGTCGTTTTGCAGCAGCTCTTCTGCCAAGTTTAACTCGTCTTGCAGGGTGGGGATGTTGAAATAATAGAACTTGTCTTCTTCCAGCTTTTTTCTTAACTCTGTAATAGTCGCCGACGTTGTTGCAGGATTCAGCTGGGTATACAGATCGTCGGCAAACAGAGCTCGGATTTGATCCGGCAGAGATTTTTCAGGGTCATACTCCACGAATTTCAGTTCAGAGCAGCTGACCAGCTGATAGCCGGCTTGCTCCACAGCCACGCTGATCTGAATGACCTTTTTCTGAGGGTCGAAGGGCAGGATAGCATAACGGCTGGTGGGAATCTGGGTTCTGTTGGGGATATTGGGCCAGGTGTGGACGTCGCCGCCGCCAGAGCCGCCGTTATTGTCTATGCCGCCCCGGTTGGGGTCGGGAACCAGCAGATGGCCGTTTTTGTTGGCTGCGGCGTCTGTTTCTTCGCCATTATACCAAACCTGGATACTGTAAGCCCGCAGCTGGTTGGGGTAATTGCCGTCCAGCCGGGGCGCCCAAATCACAGCCTGCAAGTCCACTGGCTCATTGAATTCGCAGATAATATGCTCGTTGCCGGCCCAGTTCCGGGCGGTCCAATGGGTGCGGAGGTTGTCGTCGGTAAGGAATTTGGGGTCAAACGGCGCTTCGGCAGTGTATTCGCCGGGGGCGTAGTTGTTTTTATCCGCCAATCTGACGCTCTTAATTTTGCTCGCGTCCAGCAGGGCTTTGTCGGGCAGTTCCAAAGCGTCATATTTCACAGCCTTGGGCGTGCCTTCTGCAATGCGGGATTTGCCGCTTTTGCCCACTTCGTTGCCGGCGATGATATAGATGGAGTAGGAAACTTCATTGTTTAAGCTTTCGATAGTAATGCTGGTTTCTGTCAGATTGCCGCCCACCTGCTGATAAGCGGTGTCTGGATCGGCCGTTTTTTTGTAGAACACTTGATAATAGGTGGCCGCTTTGGATTTCTTCCAGGAGACGCCCAGTTTGCCCTCCAGCTCTTGAACGCTCACCATGTCCGGCGCGTCCGGCGCTTTGTTGGGCTGAGGCGTGGCCTCGATGGGTTCGCAGTAATCGCCCTCCCAGGCGCCTTCATCAGCAGTGGGAACCACCCGGAAGCGATAAGTTTTCAGGTTCTCCAAGCCGGAAATCTCGGCATAGGGGACGTTTACCGGCAAAGTCTTTTTCTCGGACTCTTTTTCTACCATCCAGTATTCTACTTTGTAACCGGTGACGTTGGGCAGTTCGCTCCAGCGCAGGCTAACTGTTTCGCTCCCTGCCTCGGCTCTCAGGTTCCGAACCATTCTGTTGGGCGCCACCGGGTTTTCCGGCACAATGTCTTTCAAGAACTGGATGGATTCCACCGCCACATAGCCCGAGGGGGTTTTTTCAACGGAGATGGTGATTTTCTTCACCGGCACCCGCTTGCCCAGGTTGATGACGATAGAGCGGGAACCGTCCCCAGCTCGCCCAATGGCATGAACGCCTTCAGGCAACGTGGCGTCAAAGGACAGATTTTCTGTAGAGCCATCATTGTATTCTACCGTTACAGAGCCTTTTTTGGCGCCAATGTTGCTATTGGGCGCATTGAGGACAATTTGTTCCAATTCTCGTTCGGTAGAAAATTCCATGGGCAGCTCGATTTTATCCTTGGCGGAGGTCAACTGCACAGCTTGGCCATTATCCTCAAAGAGATCCTCAATATTGCCGCTGATAGAAGTTCCATTATCCTCTAAAATTTTCTGGAAAGACGTCGTATCGACCGGCGGAACCAGGAGCACAGTGTCGTTCAGCTGGGCGTCGGAGGGTACTGTGCTGCTGGCAGGCTTAATCACAGAGCTACGCTTCACATAAGCCAAGTCAATGATATCAATAATGCCGTCGCCGTTAAAGCCGACCTGCTGTAAATCGGCCTCGGAGGGAGGGGTATTCAGATAATCATTTTGTTCAAATCGATCGAGATCCGCCTGATCCACCTTTCCGTCGCCGGTTAAATCGCCCAGAGTAAAAGTATTGTCTCCAGTGCCGATAACCAGGTGCTGAGAGTATTGATCGATTTTAATATTTTGAGAAAAAGTCGCGTATCCAATCCCTACAAAAGTCAGAGTATACTCGCCTTGGGGCAGGTTGTCTATGGACACTTCCAGATATCCAGGCCAATTGTTCTCCGTTGCGGTTTCCATTACGCCGCCGTCACGGTTTTTGGCAATGACAGCGGCGGTATAGCCGCCCACAGTTTGAGGGGAGTTAACCTCCCACAAATTAAAGCCTTTGTCACGTTTTGAGGCATCCTCATTGTTCAAATTTGGCGTTGTGTTCAGGCCTGGTTTCAAAAATACCTGTACATTGTGGCCTTTTATCGCTTTCAGATTCTGGGCATAATCCAGGCGCAGGGTGGCGCGGATTTCGCCTTTGACAGCGGATTGACTCGCCCCAGAGCCTCCGTCTCCCTCGGCCGCCCAGGCTGGGGCGGAAGCGGAAAACAGCATAGAGGCCGCCAGCAGGGCGGACAATATCCGTTTGCGTACTTTCATTGACAGACATCCTTTCTTCATTTTGCGCGTCGCGCTTGCAGAATTCCATTTCTATGTAAAACAAACCCTTCTTTCGCGAGGAAAGAGGGCTTGGGGGTTTCTCAGCTGTTAAAAGCCTGGAAAGGACTAGAGCGCCTGCCCTGGCGGCTATCATTATATCAAAGCGAGCGGCGCTTTTCAAGAATTTTATAGCGTGAAAAGAGAATTGCTGTTCGGCCTCTCCAACCGTTGCGGCGGGCGGAAAAAAAGCATATAATAAAGCGAGAGGAAAACCCAAATGGAAACGGAGGGAACGGGCTGTGGAATCCGGCGAAAAAGGACAGGTCTGGCGGCTGCTGGCCTGGGATTGGGGCGGGTTGCTCTGCTTTCAGGCCGCTCATAAATTGGCTGGTTTTTTGTGTATTCTCCCGCTGTTTCGGGGGGATTTCGCCAAGCTGCTGCAAAAGGCCAGCCTGCAAACCCTGGCCAACCGAGATTGGGCCGGCCTGTTCCTCAACCCCCAGGCCCTGGCCCTGGCGCTGGGCTGGCTGGCGGTTTTTTTCTATTATTTCTATTTAGAAGCGCTGTTTTTGGCCATGTATTGTCAGAGAGCCTGGAGCCGGGAGCGAAATTCGCTGTGGAAACTCTTTCTTCGCGCGGCCTGGAGGGGCCTGGAGCTGTTTCGGCCCCGGAACTGGGGGCTGTTTCCGGCCATGCTGTTGCTGCTGCCGGCCGTCGTCTGGCCTTTTGCCGGCAGCCTGGGCCTGGCGGGCCAAGGGCTGGAGGCCCTGGATCGCCGGCTGGGGGGATGGGCTTGGCTGCTGCGGGCGCCCGCTCTGGCGGCTTTGGTCTGCCTGCCCCTGTGCTTTTTCTTCGTGTTCCACCTGCTGGCCGCGGAGGGGATGGAGGCGCCGGCGGCCTGCCGGGCCAGCCTCCGGGCGCTGAAGGGCCGAAAGATCTGGGCCCTCCGCCAGCTGCTTTGGGCTTTGGCGCCGTTGGCTCTGGGCCTGCTGCTGGTCTATCTGGCGGCGGTGGCTTTGACAGCCGGGCTGTCCAGCCTGCGCTGGCAGCAGGAGGAGGCCGCGGCTGTTTTCCGCCTCAGCTATCTGCGCTGGAGCCGTCTGGCCCGGGCCGGGGCCTTCGGCGCGGCTGCTTCCGTCTATGCGGCGGCGTCTGTTTCCGCTTATCGCCGCGTTTTGGGGCAAGCTCGGCCTGGGCCAGCCGGCGGCCGGGCGCCGGCCAGCCCCTTGGTCCGGCGGATGCGGCTAATCGCCACGACGGCGGCTCTGGCGGCTTTGGGGGTTTTCAGCCGCACTGATTTGGGAGGGCAGGTGCTTTATTGGACGGAAGCCCCCGTTCAGGTGGTGGCCCATCGGGGCGGCGCAGATTTGGCGCCGGAGAACACGTTGGAAGCGTTGGAAGCGGCTCGGGAAAGCGGCGCGGATCTGGCGGAAATCGACGTGCGCCAGACCGGGGACGGCGCGCCCGTTTTGCTGCACGACGCTTCCCTGCGCCGCACCCATGGCTTAAAAGCTGAAATTTGGGATTTTAATTTCGAGGAGCTGAAAACGGCGGCGCCGGAACCGCCCATTCCCTCGCTGATCCAGGCGGTTCGCCAGGCGGACGACCAGATGGGGCTGATGATCGAGCTGAAATTATCCGGCTGGGACCGGAGCCTGGCGGAGCGGACGGCGGCTATTCTCCGCGGGCTTCGGGCGGAGGGAACCTGCTCTGTGGCGTCCATGGATTTGGATATGCTGGCCCGGATCAAGCAGATTGCCCCGGAACTGAAGACCATTTATATCGCTTCCCTGCTGCGGCCGGAGGACTATGAGCTGGAGTATCTGGACGGCTACAGCCTGCGGTACAATTTTCTCACTCCGGCGACCGTAGCCCGCCTGCGCCGCCAGGGCAAGGAGGTCTATGCCTGGACGGTGAACAACCAGAGGAGCATCCAGTGGGCCCTCTATTGCCAGCCCGACGGCATTATCACCGATAACCCCTATTTAGCCCGGTTTTTTATGGAATCCGGCCGGGAAAACAAGGCGTTGGAATTCTGGACGGGCCTCTTTTACGGCTATTGGGCCGACCCGATTTTTCAGCTGGATTAGAGAGCTGGGGCTTGACCTGGAGCCGGCTCCAAATGATAAGATATCAAAAAAACAGCAAAAATCGGGGCGCCGCCCCAAGGGAAAAAGAAGGAGGCAGGAGCTTGACCATTGCGGAAGTAAGCAAAAAGTATGGCCTGACCGCAGACACCCTGCGGTATTATGAGCGAACGGGGCTGATTCCCGCGGTGCCGAGAAACGTTCACGGCATTCGGGTTTATGACGAAGAATCCTGCAAATGGATCGAATTTGTCAAATGTATGCGGGGCGCGGGTTTGGCGGTGGACGCCTTGGCGGAATATGTGGCCCTGTGCCAGCAGGGGGACGGCACGCGCCCCCGCCGCCTGGATATTCTTCACGAACAGCGGGACCGCCTCTGGCAGCGGGTGCAGGATATGGAAGCCACGCTGGACCGGCTGGACCGGAAAATCAACGCTTATTCCGATTGCCTGGAGCCGGAGGAGAGGCGGCTTTACCAAATGGAGCAGGCCAAGCGCCTGCGGCAGCGCTGTCCCTGCCAGGCCCTTTGCGCCAGGCAGGCGGAGTAATCGGCCGAAAATAACCGCGAAAGCGGTTATTTTTTTCGTTTTCCCCCTGAATCATATAGAATGGATTGAGAAAAAGAGAAGCGTGTAGTATAATAGAGCCGATATAGTTAAAAGGCGGAAATTTTCTGCTTTTAACCGAAAGATTGCGGCCCGACGGCCGCGCCGAGCTCAAAGGGAGCGATGGGAATGGAGGAAAAACAAGAAACTGTCAGAGGGCGGTCTCTTTCGGCTTATGAGAGAGCCGACCTGTTGTTTGATTTCGCCGTAGCCTATGCGGATAACGCCAATTTGACGCGCAGCTTCGGCGGCGAGGGGGAATATTCTCCCACAGAGGTTCACATGATCGCCCGCATTGCGGAAAATCCGGATATCACGGTGACGGAGCTGGCCCGCCGGAGCAACCGCACCAAGGGCGCCGTTTCCCAAGTGGTCAAGCGGCTGGAGGAAAAGGGCTTGGTGGAAAAGCGGAAGGCGGAGGTAAACTGCAGCCGAACGCTGCTCCGGGCCACGGAAGCGGGGCTCAGGCTGAACCAATATCATCTGGAGCATTACCGAAAGCGCATCGAGGTTTTGGAAAGCGCTTTAGAGGCCCGGGCGGGCCGGGAGGCTTTGGATCAATTTTACGACGTGCTGGCCCATCTATATGAGTTGATGAAAATCCGCCGCCAGCAGCTTCTGCGGGAAAAATGCTTGGAATGCCGTTCCCGCTGCTCAGAGGACGGGGAAGTCCCGCCTCCAGAGCAGCAGGGGGAGCGAGAAAACGTTTGACAGCCGGGCCAGGCGGCGGGGCAAAACCACGAGCTGGGGGCAGACGGCAAAACCGCCCATGGTTTTTTCCCATGGGCGGTTTGCCGAGTGAATCGAGCGAATACATCCAGTGGATTACCGCTGGCGGAATGTGGCGCATTCCGTCTGGCCGGCCTGGTCGGCGCCGCCGCCTCTCACCGTGATTTGGCTGGCGGAGCACAAGCCCCCCTGGTTGTAAGCGCAGGTTTTCGCGCTGCAAGAGATGTGGCTGTTGGGGTTGGGGACGTCGTGCCGGGCGCTGTTTTGAGCGCCTTCTCCCTTGGGGTGGAAAGAGCGGCAGCAGGTGTCGCCGCAGCGGCAGGCGTGGGCGCCGCCCACGTCGATGCCGGGCAGGCAGCAGCAGCCTTGGGCGTTGTTGGCGCAGGTGTCTACGCCGCATTGCAGATTCGTCATAGCGATACTCTCCATTTCTGCGGTTTTTTTCACCGCTGAAGTTCGAGACGGATGGTTACAGCCATAGTATGGCCCTGAATCCGCCGTTTTATAATCTGCGGAGCGGAAAAGAATCAGAAGGATTTTTCCTGCCCCAAGGCCGGGAAGATAAAAATTTTGAAAATCAAATTTGATAGTTGACGAAGAGGGATAGGTATGATATACTGCGTTTTGTTTGAATATCAAATAAATAAGACGCGGAAGGAGGCTGCCAGATGGAACGGCATTTTGACGATTTGAACAGCTTTTTGGTGGGGCTTTTCAATGATATCCTGAAAATTGAAGAAAACGCCCTGCGCGCCGGGGAATACCGGGAGATTTCTGTGCGGGATATGCACATTATCGAAGCCGTCTGCGCAGCCGGCGGCGAAAACGACAACCGCACCACCGCCGTGGCCCGGGACCTGGGCGTGACCACAGGCACCCTGACAGTGGCGGTGAACAGCCTGGTGAAAAAGGGATACATCGAACGGCGGCAGGACCCCAAGGACCGCCGGGTCGTTCTGCTGTATCCCACGGAAAAGGCCCTGCGGGCCAACCAGGCCCACGAAGCCTTTCACCGGGATATGGTGGAGGCGGTGCTCCGGGCCCTGACAGACCAGCAGACCGAGGTGCTGGTCCAGGCGCTCAACGCTGTGCGGGCGTATTTTGAATCCAAAAAGCAGGGCTGAAAAAGGGCCCCGCCGCGCCGCCGCGTCCTTCGTGGGGAGGCAAAAACCATGGCAGTTTGCATTATGACAGACAGCACCAGCGATTTCACTATCCAGCAGGCCCAGGAGCTGGGGGTGGAAATTGTCCGGCAGAAAGTGCGTTTCGGGCAGCAGGAGTATATTGACGGCGTGGGGCTGACGCCGGAGGAATTTTATCAGAAACTGGCCCAAAGCGACGCCCTGCCCCAGACCGCTCAGGTCAATCCAGAGGAGTTCTGCCAGGCGTTTCGCCAAGCGCTGGACAGAGGAGACCAGGTTTTGGGCGTGTTCCTCTCCTCGGATTTGAGCGGAACCTATCAATCCGCTTTGGCGGCCCGGGAAATGTGCGGCGGCCAGGGGGTTTTTCTCGTGGATAGCCGCAGCGTCACTCTGGGGCTCAATCTGCTGGTCCGCCAGGCCGTCGCCCTGCGGGACGCCGGCGCCGGCCCAGAGCAGATCCAGCGGGAGCTCGAGGGGCTGAAAGGCCGAACGCGCCTGTGCGCGGCGGTGGATACGCTGAAATATCTGCGCATGGGAGGCAGGCTTTCCGGCGCGGCGGCGGCTTTGGGCGGGCTGCTGAACATCAAGCCCCTGGTGGCGGTGGAGCAGGGCAAGGTCGAGGCTGTGGCCAAGGTCCGGGGCCAGCAAGCGGCCCTGCAATGGCTGGAAGAGCAGCTGGAGCGGCAGAAGCCGGATACACAGTACCCGGTGATTTTTGGACATAGCGCCGCCGCCCAGCTCTGTCAGGATTTTTCGGAGCGAGTCTTGCCCCGCCTGCCCGGCTGCGTTTGCCATACCGCCCAAATCGGCAGCTCGGTGGGAACCCATGTGGGCCCCGGCGCCGTAGGCCTGGCCTATATCGAAGCGGAGTAAATAAAAAAACAGGCTGCTTGAGCAGCCTGTTTTTTTGCTTTTGAGATCAGTCTGTCAATTATTCAGAAACTTTCGTGTTGGTCTGGGTCACTTGGGGGGCTTTGATCAGCTCGTTCAGGTCCCGAATATCGGCGCCGGCGGGCGGCTCCTGCTGCAGCTTGTCTTTC
>CAJUIK010000015.1 GCA_910585875.1 uncultured Eubacteriales bacterium | reverse complement strand
GCCTCGCCTTGTGTTTTAACCGGAAAATTTGGGCAAATTGCACAATGTTCTGAGCGCTAATTTGTGGATAATGATGAAATTTATCTTTATAATTGACGTTTCCATTTTATTGGTTTATGATTGATTTATATATTATACCTCGGTTAATGGCAAAGCAGGACCTTACAGTCAAGCGAATCGAAGCGATTATCGGTTGGGCATTAGTGACGAGGGCCGTTCTGTTGCTGTTCAGTTGATATTGCTGGACACAGTTTACTCTCCAAATCAATCTTATTATCAGGATACATCCTATAGTGGATTGATTCGCGACGGATATTGGGCATATACTCATTAAGATTTCGCGTAAAAGCCTGTTTAATCACAGGCTTTTACTTTTACTATGGAGGATTTCCATGATCCATTACTTTAAAGTTGTTCAAATTTTTTACAGATTACGACGATTTGGGGTCGCAAGTCTTCTAACAATTCCGTTTTTGGTTCTACTATATGATTTTATCTTTGGATTAAAATTTGATTTTTGGTGGGGTATAGGGTTATTTTTACTTTTGACCGTTTTCAACCCAGTCTCACTATGTCGAAAATGTCCCTTTTGCGGTAAAAAATTAAAAAGAAGAGAAATAATAGGAATGAAACAGTTCCTTTGTCCCTATTGTCACAATCAAGACTTATATAAAATATTTTCAACTAATAAATCTAATAATTTTATAAAAATTCCTGATAGAAATTTGATTAATATTGAAAAAAGGATAAAAAATGCGTCTATTCAAGAATATTCATTCTATTGTGCTATTCTCACGATAATCTTTTTGATATTGTATCATCCTCGCCCTTCGTTGCCAGCCTGGACGATTGCGCTACTTTTCTCTTCAATATTTATTATCAAAAGAATTCGGTGAGTTCTATTTCTCTAATTATCATGAAGGCGATTTTCCATGCGCTTTTCCTCTTGGCAACTGGCCAAATTTATGGTTTGGATGGAACATAAGCTGACAGCGGCTGTGTCAGAGGTGATGCTATGCGATTTTTTCTTTTGGTTCCAAAACCGCTCTGGCTATCGCTTTTTTCTCTCCGCTTCTCTTTTGGCTTATACCATTTGCCTGATTTATGATTTCTGCCGTCTCAAATGCCCCCAATGCAAAAAGCGCGTTTCCAGCAGCCGGATTGCCGCCATGAAAACCTTCCGCTGCCCCCACTGCGGCTGCCAGCGGTTTTAGCGCAGACAGCGCCCCGACCGCCGGCCCTTTCCCGTTCTTTCAAAGGAGGAATCCAACATGAAAATCCTGCGCCGCCTGCCTTGGCAGATCAAATTCGGGCTGTTCGCCCCCGTTCTCGTGTTGGTCGTCCTTTCCGCCGCCCATGGAAGCCGGGTCTATTACGAATGGCGCATTCGCCAGGCTGTGGAGCAGGCCCTGGATTCCTTTGACCCGGAAACCACGGAATTCACCATTTTCGCACAAGATTGGCTGAACGGCATTGAAACCCGCCCAAAAACCTCCGCCCAGCTCACCGCCCGGCAGCGCCGGATCGTGGGACAATGGATTGACAGCTTTCGGTATGACAAAGCGTTTACACAAGGATACAGTGGGGGAGGGCCCTATGTATGGGTGGAGTTTGACAGCCCCTATGGCGCCGTCGGCGCCCATAGAATCACAAGCTTAGAGACGTCCCATGAAATCCGCAAGCCTTTTGGGGCAGTCTATCACGACAGCTTCGCAAAGATATTCTACAAGATCGAAGCTGATGGCCTTTCAGCCCCCGGAAAACAAAAGAACTTTGAATATGTCGCAGAATTTGACACAGCCCCTTTGGGAGATGAACTGTGGGAGATCGTCATGGAAAAACCTCATTGGTTTTTCCCGCCTATGAATGAGCAATAGCGAAAAATCTAAAGAGGCGATTTTCTTTTTGGCTTCAGAACCGCTCTAGCTATCGCTTTTTTCTTTCCGTTTCTCTTTGGGCTTATACGCTTTGCCTGATTTATGATTTTTGCCGCCTCAAATGCCCCAATGCAAAAACGCCCTCAGCCAAAGCCTGCCATGGCCGGCTGGGGGCTTTTTTTCGCGGAATCCGCCGGCTTGCCGGCGGGGCGCTTGGTGTGGTATGATGTGCATATCGCAAAAATAAGGGCGGGGAGGCGGCGGTTATGATTGGGCGAAGATATTCTGGAAGGCTTTGGCGGGGATTTCTGCTGTTATGGCTGCCTACTCTGGCGCTGCTGGGCGTTTTGAACCTGCGGCAGCAGCTGCCTGGCCTGCCCCAGGGGACCCGCCGCCAATCCGTCGTTCAAGCTGGCGATTACGCCGTCAACCGCTATACCGATTCCCAGGGGCAGGAATATCTAGATCTGACTGTCGCCGTCCAGGGCAAGCCCCGTGTGCTCATCGACCGAGTCTATGATTATACCATGGTCCAGGGCAAGCTCTATGCCCGAGGCGTCACCGGCGCGGCGGCGGCGGATTTGTCCACCGGCGATTGCCGCCTCTATGCCAGCAAGCAGTATCCCCGCTATCGCCAAGCCTGGCCCGGCGTTACGCTGGTGGATTCCATCCAGCGCTTTCCTTTGGCCGATTACCGCCGCATACGGGCCCTGGGCCAGCGGTATCAGGCATTCCCCGACCCGTCGCCGGGGCGGCAGACTCTGCTGACCCTGGGGTGCGGTCGCTTCCGCATCGAACAGGTCGAAGGCGCCGACGGCTTCCGCCGTCTCCAGCTGGCGGACGCCCAGGCGCGGGAGCTGGCCCGGGGATATACTGTGCGTATATTCCATGATATCGAGAGTTACCAGATAGAGAATGAAACGCTTTATATTCGGGCCCGGGAGGGATACGCCTGCCTGCGGCCGCAGGGCGACGAATTTACCGTGGTCTATTTTGACTATGGCAGCAAAATCTATTATTCCACCCTGCCGGATATCCATATTGAGCGAAGCCTGGAGGATCTGCCTCCCCACGACCGGCTGCTGCTCTCCCGCCTTCCCTCGGCCAACCGGACTTAGCCGCCAGCCGGCCTTTTTCCGGCAGAATGCACAAATTTGAAGGGGCATTTTCTCCATATCCGATAGCGGAAACTTGGAGGAGACGGCTTTTTTTTCTCTCATAAATTTGTTATAATAAAAAAACGATACCTGTCAGAATATCCGAAACGGAATCGCTGCCATGCAGCAATCAAAGGAGAGGATTTATCATGCTGAATCAAGAGCGCGCGAAACAGCTGAAAGAAATCGTGGCCGGGCAGCGGGAACTGATGTTCGCCGCAGAGCGCCATATTTGGAAACACCCGGAAACCGGCTACCGGGAGTGGAAAACCCATGAATATCTGGCCGGCGAATTCAAAAAGCTGGGTTATGAGCTGGTAGAGGCCGGGAATGTTCCGGGCTTTTACGCCGATCTGGACACCGGCCGCCCCGGCCCCAAGCTGCTGATTATGGGCGAGCTGGACAGTCTGATTGTGGCGACCCACCCGGAGTGCGACCCGGAAACCGGCTATGTCCACGCCTGCGGCCACCACTGCCAGGTTTCCGCCCTGCTGGGCATCGCCGCCGCGCTGAAGCAGCCCGGCGCCCTGGACAACATGAGCGGTTCTATCCGGTTGATGGCCGTGCCTGCCGAAGAGCTGATTGAAATCGGCTTCCGGGAGGAGCTGCGCAAGGCGGGAACCATCAAATATTTTGGCGGCAAAGTGGAATTCATGCACCGCGGTTATATGGACGGCTGCGACATCGCTCTGTTGGTGCATACCGGCGGCGGCGATAAGCCCAATATCGCCCTGACGCCGGGCAGCAACGGCTGCGTCACCAAAAACATTAATTTTGTGGGCGTATCCTCCCATGCCGGCGGCGCGCCTCATCTGGGCGTCAACGCCCTGTATGCCGCCAGTCAGGCCATGAACGCCGTCAACGCGCTGCGGGAGACGTTCCAGGAAAAGGACACCATTCGGTTCCACCCCATCGTCACTTTGGGCGGCGGCGCCGTCAACGCCATTCCCAACGACGTGCGGATGGAGAGTTATGTCCGGGGCGCCACGCTGGAGGCCATCAAGGAAGCCAACGTCAAGGTCAACCGGGCGCTGGCCGCCTCTGCCGCGGCTATCGGCGCCAACGTGACGCTGAAAGACCGGCCGGGCTACACCCCGCTGGAAAACGAAACCCAGCTCTATGATCTGACCTGCCAGATTGTCAAAGAGTGCTTCGGCGAAGACTTTTTGGTTAAGCGCCCCCGCAGCACCGGCTGCACCGATATGGGCGACGTTTCTGCTGTGATGCCCACCGTTCAGCCCTATGCCTCCGGCTCTTGCGGCACAGGCCACGGCTCGGATTATTACATCACCGACCCGGAGACAGCCGTGGTGGTTTCCGCTCAATATCAGGTGCTGATGGCTGAAGCCCTGCTGAGCGACGGCGCCGCCAAAGCCAAGGACGTTATCGCCAACGCCAAGCTGCGTTTCGCCTCCAAAGAGGAATTTTTCAAGGCCATCGACGATCTGTTCCTGGATAAAGAGGCCGTTATCAACAATGAAAACGGCACAATTACCCTGGATTATCAGAACTAACCAGACCGGCGGCGAAGCAAAGGGCGGATCCGCAAGGCCGCGCGCTTCCGCCGCAGTCGTTCGATGAGAAAACATATGCGCCCGGCGTCAGAGCTGCCAAAGGCTCTGACGCCGGGCGCTTTTGCTTTCCCCTTTAGACTTTAGGCGGCCGGCCGCGCAACCGGCCGCGCTGATGCGGAGTCTGGCCGTCGGCCCTTGCCGACTCTTTTGGCCGCGCAATGGGCCAAGCTAAAGCGAAGTTTGGCCGTCGGCCCTTGCCGACCGGGCGCGAACGGCGAATTCGGCCATGAGCTGTTGGGCGATGCTGATATTGGATTGGGGAGCGGGCAGCTCGTCTGGGGCGGCCCATTTGGTTTCCACAATTTCCACCATATCGGGATGGGCTTGAGCGCCCTCCTGGGCTTCGGCGAAAAAACCCACCATCAGCGATTCGGAAAAAGGCCAGGGCTGACTGTTGAAATACTGGATATTTTTGATTTTCAGCCCCACTTCCTCCATGACTTCCCGGCGGACGGTGTCCTCCAGGGATTCTCCGAACTCCACAAATCCGGCCACCAGGCCGAAGCGGCCCGGCTGGCTGTTGGCGTTGCGGGCCAGCAGCAGCTTGCCTTGGTTGACCACCGCCACGATGACGGCCGGCGAAATCCGGGGATAGACCACATTGCCGCAAACCGGGCAGATCACCGCCCGTTCGTCGGCCTTCAGCTCCATGGGTTTGCCGCAGTGGCCGCAGAACCGGTTGGAGCGGAACCAGCGATATAAATGCCAGCCCTCCATGCCGGCGAAGAGGGTGACTTTGTCCTTGGCTTGCCGCAGGACTTGGGTGCTCTGCCAGCTCAGCCCCGGCGCCTCCGCCAGCCGGAAAGTCTGCCAAAAGCCAAAATATCGGGTGTTGTCGATGGAAAACAGATAAATGGCCTCCATGGCCTCCTTTTGGGGCAGATGACAAGCCCGGGGCAAGGCAAATTCTCCGTCCGGCTGGGGCTGGAGCAAGATGTGCCCTCCCTGATAGCACAGCGCCACATCCTCAGGGTGAATGGCGTCTTTGAAAAACCTGTTGTCAAATTGATGGGGCGCAATATCCTGAAACATTCTATTCCTTCCTCTCTTCCATCAGCTCCACCAGCTCGCCGGCAGGACCCCGGAAAAAGGCGACGCGGATGGGGACCGGCGGCTGAGAGGCCAGGGTTTTGTCCTGGGGCTCCATGGTAATGGGATATCCCTGGCCTCGGATCAGCTCGATCCATTGGCTTACTTGGTCTGTGGCCAAAGCCAGGTGATTGACAACCCCGTCTTCGTCCGCCTGGCCGCTGGCCATGATCTCCAGCAGGCAGTTGCCGGCGTCCACCATGCAGGCAGAAGAGTCCCCCTGGCCCCACCTCCTGATAATTTCCATACCCAGGATATTGTGATAAAAATCGACTGTTTTCTCCATTTGCTCCAGGCCGCGGGCCTTGATGGAAATATGATGTATTCCCGCAATGGTTAATTTCCGCTTTTCTGTCATTAGGAAAAACCTCCTCATAAAATGTCTTTTTTTAGGGTTTTTGCCTTCAAATTCCCGGGTCGGGCTGGTTGAGCAGCTGCTTCAGCCGCCGCCAATCGGGAAAAACCTGGTCCAGCAGCCGGTAGAAACCCGGCCCATGGTTGGGCGCCAGCAGGTGGCACAGCTCGTGGGCGGCCACATACTCCGCGCAGGGGAAGGGCTTTTTCATCAAATACAGATTGAGCGTAATCCGTCCCTTGGCGGGGACGCAGCTGCCCCAGCGGCTTTTCATGGCCCGCAGGGTCAGCCGGCGAACCGGCGGCAGGTTGACGCCCTTTTGCGCAAACCGGTCCTGGGCCAGCTCCAGCGCCCGGGCCATAACAGGCGCCGCCGCTTGCCGCCGAAATTCGTCCAGCCCCTGCTCCGGCGTTTGCCCCGGCGCCAGGCAGAGCAGCAGCGCCCCCTGCCGGGCTTCCACGCCGGGGACGGAACCAGGAACCAGAGCAAAAGAAACCCCTCGGCCCAGCAGGGCGGCTTTGTCTGGCGCAGGCGCATGGGAGGCCGCCCGCCGCCGGGCCTGGACGATCCATTCTCCTCGTTGGGATACAAAGCGCTGAATCTGGGCCAGGGAAGCCCGAGGCGGGGCGCTGACCGACACAGACCCATCCTCCCTCACCCGCAGGTTCAGGTTTTTCACCGCCTTGCGAGTCAGCTCATAGAAAATAGGCCCCTCCGGCCCCGGCGCCTGGCGGAGCTCGACGCCTTTTTTGCTCTTCCCCATCGTCCGCCTCCTCTTCTCGCAAAAGCCTTGTTTTTGGCGCCGCGGCGCTGTTTTTTCAAGCGCGTTGACTATATCATATTTTTCCCTTGGCCGCAATGGGCAAGCCGAAGTTTTGAAATTTCGTTGCAACTGGGACAAAATGCGTATATAATAGAATCATTGATTCCGCTGCCTGCGTGCAAACCATCGAGGAGGTTTTTTTATGGCGATACTTGACAATTTGGGCAAGAAGCTGACTGAAGTGACCCAAACCACCGTGCAGGTTTCCAAGGGCCTGATGGACAGCGCCAAGACGGCGCTGGCAATATCCGCCGAAGAGAGGGAGATTGAAAAGGCCTACCGCTCTTTGGGGCAATGGTATTATGCCACCAAAGGCCAAAACCCAGAGGAAGCCGGCGAATATATTGATATAGTCGATACGTCACTGCGCAAAATTCGGGAAATTCGGGAGGAAGCCGAAGCCGCCCAGGCTGTGGAAGCCCCGGCTGCGCCGCTCTTCGCCTGTCCGGCCTGCGGCGCCCAGATTGAGCACGGCGTCCAATTCTGCCCGGTTTGCGGCGCGATGATGCCCGCCCCCGAAATCGTGGAGCGGGAAGAGAGCATCTGCCCCAGCTGCGGCGCTCTCGCCCAGGGGCCTTTCTGCTCTCGCTGCGGCGCTCAGGTCGTGCAGGTATCGAAAGAATCTGAAGAACCGGAAGAGCCTGAAGCGGATGAAGAATCCGACGGCCACAGCCAGTATTAGTCCGCCGCATAATTGAACAGCCCAAACGCCCGATGCGGAGCTTTCCATAGGCTCTGGCATCGGGCGTTTGTGTTTATTCTTCTGCTAAGCCGGAGGGACCATCCTGTCTATTCGATCTTGAAGAAAGGTATAAACCTCCGGCGACTTCAGCCGACATAACATAGGCTCTAATCCCCATTCATGGGTGGGAGTATAAAAATACAGCAAACCATAGCTGGGGTCGTCGTATGCTCCTTGTAAAAACCGAAGCCGGGGCCTATGCTGTACAGGCCCCGACTTCGGGCTTTTATGCTAATGTTCCGCCAAACTAAAACGGGTTACGCCTGCCGGCGCTCGCCGGCCACGATTTCGCCGTTGATGATGGTGTACTCAGTCTTATATTGCAGGTCGGTGATGGGATTGCCGCGGAAGATGGCCACGTCGGCGTCCTTGCCGACTTCCAGGCTGCCGACGCGGTCGGCGATGCCGGTGATCTTGGCGGGGTTGATGGTAATGGCCTTCCAGGCCTCCTGCTCGTCCAGACCGGCGTTGACGGCCAGGCCGGCGCACAGGGACAGATATTCCAGCGGAATCACCGGGGCGTCGGTGATGATGCCCATAGTCAGGCCGGCCTCGTTCATGGCCTTGGGGGTCTCGAAGCTCTTATTTTTCAGCTCGAATTTGCTCTTGTCGCCCAGGGTGGGCCCGACCAGCACGCCCTTGCCCTCTTTCACCAGCTCGTCCACAATCAGGTGGCCTTCGGTGCAGTGGTCCAGGGTGATATCCACGTCAAATTCCTTGGCGATGCGCAGAGCGGTGAAGATGTCGTCTGCCCGGTGGGCGTGGGCCTTCAGGGGGATTTCCTTGTGAATCACAGGCAGCATGGCCTCCAGCTTCACGTCGATCGGGGGCTTTTTGGCGTTCTTCGGGTCGGCGGCGTAGGCCTTTTTGGCCTCGTCATATTCCGCCGTCTGGGCCAGCAGGTCCCGGAGCAGGGCGGCGGTTCCCATGCGGGTGATGGGCATTTTCTTCTGCCCGCCATAGACCCGCTTGGGGTTTTCGCCGAAAGCGCACTTCATAGCCACGGGATATTTGAGGATCATGTCGTCCACCCGCTTGCCGTGCATCTTAATGGCCACAAAGGTTCCGCCCACTACGTTGCCGCTGCCCGGGCCGGTGACGGCGGTGGTGACGCCGGCGGCGGCCGCCTGGGCCAGGGTTTCGTCCATGGGCTGGATGGCGTCGATAGCCCGGACATGGGGAGTCAGGGGGTGGGTGCATTCGTTGCCGTCTGTGCCCTCGAAGCGGATGGCCGCCTCTTCCAGGCCGATGTGGCAGTGGCCGTCCACCAGGCCGGGGGTCACCAGGCAGCCGGCGGCGTCGATGACTTGGGCGCCGGCGGGGGCCTCCACTTCTTTGCCGACGGCGACGATTTTGCCGCCGTCCAGCAGCACTTGGCCGTTTTCAATGTCCGGGCCGGCCATGGTCTTGACAGTGCCGTTCTTAATCAGAATCATGGGAAATACCCTCCTCAATTTTTGGTTTCCTACTCTGTTATCTTACCCTTTTCTCCGGGAATTGTCAAATGAAAGGCTTTGGTGAACTCCGCCAAATTCCTGACCCGATTTTTATGCAATTTGATGAAAACAAGGGGTAGGTCCGCCTTGCCTCCCTCCTGAAAAACGGGCTGAAGACGCCGAACGGCCCGCCTCCGCGCCGGAACAGGCGCGTGAAGCGGGCCGTATGGCGACGACGGCGGAAAAGCCGCCTTCGACGGTTATGTTGTTCCAAGTAGATCTGCTGAAAAAATCGGCGGGCGGGGAAGGAATTTCATTTCAGCAGGTTTCCCCGCCCGGGAGAAGGGGGTATGGGGGGCCCTTCTCCCGAGGTCAGGGGAGAACGGCGGTTGCGCTTCCGCCGTCCTGGGGATGAAGAACAGGGCTCTTCGCGATCCCCGGCAGATCTACCAGAAACATAAAAAGGCGGGCCGAGCATATCGTCTCAGCGCCGCCTTGATTTCATCAATCAATGCGATTCGCAGCCGCGCCACGCTCCGCTCCTCGACAGTTCTCTCCGGCCGCTGCGCTCGGAACGCGGGTTGGGAAATAATTCGCGCAGTCCAGCCTTGAAAAAGGCCTCTGAATCGGATATAATAACGTCTGTGGCGTAGCGATGCTACTGTGCTGAGTGCCTGATTCACTCGTATAGGGCCGTAGAGCGGTCGAAGCGCTCTGCGGCCTGCCGCATTTATGTTTCCGACATTATTCTACCTGATTGGCAGAAAAATTTCAAGACCTATGCGGCAAAATTTCAAAATTTAAGCGACTGAAAAAACGCCCCTTCGCGGGCGTTTTTTTGTCTGCTCCGCCGCGGCGCCTGGAAAATCCGCAAAGGCGAAGAGAAAGAAAATCCCAAAAAATCGAAGATTTTCCCGGGCGGCGCGAACGCGCCGAAAGGATTTCGCCGGCTCTCCGGGGAAATCTGTTCTAAAGCGTGACGCGGCCAAAGAACTCTGCTGCAACGGCGCTGCCTATTGTAATCCTATGCGATTCTTTCTTTGAAAAATTTTTTCTTCCACAAAAGAAATCACAAAATGAAATACCATGCCAAATCCAAACATTAGAATAATGGTATTCATATCAAAATCAATGGCGCGAGTTAGGGCCAGCACATAAAAAGCGCCGTAATATCCAAGGTTTATAATCAGCGAATTTACCATGTTATATACTGTTTTCCCCAACCCGATAAAAATATTGTCAATGATCGCGCAACCTGCGTAGGCTATGTAAAAGGGAACAAGTTTTATGGTTAGAGCAGCTATCTCGTCTGCATTATGCAGGTTTTCGGCAAAATAAAAGAACGGTTTCCAAGCGGGAACGGAGAGCGCCCAAAGAACAATAGCGGCGCACGCAATGAAATAATAATTGAACCGTTTCAATTCTGCGTATCCATTTTTACAGTCAGAACGGATGACTTCTGCAAGCGCCGATATGGGGATCAGCAGCCAGCCCCAAATAAAATTGTTGGCGAGCCAGTAGTTTCCTTGTTCTTCCACCATATTGACCATTTTGCAAACCATAACGGCATAGATAAAATTATCCAGGAATTGATTCAATCCTGAAAAAAGGCCAATTCTGCACCATTCTTTCAAAAGAGTAAAATCAGACTTTTGAAATCGGCAGAATTTGAAATGCTTTTGCGTATACAAAAGCGAGACGCTGGCCAGCGCAAGTATTGTGTTTACGACTATATTAGAAACCGCTGCCCCGTAGATAGACAAATGAGGTATCAAGAAAAAGTCCGCCGCCAAGGACAGCAATGTTCTGATAATCAGGAAAAGATAAACATTTCTATGCTTTTCTGTAACAACAAACACAACATTGACAAAGTTTACGACGATTCCGATCATGAAAGCAGCGGTTTCTAAATAAAGGTATCGGCTGACGGCGGCAAGTTCAATACCGTCCGTGTTCATGGCCTTTATCAATATAGTCCCATAAAGAAAAACGCCAATGGAAAAAACGGCATACAAAACAAAGACAAGGAGCCCCATTTTGAAGGCAGCGCCTGCGAATCGGTCTGTTTGCTTTTTGAATATCTGATTTAATACGGAATAAAGCGGGACAATTAGAAATGCTTGCAGGGTTTCATTGATCAGATCAAACCACTCCATTTGCCCGATAATATGGAACGCCTCGATTTGGCCGCTGGCAGAAATCAAAAAGGTTTTGACGGCCTGATATACGGCGGGAATCAACGCAAGGGAGCACAATGCAAGCCATAAATGCCAATGAAAGCTCTGAAGCTGCGAACATTTTTCTATGATAGCCTGTTTGATATACTGTTTGAATGGTCTATGTATGGAAACCCCTCCGTTCCCCTCAATTCACATTTGTGTCGCCGCCATGGAAAGGCCCTGTATTTCAAGGTCTTCTGCATATGACAAGTCCCGCTTTTCGATAAAATCGTTCGAAAAGCGGGACTTATTCATTCTGGTGCCGCTGACCGGGATCGAACCGGTACGACGTTTCCGCCGAGGGATTTTAAGTCCCTTGCGTCTGCCAGTTCCGCCACAGCGGCCTGTTTCCTGCGGGAAAAGTATACCACGCCGGCGGGGCGGCGTCAAGAATTTATGGCGGGAATGGCAGAATTTACGGCTTGGATCCCTATCCCTTGTCGCGGCTTTTGAAAATCATGGCGCCGATGAAGGAAAACACCACCGCCGCCGCGATGCCTCCGGCTGTGGCGGAGAGGCCGCCGGTGAAAACGCCCAAAAAGCCCTGTTGGGCCACGGCCTCTTTCACCCCTTCGGCCATCGCATAGCCAAAGCCCAGCAGAGGCACAGTGGCGCCGGCGCCGCCCCATTTGACGAGGGGTTCATACAGGCCCAAGCCGGTGAGGACGACGCCCAGCGTCACATAGCTGACTAAAATCCGCCCGGGAGTCAGCTTGGTTCGGTCGATCAGCACTTGGCTGACGGCGCAGATGACGCCGGCTGTGAGAAACGCGCGTACATATTCCATTAGTGATCAGCCTCCAGACAGACGAGATGGCAGATGCCGGGGATGGTTTGGCCCTGGTTGGCCGAAGTGGGGCTGAGCAGAGCGCCTGTGCCGCAAAACAGCACCTTTTTCAGCACCTTCTGCTCCAGGGCTTTGAGGAGATAGGAGCACAGCACGGCCGCCGAACAGCCGCAGCCCGAGCCGCCGGCGTGGACGTCCTGGTCGCCGTGATAGAGCATCAGGCCGCAGTCGTCGTATACTGGCTTGATATCGATTTTGTCCCGCTGAAACAGCTCGATGACAATCTGGCGGCCCACCCGGCCCAAATCGCCGGTGACGATCAAATCGTAATCTGTGGGGCAGGTCTTGGTGTCTTGGAAAAACCGGCTCAGGGTTTGATAGGCGGAAAGGGC
Source organism: uncultured Eubacteriales bacterium (assembly GCA_910585875.1). GTDB lineage: Bacteria > Bacillota > Clostridia > Oscillospirales > Butyricicoccaceae > Pseudobutyricicoccus. The sequence continues at coordinate 19,505 of CAJUIK010000015.1, read as the reverse complement.
CATGGCCGCCCCCATATTGGCCTGGGCGGCGACGCCCGGGTCGGCGATGCGCCCCGGCGTGGCCCGGGTGACTTTTACCCCCTTGCCCCCTTTTTGCAGGATGACGGCGCCGGCGGCGGTGGCCGTCCACTGGGCGGTTTGGGGCCTTTGGCCGCCGTATTCCAGCGGATACCGGTATTGGCGCTCGGCGGAGCAGAAATGGGAGGAGGTGATGGCGCAGGCCGTGGACTCAAACTCCCCGTCCACCAGGCAGGCGGCCAGCAGCAGCCCCTCCGCCATGGTGGAGCAGGCGCCGTACAGCCCGAAAAACGGCACGTTGCTGGGCCGCAAGGCAAAGGTGGTGCTGATGCACTGGTTGAGCAGGTCGCCGCCCAAGATGCAGCCCAGCTGGCTGGCGGTCAGGCTGCCTTTGGCCAAAACCCGCTCCAGGGCCATGGACATCATCCGGCTTTCCGCCTTTTCCCAGCTCTGTTCCCCAAAGGTATTGTCGTCGCTGATATAGTCAAAATCCCGGCTGAGGGGCCCTTCCCCCTCTTTTTTGCCCACCGTGGAGGCATAGGAAAGGACCCGAGGCGGGTCTTCAAAGCAATATGTGTTTCCGATTTTTTTCATAGCGTTCTCTCCAAAATCCGGCTGAATGAAAGCATTCAGCCCATGATATAATAAATCAGACCGTAGATCACCGAGGCCGTCAGGCCGCAGGCCAGCACAGGGCCGGCAATGGTGAACATCTTGACGCAGGTTCCCAGCACCAGGCCTTCGGTTTTGTATTCCACAGCCGGCGCCGCGATGGAATTGGCGAAGCCGGTGATGGGCACGATGGTGCCGGCGCCGGCGAATTTGGCGATTTTAGGGTAAATATTCAGGTCGGTCAGCAACACGCCGAAAAAGACCAGCGTGATGGACAGACAGGAGCTGACGGCTTTGTCGTCCAGCCCCCGGCTGATGAAATAGTTTTTCAGCCCCTGCCCCAAAGCGCAGATGGCGCCGCCTACCAGAAAGGCCAGCAGCACGTCTTTGAGCAGCGGCGACCGGGGCGAGGCTTTCTGATAGATTTTTTTGTATTCTTGATTGGTGATATTCTCCATAGGTCAACCCTTTCCGCCGGCTGTCCCGGCATGGATTTTGCCCTTAGTATGCTCCAGGCCTGCGCGAATATACTGCCGGCCTTGGACGCAAAAAAAACCGAGGCCTGCGCTTCGGGAGCGCGGGCCTCGGGCAGAATCGCGAGGGATTTCAATCGGCGGGGGTGGAAGGGGAATCCGGGCCGGGCTCCCCTTCCTGAGCGGGCGCAGGCTCCAGGGGCCAGAGCTGGGCGCAGAGCAGCGCCAGGAAAGCGGCCATGGACAGCAGATCCGCTGTGGAAAGATGAACGTATCCCTTGGTGAAAAAGGGAAGCAGATTGTCGCTGAGCAGCACGGCGGTCAGCAGGAAAAGGCCCGTCAGGCAGCAGAACAGTTGGAGCCGGGGCCGGGGTTTGCCAAAATGGACGGCGGACGCCGCATAAAAGGCGAACATGACGGCAATATAAGCGAAAAGCTCGGCGGCGAAACTATAAATCAGCGGGTTTGCGTTGTTGGCCCGGTAAAAGGATAAAAGCTGGAAAGCGGAATAGAACACAGGGGCTAAGGTCAGAAGGCCGACGGCTTCTGATTGGCTTCCCTCCGCCTTGAAGGCGGCGAACACGGCGGCGCCGCAGGCCAGGGACAGGGCGGCTTGGGCCATGGTCATAGGGGAAGAGCCCTGCCCGGCCAGGGAGAAAAACGCAGCGCTGGCGGCCAAGACCAGCAGCAGGCTGGCCGCCGCCGTCAGCCCTTTGACGGGCAGGCTTCGGGCCGACCGGGGGTTTTTCGCCTGCTTTTTCCCTTGGAGCAGGCTGTAAATCAGAGCCAGGGCCCCGGCGGCGGCCATCGCGGCGTAGGAGGCGCCGATCCAGCCGGGGGAAACGGGGATGCCGGTGCCCGGGTCTACCGCCCGCTGAACGGCGGCATAGCGAAGGCCGGCGGCCGCCGCCCCTCCTGCCAGAGGCAGCAGATAAGTCAACAGTTTTTTCTTATTCATTCGATAACTCCTTTTCAGCTCAGGCGCCTGCCGCCGGGCCCTTTGCGTCAAAGTCCGCTGGCGCCGTCGCCAAAGCCGGCTGAGCAATCAGCCTCATAGTATGCCTGTCGGCTTTGCCGACGAACCTATTGTAGCATATTCCGGTTCAAAAAAATAGGCATATCTTTTCCCGCCGGCGCATAGGGATAAAACAGCCCTGAAAAAAGGAGGAAAAGACCGATGAAACGGTTGTTGACTGCGGCGATGATTACAGCCCTGCTGGCCTACGGCCTGCCCCTGCTGACTTTGGGTATGGACGGGCAAAAGGACAAGCAGGCGGAAGGGACCGGCGAGGCCGGGCAGACCCAGGAAGCGCGGGACGGCCAGGCGGCGCCGGTATCCGCCCAAAGCTATGATGAAAAGACCCAGGTGACTGTGCTGATTCAGGGGCAGGCGGAGACCTTGCCCCTGTCCCAGTACCTTCGGGGCGTGGTGGCCGCCGAGATGCCGGCCAGCTTCCCTCCCGAGGCGCTGAAGGCCCAGGCGGTGGCCGCCCGCACCTATACATTATATAAATTGCAGGCTTATGAGCAGGGGGTGGACATCCCTGACAGCCACAAGGGGGCTCAGCTCTGCGACGATTTCAGCCATTGCAAAGCCTATGTGGACCTGGACCAGGTGGAAGAGAGCCTCTGGGGCGAAGACGCGGCGGAATACCGGGCTGTGATCGACAGCGCCGTCAGCGATACCGACGGCATGGTGGTCTCTTACCAAGGCGAACCCATTGCGGCGGTGTTTCACGCCGCCTCTTCCGGCCGGACGGAGGATTCTTTGGACGTTTGGGGCGCCAGCCACCCCTATCTGACCAGCGTGGAAAGCCCCGGCGAACAAGACTGCCCCAAATACCAGGGGCAGGTTTCCATCGAACCCAGCCAATTTGCCGAAACGTTTTTGGCGGCCCATCCCGAGGCGGATTTCAGCCAGCCGGCGGATACTTGGTTCCGGGATTCCCATCGCAGCCAGAGCGGCGGCGTGATCGACGTGCTGGTGGGGGGCGTGCGAGTCAGCGGCGCCGAGGTCCGGGGGCTGTTGGGCCTCAACTCCGCCAATTTCACCCTCAAAGCCTCGGAGGAGGCCCTGGTTTTTTCCACTTTGGGCTATGGCCATGGAGTGGGCCTGAGCCAATATGGCGCCCGGGCTCTGGCGCTGGAAGGCAAGAGCTTCAGCGATATCCTGAAATGGTATTACCAGGGGACGGAAATCTCCATCAAAGGCTGATCGCCCGTTTTGCGCCGCCCTCTATTTTTAGAAAATTTTGAAAAGCCCGGCGCTCTCCGCGCCCTCCGCTGGTATAGACTGGCCCGGCCGTGGCAATACTACCAGCGGAGGTGCTAATGATATGCAGCAGAAAAATTCAGGATGGATGGACAAAGTATCCGACTTTGTCGCTGGAAAAGGGTTTTACATTGTCCTTGCCCTGTGCGCCGCGGCCATCGGGGTTTCGGGTTATGTATTGTTTTTCACAGGCGGCGAGGAAGACTTTGTAGACGAGCCCTTGCAAATCAGCGGCGCGGTGAACGACGCGGTTCAAACGCCGCCTGTTTCGCAGCCGGAGCAGACCGATCCCAAGCAAGAGGCCCAGGAGGCCCTGCCCAAGCCGGCGGACAACCCATCCAAGCCCGCCGAGGCGGAGGATAAGAAAAAGGAAAAAAACGCCCCGGCCAGCGCCCAGATCCCCATAGAGCAGGCGGAACAGACCGCCGCGCCCAAAGCAGAAACCTTTATCAGCCCAGTGCAAAACGGCCAGGTGCTGCGGGAATTTTCCGGCGACCAGCTGGTGAAGGATGAAACTATGGGCGATTGGCGGGTTCACAATGGAGTGGACATCGCCTGCGACGACGGCGGCAAGGTCTGCGCCATCGGCGACGGCACGGTGACGGATATCTTTTTTGACGATCAAACCGGCTACTGCCTGACCATCGACCACGGCGACGGCCTGACCAGCACGCTGCGGGGCCTGATGAAAAACGCTACTGTCAAAAAGGGCGACCAAGTGAAAATGGGCGCTGTGGTGGGCGGCGGAGGCAGCACTATGGCGGTGGAGAGCAAAATGGCGCCCCATATCCATCTGGAGGTGGCCCGGGACGGCAAACCCATCGACCCCCTGTCGATTTTGACGCCCGCGAAATAATAAAACCGGCGGACGCTGCGGAGCAATAGGAGACGGCTTTTGAGCCGCCTCCTATTTTTTGCATATGTTTCACTACATCTATTTAAATTTTATTTTCAAATGTCCATTTCTTTCTGCATAAAACTGTGATACAATCAGTACAGAATAGCGCCCTGCCAGCGCCGGCGCGCCGAATCGGCTACCGGCGGGGCGCCCGTCCGTTTTATATGAAACGCACAATATAGGCGCTTGCCATAGGCCGGCGCCCAATCATCATTGGAAGAAAGGAGAAAACCATGTCTGATCTGTATCAGTATCAACCCAACGAAGAATCCAGAGTGAGCAAAGAACAGGAACCTATTCAATATTCCGGCGGATATGAACCCGAGCCCCAGGGAGAAGAAGCCGAGTCGGAGGAAGGGCTTTATCCGCCTGCTCCCGAGGCCGCCGGCGAATTGCCCGAGGAAGCAGAGGAGCAAGAAGGAGAGAATCTGGCGGAGGGAGCCGCCGAAGAGGGGACCCTTCCGCGGAATTATTATCGGGACAGCACCTATACGATTGTATCGCTGGTTTCCTATCTGCTGGGCGTGCCCAAACGGATTTTTGAAAATGAGCACGAACCCCCTAAAATGGAAATTTATCGACAGATGGAGCTGGATAAAAACGCCCGCATTGTCCGAAATCTCTGTATGTTGCGGACCGCCATCGAGCGAAACTTTGGCCAGATCAACGACCAAATGACTCATAATTACAGAAGTCTGGCGAGCTTGACCGACCTGATTCCCCAGGACTGCGTCATGCAGCTGATAGACGACGGCATTCATATCATCAAATCGAGCAAACAGAAGCTCAATCATTATATTATCGATATCAACCGCACCTTGTCCGACCGCATCAACAACTGCAAAGATCTATTCCCCCTGTGGGTGGATTGGAAATATATCCGAGATATTTTTATCATGCCCAACGGCCTGACGGAAGGCGGCGTCAAAACCGCCGCGGACCTTTATTACACGCATAAAAGCAATTACCCCTATCAGGTCTATATGAACTGGCCCCCTTCCAACGAAGGGAATATTTTGTATAACGACAAAAAATTCGTCACCTTGCTCTACCGCTGGCATGACGACGAGTTCATCGATATCAGCAAGGTTTCCGACGCAGGGAGCCTGACAAAAGGGAACATCTATGATTTTCTGGACGAGAGCATGAACGCCGTTTTGGTGGTGGACTGCGAAAATTCCGACCCGTACAAGCTGTGCGCCGTGCTGAAAAACCTGGATTCGGGCAACCTGGAGAAAATCAGCAAGATTATGCTGTACGACGACCCGCACACCGCCGTGGCTTGGCGGATTCTGGATAACTTTACCGATATTCCAGTGGAGCATATCATGAACGAGCGGGTGAAGCAAAATAAATCTCTGGTGGATATCAGCCTGACGGCCGGGGTCTGCCGGGAATTTTACCAAAATCAAGTGGATTCCTTCGTGTTGGTTTCCAGCGATTCGGATTATTGGGGCCTGATTTCCGCCCTGCCGACGGCTCAGTTCCTGGTGATGGTGGAGCGGGAAAAATGCGGCCCGGATATCAAGACCGCGCTGTCCAATTCCGGCATCTTTTATTGTTTTATCGACGATTTTTATTCAGGAAACAGCGGCGATATCAAGCTGATCGCCCTGACTCAGGAGATTTACCGCTATCTGGACCAGCGAGTGCGCCTCAACGTCAACGATATGCTGGCCGAAGCTTTCCGCGCCACCCGCATTGAAATGTCTGAAGCGGAGCGGCAGCAATTCTATCAAAAATACATCCGCCCCATGAGCATCGCCATCCAACCCGACGGCCAGGTGAAATTCCAGTTACAAGGGAAATAATCGATCCGCTTAATCGATCGACGGCGCCGAGCGTCGACAGAAACAGAACCAGCCCCTCAAAGGAGGGGCTGGTTTTTGCATGAGAGCGGTTTTTATAGGCTCCGAAGGGCGTCCACCAGGGCGGTTTTGGACTCTGTTTTGGCGTCTTTTTGCTTGACGACCTTGGCGGGAATGCCGGCTACGACGGCGCCGGCGGGCACGTCGCTGATGACCACAGCGCCGGCGGCCACCACCGCGCCTTTGCCCACCCGGCAGCCTTCCAGCACCACGGCGTTAGCGCCGACGACCACGTCGTCTTCCACGATCACCGGCTGGGCGCTGGCGGGCTCCACCACGCCAGCCAACACGGTCCCGGCGCCGATGTGGCAGTTTTTTCCCACAGTGGCCCGGCCGCCCAGCACGCAGCCCATGTCGATCATGGTCCCTTCGCCGATGACGGCGCCGATGTTGACGACGGCGCCCATCATAATGACCGCGTTGTCGCCGATTTCCACACACTCCCGGATGGTGACGCCGGGCTCGATGCGGGCGTTGATGTTTTTCATGTCCAGCAGAGGGATCGCGCTGTTGCGGCGGTCGTTTTCCACCTCAAACTGGGCGATGGACTGGGCCTGGCTCTCCAGGGCCGGCTGGATATCGCTCCATTCGCCAAACGCCACTTTGAAGGGCCCTTCGCCGAACACCCGGCAGCTCTCTGGGAACTGGATCGGCTGCTTTTCCTGCACATAGACCTTCACCGGGGTTTTTTTGACGGAATTGTGGATGCGGTCGATGATTTCTTGCGTATTCATGAAGTTTTGTCGTCCTTTCGATTCAAATTCAGGCGTTTGTCTGCTCAAACAAAGCGTCGCCCATGGAATAGAAGCCCTTGGGAGCCCGCAGGGCAAATTCGGCGGCTTTGACGGCGCCGGCCACAAAGACCTGCTTGGACAGGGCGGTGTGCTTGATTTCAATCAGCTCGCCCTCGCCGGCGAACAGCACGGAATGCTCGCCCACAATGGCGCCCCCCCGCAAGGAGTGGACGCCGATTTCGCCCTTTTGCCGGGGGCAGACGCCCTCCCGGCCATGGCGGACGGTGAAATCCCCGGCCTTTTGGACGGCCTGGGCCAGCATCTTGGCGGTGCCGCTGGGAGCGTCGATTTTTTTGTTGTGGTGCTTTTCTGTGATTTCAATGTCGAAGGAATCCATCAAAATGGGCGTGATCACTTCCAAGATTTTTTCCATCACGTTAACGCCCAGGGAGGTGTTTTGGGTGCGCACCACCGGGACATAGGCCGAGAGCTCCCGGCACTGATCCTCTTGGGCCGGGGAGAAGCCGGTGGTGGAAAGCACGCAGGGGACGCTGTTGCGCCGGGCGTAATCGCAGATCATAGCCAGATTGGCCGGATGGGAAAAATCGACGATCAAGTCCGGCGGCTGGGGCAGTTCGTCCAGAGCGCCGTAACATTGGGGCGTGTTCATGGGGTCCACAGCTCCCCAGAGCTGCCAGCCCGGGTGGTTTTCAATGGCTTCGGCAATGCGCTTGCCCATGGCGCCATAGCCCACTACGACGATTTTTTTCTCTTCCATGCCGTTTTCCACGTCCTTTCGCAAAAAGTCTCCGCTATTTCAAAATTTCCAGGGCCTGGGCCAGCCGCTGGCGGCTTGCTTCGCTGAGGGGCCCCAGGGGCAGGCGGCAGGGGCCGACCTGCCAGCCCAGAAGGTTCAAAGCCTCTTTCACCGGCGCCGGGTTGGTTTCGATAAACAGAGCGTTCACCAGGTCCAGGTATTCCAGCTGGAGCCGGCGGGCCTGATCTGCGTCGCCGGAGAGATAGGCTTCCACCAGCTGATGGGTCTGGGCCGGGGCCACGTTGGCCAGCACGGAAATGACGCCGGAGCCGCCCAGAGAAAGCAGAGGCACAATCATGTCGTCGTTGCCGGAGAGCAGGCAGAATTCCGGCCCTACCAGCTTGGCGCAGGCGACGGTATAAGCGATGTCGCCGCTGGCCTCTTTGATTCCCACAATATTTTTGTGCTGGGCCAGTTGGGCCAACACGTCCAGGGGGATGGAGCAGCCGGTGCGGCTGGGCACGTTGTAGAGGACGATGGGGATATCCACGCTGTCCGCCACGGTCTGGAAATGGGCCAGCATCCCGCTTTTGTTGGCCTTGTTGTAATAGGGGGTGACGACGAGCAGGCCGTCGGCGCCCATGGCCTGGTAGCGGCGGGCCAAAGCGGCGGCGTGGGCTGTGTCGTTGGAGCCGGCGCCGACGATCACCGGAATCCGCCCGGCGACCTGGCTGATAACGGCTTGGGCGATCTTGTCCTTTTCCTCCTGGGAGAGGGTGGGGGTTTCGGCGGTTGTGCCCAGGGCCACGATACCGTCCGTGTGGTTTTGCAGGTGGAAATCCACCAGTTTGCTCAGCTGCTGGTAATCCACCTGGCCGTCCTGGCCGAAGGGGGTGACCAGGGCTACCAGGGAGCCGCTGAAGACGCGGATGGGTTTGGACATAATCAAGTCTCCTTTTGTGTTGATGTCGTCTGTCATTCTGTTTCCAGTATATCGGTTGACGAGGAAAATGTCCACCGGTTTTCTCCTTTGGGGCGCGTTTCAAGAACAAAAGCCTGAATATTCTTCTGTCAGAGGACAGGAGGAAGCGCGATCCCGCCGATTAAAGGTCGAATTCCTTAGCCAGGGCCTGAACAGCCTGCTCTTTGTTCTCCTTGTCGATGGTGAAGGAGATGGAGATTTCCGAGGTGGTGATCTGATAATAGGGGATCTGATATTGGGCCAGGGTCCGGAAGACCCGGACGGCCACGCCGGTGTGGGTGGCCATGCCCACGCCCACCAGCGAAAGCTGGGTCAGGTCCCGGCGGATTTGCAGCGCGGGCCCCTCTTGGCTTGCGTTCAGCTGCCGCTCCAGCTCCAGGGCCTGCTCGTCGCTGCAGCTGAAAGAGAAGGCTACTTTGCCCTCTACAATGTTCTGGTTGATCATATCCAGGTTGATGTTGGCCCCCGCAATCAGGCTGAAAATAGAAGCGGCGGAGCTGGCGTTGTAATCCATAGGGGGGAAGGAGACGATGGCGCAATGCTCCTTGATGCTGATGCCGGCGACGGGCATATCTTCAAAAAACGCCTGTTGGCTCATAATGGTCGTTCCTTTCTTTTCGTTTTCCAGCGCGCGGCCCAGATACAGGCTGACGCCATATTTTTTGGCCAGCTCCACGCTGCGGGTTTCCAGCACGCCGGCGCCCAGAGAGGCCATTTCCATCATCTCCTCATAGGAGATGCGTTCCAGCGCCCGGGCGGCGGGGTAGATCCGGGGGTCCACGGTGTAGACCGCGTCCACGTCGGTATAGATTTCGCAGGGGCAGCCCAGTTTGGCGGCGATGGCCACGGCGGTGGTGTCGCTGCCTCCCCGGCCCAGGGTGGTGATATGCCCGTCCTCTGTGATGCCCTGGAAGCCGGCGGCCACCACGACCTTGCCTTCCGCCAGGTATTGCTCCATCCGCTGGGTGTTGATTTCCTTGATAAAGGCTTTGGAATGAACGTCGTTGGTGATGAACCCCGATTGAAAGCCTGTCATGGAAATGGCGTCCACCCCCAGCGATTGCAGGGCCATGGCCATCAGGCTGACCGTTTGGATTTCGCCGGTGGAAAGCAGGGCGTCCATCTCCCGTTTGGAGGGGGAGTCGTTCACCTTTTTGGCCAGGGCGATGAGGCTGTTGGTGGTTTTGCCCATGGCGGAACACACCACTGCCATATCCGTCCCTTCCCGCCGCAGCTGGGCCACCCGTTGGGCGATGGCCATGATTTTTTCCGTGGTGGCCACGCTGCTGCCACCGTATTTATGCACCAATCTCATTGTAGCGTCTCCTTTATGTCAATCCCGTTTGGGGAAGAAGTTTTGGCCGCGGACGACCCGAAGCAAGGGGAATTTTGCCCGGGCGGGAGAGTTTCCAGCCATTCTTCCGCTTGCTCTCGGCTGCGGAAGAGATATTGTTCTTTTTCCGGGTATTGTTCCAGCAAGTTCAGGATAATCGGACGCTTTTCCGCCCGATAGCGCCTCACAGCCTCGATCAGCAGGGGGTCGGGCGCTTCCTCCGTCCAGGGGATATCCGGCCTTGTTTGGCCTGCCCTCTCCTTGATCCCGGCCATGCAGACCGCTTCATCGTAATCCAAAAAGACGACGGCGTCGCAGGCTCTGACGCGGACCTCGTAGGTCCTGCTGAAATCGCCGTCCAAAATCCACGCTTCGGTATGCAGGACGGAGGCCAGCGCCTGGTCAAATTCCGCCCGGGAAACATGGGTCCGGTCGGCCCTCCACCACAGGTTGTCAAGATGAATCAGCGGCAGCCCCGCGCGGCGGCGCAGCTTGGCGGCAAAGACGCTTTTGCCCGCTCCAGGGCAGCCCAATACGACGACTTTTTTCATGGCCCCGCTCCTTTCCGCTTTTGGTTTGCCGCTGCAAAGAAACGAAAAAAGCCGGCAGAGCTTGCGCTCTTACCGGCAGGAATCCAAAAGGAAACATTCCCCGCTGTAAGATAGCGCCCCTGCAACGTCCCTTGCAGACAGTGCCGCGCTTTTTTAACGCGGCCCCACCATGGGCGCGCGCCCGCGCCCAAAGTTCGGCGGATTGACCTTTGGCCCCTTTCTCCGCCTGCCGGCTCCCAGGGTTACTCATTCGCTCCGCGCCTCTATCCTGGGCCTATCTTATCATAGGGCGCCGGCCTTGTAAAGAGGGATTTTGATGGGAAAGCCAGCGTTTTGTCAAGCGTTATTGGGCGCTGCGGGCGCAAGACGCGCCTGCGGACGCTTGGAAGGGGATTGTTTTCAGCGGGGAAACGCGCTATACTGGAAGCGGCAGGCGAATCGACAAACGCGGAATTTGCAGGAGGTAAGGCAATATGAAAAATTTTCAGAATTTCACGCCGGAAAAGTATGCGGCGTCTGATTTTCAAAAAGTATCGGACGGAATTTATAAAACCAAATCCCCTTACGGCTCTGGAGATATTTTTGTAACGTCGCTTACCTTTGAAATGGAGCCAGAGCGCTATGGGGAGGAAGACGCCTCGCCCAGGAATCTTACGCAAGTTCCAATCGAAGGTATTCTGGATGAATTTAATTTGTTTGTCTCCGATTTTTATGAGCAATTGAATGAAAGCAGCGAAACCGTTTGTTATCAGGAATTTGGTTCGTTCAGTTTGGAAGATATCGAAAAATTGAGAACGCTCGTCGGGAAGCGGTTTTATGCCGTGCCGTATACGGACGAAGATGGAGAAGAATATTACAACATGGTGATCGAATGAGGAGTTTCCAGTCTGTCGGGCGAACAAAAACTAAAACGGGGCGGCGGGGCAGATATCCCGCCGCCCTGTCTGTTATCGCTCCATATCCTGCGTCCATATAGCCGCTGTTCGCAGTTAAGATTATGCGCTCCGAGGGCCCTTCCGCGTTCGGTTCGCCGGGCCGGCGCTTGTTTCCGCTCTTGTACTTTGCCCCAGTTGCGGTATAATAAGAGTAGAAACAGCCCTTGGGGCTGAATGGAGGAGAGTATCATGACAAATCTGATTCAATACCGCCGGGATCTGCATCAAATGCCCGAAGTGGCCCGGCAGGAATTCAAAACCAGCGAGTATATCGGCGCCCGTCTGGCCAAGCTGAACTGCCAGGTGGAAAAGGTCTGCGGCACCGGATATACCGCCTTTTTCGACAATGGCGCCCCGGAAACCATCGCTTTCCGTGGGGATATGGACGCCCTGTCCATCAAAGAGGAGACCGGCCTGCCCTTCGCCTCCCAAAACGGCTGTATGCACGCCTGCGGCCACGACGCCCACATGGCCATGATGCTGGGCCTGTGCGATTACCTGAATGAAAACATCGGCAAATACAAATTCAACGTGCTAGCCATTTTCCAGCCCTCGGAGGAAAGCATCGGCGGCGCGAAGGTGATCTGTGAGACCGGCGTTTTGGAAAAACGCCATGTGACGCGGGTCTTTGGGTTCCATGTCTGGCCTAAAATCCCCGCCAACGCCGTGGGAACCGTGGCCGGCCCCATGATGGCCCAGGCTTCTGAGCTGACTATGACGGTTCACGGCAAAAGCGCCCACTGCGGCCGGCCCGACTTGGGCATAGACGCCCTGTCCGCCGCGGCGGACATCATCGCGGAAATCAACGCCATGAAAAAGAAGGAGATCCCCCAGGGCGTGGATTACTTGTTGCACTTCGGCGCCATGGAAGCCGGCGACGCGGCCAACATCATCTGCGAAAAGGCGGTGGTCCGCGGCAGCGTCCGGGCCTTTGATCCCAAGGTCTACGACTTTATGGTCAAGCGCATCGACGAAATCAGCCAGGACGCGGCCCAGCGCTACGGCGCCAAAGTGGAAGTGAAGCTGACGACCCCCTATCCGCCGGTGAACAACGACCCCGCCCTCTGCGAGGAATACAAAAAAGCCATGGCCCAGGCGGGCATCCAGGTGGTGGAGGCGGAAAAAACCGTCATCGCCGAGGATTTCTCGGAATATCAGCTGCGCTGCCCCGGCGTCTTCGGTTGGCTGGGCCTGGGCGACGTGCCCTCCCTGCACAACAATAAGTTCGATTTTGACGAGAGCATCATGGAAACCGGCGTCAAGGGTTTTGTGGCTCTGCTGGATTATTTCAATCAAAAATAACAAATAGGATATCAAAGTTCCGACGAAAACAAAGGCGGCGCAGTCTGAAAAGGCCGCGCCGCCTGTTTTTTTACGAAAGGAAGGGGAGGAAAATGCCCGGTTATATCGTGTATTGGCCCCAGGACCATGTAAAGAAACTGGAAAAGACGGGGGATCAGGGCCCTATTCGGGTGGTGTTCGGCAGCATCCACGCCCGGATGCCTGCGATCAGCTCGATTCAAGTAGGGGATATCGTCTATCCCGTCGCGCTGATAGACAAAAAGCTTTGGGCCTTGGCCCGGCTGCCGGTGGAAACCCGGGAGCGGGCGATCGATTACTGCCTGCGGGAGCTGGGCCGGCCCTGCGGCGCTTTGAAGGAAGAGGGCAAACAGTATCCTGAATTTGAATATTCGGATTCCTGGACGCCCAGCCTACCCCATTTGGAGCATCAAGTCCCCTTCAACTGCTGCTCCAAATGGGCGGTTTGGGGGACAAAAGGCTCCCTTATTCGCCCCCGGCCGCTGCCGCAGGAGCGTCTGCTCGACCTCCGCTTCGGCCATCCGAAGAGCAAGGAAAAAGGTCTGAAATTTGATAAAAACGGCAATGTCCTGTCTTCCTGCCTGTGCGCGACCCGCCGCATGAGCCCGGAAACCTGGGAGATTTTTGAACGGCTGTTTGAGCCGGAGCAAAAGGGGGTGGAACGATAATGCCTTCCCAACCCAAAACCAACGCCTGTCGGCTGTTGGACAAGGCGAAAGCGCCCTATCGGCTGTTGACCTACGACCATAGCGACGGGCAGATCGACGGCCCTTCTGTGGCCGCCAAAATGGGACAGGACCCGGCCCAGGTGTTCAAAACCCTGGTAGCCCAGGCGGGGCCGGGGGATTACCGGGTGTTCGTGCTGCCCTGCTGCCGGGAACTGGATTTGAAGGCCGCCGCCCGGGCGGCGGGAGTCAAGGCTGTGCAGATGCTCCCGCTCAAGGAGCTGACAAAAGTCACCGGATATATCCGGGGCGGGTGCAGCCCGCTGGCCATGAAAAAGCAGTATCCCACCGTCGTCGACCAGAGCTGCCGGAATTTCCGGTGGATTTACGTCAGCGCCGGCAAAGTCGGCCTTCAGCTGGAGGCGGAGCCCCAAACCCTGATCCAGCTGACTGGGGCGTCGCTGGCGGATATCGCCGCAGAGAAAGGGGAATGATGAAAAACTTGGTCGTCGTCCGTGGGACCATGGGAGCGGGAAAAACCGCGGTCTGCCAAAAATTATTGCCGCTGTCAGCCCCCGCCGTCTGGTTGGATGGGGATTGGTGCTGGCAGATGGCGCCTTTTGATCCCAACGAGGAGAATCGGCGGATGGTCATGGATAACGTCAGCTGTCTGTTGAGAAGCTTTCTGCAAAACAGCGGACTGGAAACGGTGATTTTCTGCTGGGTGCTGCATCAGGACGAAATTTTGCAGCAGCTGATCGAGCGGCTGAAGCCTCTGGAATATCGGCTGCTGGTCTATAACTTGATCCTCTCGCCTCAGGCGCTGGAAGCCCGCTTGACGGAAGACGTCCGCCGAGGTCTGCGCCAGCCCGACATATTGGCGCGCAGCCTGGCTCGCCTGCCGCTGTATCGGCGGCTGGCGGGAACTCCTGTGGACGTGAGCGAAATCACGCCGGAGCAGGCGGCGAAGCGAATCAGGGAACTGACGCAAGAATAAGGGGCGCCCGGCCGGCTGCGCCGCGGGCTCGGTTTTTGCCGCTGTCCAGCGCCCGTCATTTGAGATGTTTTTTTAACTTGTAGGCCACGGCCTGAATGTCGATGGGTTTTGCCAAATGGTCGTTCATGCCCCGTTCCAGGCACTTTTGGATATCTTCTGAAAACGCGTCGGCAGTCATCGCGATAATGGGAATATCCGCGTCCTCCCGTTTCAGCCCCCGGATAGCCGCGGCGGCTTCATAGCCGTCCATAACAGGCATTCGCATATCCATGAGAATGGCGTCGTAATGCCCGGCCGGGGATTTCTCGAATTTATCCAGGCATATTTGCCCGTTCTCCGCCCAATCCAGTTCCAGCTCCAGGACAGAGAGCATTTCCCTCGCCACTTCCCAGTTTAGTTCATTGTCTTCCGCCAACAAAATACGCTTTCCCCGGAGCGCCAGATCAACCGCCTTTTCTGCATCGGCGGTTTTTTCCGCGCCGGCGCCGGAAAACGCGCTCAGCGCGTCGAACAAAGTGGATTGGAACAGCGGCTTGGAAATAAAGCCGGAAATTCCCGCTTCTCTGGCCTCGTCTGCCGCCTCGCTCCAATCGCAGGCCAAGAGCAGCGTCGCCGGGCTGTTTTCCCCGCAGTTCTGCCGAATGGCCCGGGCGGCCTCGATTCCCTTCATATCCTGCAAGTTCCACCCCAGAAGGATCAGCTGATAGCGGCCTTCGGCGATCTGACCCATTGCCTGCTCGGCGCTCAGCCGCCATTCCGAGCGGAGGCCGAAGGATTCTAACATCCGAACGGTATTGACGCACAACCGCTCGTCGCCGTCGGCCACCAGAACGTTCCAATCGGGAAGCGCCGCATTCTGCTCCTGTCCCGCCGCCTTTTCCAAGTCGAGCACGACGTGGAATTCGCTGCCCGCGCCCTGCTCGCTGCGGACGGAAATGGCGCCGCCCATCGCGTCTACAATGTACTTGGTAATCGTCATCCCAAGCCCGGAGCCTTCTGTTTTCTGTACCCGAGCGGTGTCCTCTCTGCTGAAGGATTCAAATATGACCTTTTGATATTCCTTGGACATACCGATTCCCGTATCGCTCACCAGGAAATGGGTGCGGACATGGGAAGGCCGATCTGGAAGCTCCTCCTGGTAGACTGTCGCTTGAATCGAGCCCCGTTCCGGCGTGAATTTGACGGCGTTTCCCAGCAGATTGATCAACACCTGATTGAGCCGCACGCTGTCGCAGCACACATGTTCTGAAAGGATTTCATAGGCGTCTGCGTCGAATTGTTGATGTTTCGCCTTGACTTGGGGCTGAATGATGTTGACAATGCAGTCCATCGCCTCCCTCAGCGACATCGGCGCAATATTCAGCGCCATTTTGCCGCTTTCAATCTTGGAGATATCCAGCACGTCGTTGATCAGCCCCAGCAGATGACCGCTGGACAAAGCGATTTTGCGCAGATAATCCTGAATCTGCTGGGGGTTGTTTGCAGCGTCCATGGCCAGGGACGTCATCCCGATGATGGCGTTCATGGGGGTTCGGATATCGTGGCTCATGCTGGAAAGGAAATCCTGTTTGGCCGCATTGGCATACTCCGCCTCTTTTCGCGCCTGTTCCGCGTCTTTCCGGGCCGTATCCATTTCCGCGTTTATGCGCTTCAATTCGGATACTTGGTTTCGGAACAGCCTCAAATACTGGAAGAATAGGTAGAGCAGCATTCCGACCACCGCGAAGGAAGCGGCGTAAACAATGGTCAGCCAATGGCTGCCCATCCCCGCAATGGCGGAATCCAGCCCGTCAAAGGGGAGGACCGTCACCAGATACCAATCGCAGTAGGGAAGGCTGGTGCAATACAGATGGCGGCGGGATTCGCCCTTTTGCAGAATCACCGAATACTCTTCGTTCGCGTTCATAGCCGCCGTCAGCTGTTCGATATAGGAAACGCTTTCCTCATCCTGCCCTTCAAAAATACTAGAAAGCCTGTCAAAATAATTTTCGTGGACGTCGTCCTCGTTCCCGACCACATAACTGCCGTCTTTTCGGATGACGAAAGAATAGCTCAAGGACTTATCTGAATCCAGAAAGAGGACCTCGCCCATATATTGGGTAGAAAGCCCCACTGCTATGGCGAGGCTGCCGCTTCCGTCGGACATGGGATATTCGCAGGGGACGCCGAACAAAATGACGCCGTTTCCGTTGCTGTCGACGGCGGAGGCCGTCTTGCGCTCCCCCTTCCGCAGGCTTTCTAAAAAAGGCTCGGGATGCTTGAGCGTCACCGGATCGCCATAAATCATTTCGATTTCGCCCTCAGAAGAATAGAGGGCGGCGCATAAAAAATGCCGGGCGTTTGCGCCGTATTCAATTTCTTCCTTGGAACCATAGCCGGAAAGCCCGTCTCCCGCCGCAATACGCGCGATGGATTCCGCCATTGTCAGGCGGAGCTCAATGATCGTTTCAAAATGTAACGACACCTGCTCGTTCATCCCGGCCATATAAGCGGCGCCGATCTCTTCAATCGTGTTTTCGCTCATCGTGTGAATGGAGATTCCAAGAAAGGAAAACACGAAGATAGTGAAACAAATAATCGCCGCTACGCTGATTTTGAAAGACCGCGGCAAAGCCTTGTTTTTCATACTTTTTTCCTCTCCAAGTTTTTAACAGTCCAGTTGTCCGGCCTTCCGGCGGCCGTTTGCCGGCTCTGTCAGCCTCTCAACCGGCTCATGGCCTGAAACAGTTTGTGGATATCCACCGGCTTTGCCAAATGTTCGTTCATCCCGGCGTCCTTCGCCAAGGCGATATCCTCGTCGAATGCGTTGGCCGACAGCGCTATGATAGGCACGGTTTGCGCGTCTCGCCGCTCCAAGCTGCGAATCGTCCGCGCCGCCTCATATCCGCTCATGATCGGCATCATCAAATCCATGAGCACACAGTCAAACGTCCCCGGTTCCGCCGCTGTGAACGCGTCCACGGCGGCTTTTCCGTTGTTGGCCGTTATGACCTCCACGCCTGCGTCCCGAAGGATGTACTCCACGATTTCACGGTTGATCTCGTTGTCCTCCGCCAGGAGCGCGCGCATCCCGGCGATGTTGTCCGGCATAGTCCAAGCCTCGCCTGCGGGCCCTTGGAGCCTCTTCTCGTCGGCAGGAAGAGGAAGCGTGATCTGGACCACGCTCCCTTTGCCGACTCGGCTGTCTATCTCAACCGTCCCCTTCATCTGGTCGACCAGTTTCTTTACGATGGACATACCAAGGCCCACGCCGTTGTAATTGGTTCTCGCGCCCTGGTGCTCCTGGGTGAAGGGCTCAAAAATATGTTCTTTGAACTCTTCTCCAATGCCGATGCCAGTGTCTTCGACGACAAACCGGCAGGTTACCGTTCCAGCTTGGAAGGCGGTTTCCTCCGCCCGGACGAAGACGGCGCCCTGGGGCCGGTTATACCGGAGCGCGTTGTCG
Source organism: uncultured Eubacteriales bacterium (assembly GCA_910585875.1). Lineage (GTDB taxonomy): Bacteria > Bacillota > Clostridia > Oscillospirales > Butyricicoccaceae > Pseudobutyricicoccus. Next base: position 1,645 of record CAJUIK010000015.1, on the reverse strand, counting down.
ACGACATTTGTCAGGATTTGTTTCAAATGCAGGGGGTTCCCAATAACTCTGCTGTGCCGCAGGGCGGAAGCCTCCAGTTCCAGCCGGATTCCCCGTTCCTCCGCAAAGGGGGATAGGATCGCGACGCACTCTTCCAGCGTATCGCGAAGGTCAAAGGGCTCCTCCACCGCCGCGGGCCTTCCGCTCTCCAGCTTGCTGACTTGAAGGACGTCGTTCACCAGGGATAGAAGATGCTCTGTCGACACGCGGATTTTCCGCCGGCACTCCTTCTGCCGCTCTGGGTCGCCTTGGCTTTTTTCCAGAATGGCCAGCATTCCCAAAATCCCGTTGACAGGCGTGCGGAGATCATGGGACATATGGGAAAGGAATTCGCTCTTTGCCGAGTTTGCCTGCCTCACCCGCTCCAAAAGCTCCATGATGGACTGTTCCTGCTTTTTTCGCGTCACCATGGTTTCCGTGATGTCCTGATGGTATCCGTTCAGGCTGGCGCCGGATTTTTTGAAGGTTTTATCCGGCACGCCGCCGCAGCGGACATAGATCTTCCCCAGCTCTGGATGGTTCCAGGGATAAACCACTTCAGAACGCCCGCTTTTCAGCATCTCCTGTACGGCTTCCTCCACCATCTCCACATAATCCGGATCAACGCCTTCAAACCAGCGTTGGTAGCATTCCTCCGGTCCGATCCTGTCCGACACGCCCAGAAGAATCCGCATGGTCCGGTCCGCGTACATTCTCGGCGGGCAGCCCTCCTCCAGCTCAATCGTCCAGATGCCGGTCCGGGCCCCCTCCAGAATGTCCTCCAGGCTCTGCCGCGCTTCCAGCTTGTATTTTTCCTCTTGCTCCACCAGGGCGTTGACGTCCCGCTGGGCAAAAATCGCGCAGTTCTCCGCGGCCGTCTTCTCTGTGGCGGAAAAATGGAGCTCCAGATGCTTTAGCCCGGAGGAACTGTCTTTTACCTGGTAGCGGACTGAAAACTTCTTGTCGGCCCTGAGCTGGGCCAGCACATAGTTTTTTTCCGTCATCATGCGGAGCCGCTCCTGGTCCCGGGAAACCACATACTCGGAAATATACCGATCCATGGCCTCTTCATAACCGTTTTGAAAGCTGGCCGCCCAGTCCGCCTCCATGGGTCCGCTGCTGCGGTAAACCGTGCATTCGCCGGTGTCGAAGTTCAACTCATAGATGCCCAGATAGTCCACGCTGAGGGCGTGGAGCACATTGTAACTCCGCTTTTGAAGCTCCCGAAACAGGTTGCGCCGCTTCAAAGAGGATACGATAAAATACGCCGCGGTCTGGAGCATATTCGACGCGTACTCCAACGACTTCACAGGAGGATTGTCCACGCCGTAAAACCCGATGATTTTTTTGCCGTCGTACAGGGGGACCACCACAAGGGAATGAATGCCTTGACGCTTCAGGTTCTCATACTGAAGCGGTTCGGTTTCCCGAATATCCTCCAGGCTCTCGATGACGATATGCTTGCCGACGCCGAATTTCCGATACCAGCTGGCGCACACCTCCGGGGGGACGTTTTGGAGGCTCTCTTTTTCCGGCGTCACCCCGTCGGCCGTCCATTCATAGGTGTTGTCGTCTCCGCCGGACTCATTCTGCTCGAATATATAGGTCCGCTCCCCGCTCAGAGCGT
>CAJUIK010000014.1:32732-35425 GCA_910585875.1 uncultured Eubacteriales bacterium | reverse complement strand
CGCGGATGGGGGCTCAAAGAACGCAAGTTGGAATGGGTGGCCACAAAGGGCTTGCCCGCCTTGGCGGACAGAGCGGCCACGTCGGCAAAACCGCCGTCCGACAGGTGGGAGACGTCTACCAAAATCCCCTTCTGGAACAGATACTCCACCGCCTGCTTTCCAAAATCGGTCAACCCTTTTTCCATGATCGCAGGGTCTGTGGAGTTGGGCGCGCCGAAGCAGTTTTCGTGGTTCCAAGTCAGCGAAATATACCGGACGCCCATGTCGTAGTACTTGTCGATTTTCTCCAGTTTGCCGTCTACGCTGCGACCGTCTTCAATGGCCAGGATGCCGGACATTTTGCCCGCCTCCTCGTTGCGGCGGACGTCCGCCAGGCAGCGGGCCGGGGCAATGACGTCGGCGCACTGCTCCATGGTCCGGTTGAAAATGGCGGTCAAGGCGTCCAGATACTCGTCGTCGTCCACCGTTTTTTCCAGCCCCATCATCTTTTCCGCGCCAGGAGGCAGCAGGAACATGGCGAAAAACTGAGCCAGGGCGCCGCCCTCCTTCATCCGCCGGACGTCCACCATCGATTCCGGCATCTCCTTCGCCGTCTCCTGCTTGCGCAGATAGGCATGCATCAGCGTGTCGCAGTGCATATCGATAAATTTCATAGCAATCCGCTCCTTTTCCTCGCATTTATCACAGTGGTTCTCTTTTTTCAAAAAGATATTGCCGCCAGAGGCGGCAATATCTGAATTTCGCCCAAAGGCTCTTTTAATTCTGCTTGGACGTCTGGATCTTGAACATCACATAGGCGAACAGAATGGTGACGCCCACGGAGATGGCTGTGCCGATATGGGACAGGCTGGAGAACACATTGACCACCAAGAACTTGCACAGCACGGCCACGGCCAGATAAGGGGCGTTTCTCAAAAAGCCCTTCACAATGCCGTCTTTGCCGTTAAAGCGCATACAGAACATACCGCCGAACAGGCAGGGCATGACGAAGGCGAAAGAAGCCGTCACCGGCGCGGGCAGCACGCCCAGCAGCCAGTCGCCGAACAGCACCATCAAAAACAGGATGGCCAGATTGGAAAAGACGGAAGCCACGATGCCCACAATGGTGACCACCTGGCCCCGGGGCTTGTTGATATCCGCTTTCATGGCGGACTGCACAGCCAGAGAAACCGGGAAGCGCATACCGCCCACATTGCCGGACAGATAGGCGATGTAAGTGCCGGCGGAGCCCAAGGTAGGCCAATAGGCCAGGGGCTCTGTCAGCCACATCCCAATGCCCACAGAGGCGATGGCCACGCCCACGTTCAGATAGGTGGAGAAGGGCAGGCCGTAGCCTTTGACGAGGATAAAATAAATCACCGGCAGGAAAGCCAGCACAAAGGCGGCTCCCATGGTGGCCCGGCCGATACGGTGTACGGCGGGCATAAAGTTTTCTTGGTAATCCTTCTGAGCGCTTTCGGCGTTGCCGGTCGCGCCCTTTGTATCAATATTTTGAGCCACGATGCAAACCTCCCTTTACAGTATGGTGGACATGATCTGGGCCGCGGCTAGGCCGAAAACCATGGCGAAAGCCATATTAAAATCGCCCAGCCAGCGCTTGCCCGTCTTGGCGGCCACTTTCATCAAAATGAAGGAAACCACGCCGGAAACCAGCAGGCCCGTGAGCTTGTTGGGGTCGATGAGGTAATCATACAGCGAATAGCCCATGATGCCCATCATAGCCGCGTTGCCCAGCACAGGCAGGAAGGAGGGCTTGCCTTTGCTCTCGTTGGAAGCCGCTTTCTTCACCGCCAGGTCCATGGGCTTCAGCGTGATCATGGTGTTGAGGAAATAGGGCGCGGAAGCGAAGGTCATGCCGAAAAGGCACAGCACGAAGATGCTTTCTGTAAATTCCGGCGAACCAAAGGAGACGCCGGCGGCCTCGGCGGAGGTATTGGCCATCAGCAGCTCCCAGCCCGGCGCGCCGATGACGCCGCAGCGCATGAACGTGGCGCCGGAGCCCACCATGGCGATCAAAGACAAGGCCACTACCACCACCGAAACGGCGGGGCCGAACACCGACACAGCGCCTGTCCGGGCGGCGCTGACGATTTCGGCCTTGGTGGCCAGATTATTCTTTTTGTTGAAGTTCAGCGCCAACCGCAGAAACAGCAGCGCCTGGATGATGACCATCGCAATCAGCAGCGACGCAAACACCCATACGGTTCCGTTCAGGTTTTTCACAGCATCCATATTGGGTCCCCTCTCTTTTCGTTCAGTTTTGTACTTTTAGTTAAGCGCTTAACTATCATATTACATATTTTACCCCCCCCCGCCCATTTTGTCAATAATTTATTCACATCTATCTAAATTTTCGCCAATCTATCCAGATTTATCATTCTATTTTTGTGCATTTTATATAAATACATTTGTTCTTTTTTCATTTTTGTCCAAAATCATCGAATAGAAAGCTCTTTTGCTTTTTTATGAATTCTGCACAAAATCCTGTCATATTTTTTAGATAATCCGCATATTGTAAAGCTGCTTAACTATATGTTATACTACTCATAGAAGGTAACCGCAAATTCACGGCGGCTATAGCGCCGGCAATCCGGCGGCCGATTTTCTCGGGTCTTCCGAGAAAATCTATTCTAATCCAACGAGGGGACCCCAAAAATCAGAGATTTTTTGGGCCTGGGACCCGCCGAAGGCGG
>CAJUIK010000014.1:0-32632 GCA_910585875.1 uncultured Eubacteriales bacterium | reverse complement strand
GACGCCGGCAATCCGGCGGCCGATTTTCTCGGGTCCCCCGAGAAAATCTATTCTATCCAACGAGGGGACCCCAAAAAATCAGAGATTTTTTGGGCCTGGGACCCGCCGAAGGCGGGACGCCGGCAATCCGGCGGCCGATTTTCTCGGGTCCCCCGAGAAAATCTATTCTAATCCAACGAGGGGACCCCAAAAAATCAGAGATTTTTTTGGGGACGAAAGGAGTTCTTTATCATGAAATACAATTTTGACGAACACGTAGAACGCCGGGGCACCTACAGCATGAAATGGGACGGCGGCCCTCTGATGAAGGAATTCGGCATGGATTTGGAATTCAACGACAAAACCATCCCCATCTTCACCGCCGACATGGATTTCGCCTGCCCCCAGCCCGTCATCGACGCGCTGCACAAAGTAGTGGACCAGCGCATTTTCGGCTACACCTCTGAAAAATGTCTGCCCGAATACAACAACGCCGTCATCCGCTGGTTCCGGGACAAACACGGCTGGCAGATTGAGCCCGAGCAGATTCTATATGTGGACGGCACGGTGGAAGGTCTGCGCATTTGCGTTCAAGCCTTTTCCAAGCCTGGCGACGGCGTGTTGATCACCCGGCCGGTTTACGGCCCCTTTACCTCCGCGGTGGAAGGCGCTGGCCGCAAGGTCGTCAACAGCGACCTCCTGGAGGAAAACGGCTATTATACCATGGACTTTGAAGACATCGCCCAAAAGGCCAAGGATCCCAATGTGACCATGTTTACCCTCTGCTCCCCTCACAACCCCACCGGCCGGGTTTGGAAAAAGGAAGAACTGCAAAAACTGGCCCAGATCTGCTTGGAAAACGACGTGATTTTGGTCAGCGACGAAGTTCACTGCGATTTGATCCGCCAGGAGAACAAGCATTATCCTGTGGCCGCCGTGGCGGACCCCAAAAACATCGTCATGCTCACCGCCATCAACAAAACGTTCAACACTGCCGGCCTGAAATGCAGCAACGCCGTCATCGCCGACCCGGATCTGCGGGCCAAGTATAAAAAGGCCGCCGGCATGAAGATGCCCACCCCCTTCACCGTAGCCGCCTTGGTGGCCGCTTACAACGAGGGAGACGAATGGCTGGATCAGGTAAACGAATATATTACCGGCAACATCGACTGGGTATTGGGCTTTATGAAGGAGCATATGCCCAAGGTGAAATGCCGCCGGCCGGAGGGCACCTATGTGCTGTGGATGGATTTCCGGGATTACGGCCTCTCCGCTCAGCAAATCCATGATAAAATCTATAAAAACGCCAACGTCATTTTGGAAGGCGGCTCCATGTTCGACCCAGACAAGGGCGACGGCTTTGAGCGGGTCTGCCTGTCCTCCCCCCGCCCGCTGATCCAGGAGGCCTTCCAGCGTATCGCCAAGGAATTTGAAGGGCTCTAATCCGCTATTTTCTCGCCTCCTGCGAGGCTTTGTCGATCCGTCCCCGCAAAACGTCAGGTTTTGCGGGGACTCTCTCTATACAACACCTTTACGTCCCCCAAAATACGCCTCAAAATAATCCAATTTAATCCATATGTTTTCTTGACAATCGACGGTCTGAGCGCTATAATAAAATCAAAAATTCAATGCAGCCTACAAATGCTATAACCATTCCTTCTGCGGCGGTCTATCAGTCAAAAAAGCAAATCAATAAGGATCACAATACAATGGATAATCAAAAATTTCTAAAAAACTGGACTCCGCTGGAAATCAGCACATTGGAATTTGAATTTACCATGCGGTATTACGGCTTTTCCGCCATGCCCAAAGATTATGGAACCGGGGTGGAATATTCTCTGGCCGAAGCCCATGGCGTCACATTCATCGAAGAACACCCAGGGGTGACGGTAACCGAAATGGCCGACGCTTTTGGCCGCACCAAAAGCGCCCTTTCCCAAAGCGTCAAGCAGCTGGAGCAAAAGGGCTTGGTATACAAGCTGGAGTCCAAGGAAAACAAAAAGAAAAACCATCTTTTCGTCACGCCTAAGGGCCGGCAGCTGTCCATGGCCCACAAGCAATATGACATCGTCCACACCATGCGCTTTATCAAGGACTTGGAAAATATTTTTACAGAAGAAGAGTTGGACTGCTTTTTCCGGATCATGAAAGTCCGCGCCGACCTAATGCGGGACTGCCGGGAAGCCCCGACGGGCGAGCAACGAGGGCTGGAGAATTTATGGGCCTGAGTTGTGGCGCCAGCGGCCTAAGTTCCCGCTCTATCGGGGGCACCGACGGACGGACAACGAGGGCTGAGGGCTAGAGCGACAAAAAAAGAGACGGGAAAATTCCCGTCTCTTTTCGTCTTCTTTTGATTTGGAAAAAACAGAAGAACTCTTACTTCAGCTCGACCTTGGCGCCGGCTTCTTCCAGCTTCTTCTTCATTTCCTCGGCTTCGTCCTTGCCAACGCCTTCCTTGATGGCCTTGGGGGCGTTGTCCACCAGTTCCTTGGATTCCTTCAGGCCCAGGCCGGTGATCTCCTTGACGATCTTGATGACGCCCATCTTAGCAGAGCCGGCTTCAGTCAGCACGACGTCAAACTCGGTCTTCTCGTCAGCGGCGGGGGCAGCTCCGCCAGCGGCAGGGGCGGCGGCCACAGCGGCGGCGGCGGAAACGCCGAATTCCTCTTCCAGGGCATGTACCAATTCGCTCAGCTCCAGGACGGAGAGAACTTTTACTTCTTCAATCAGCTGTGCAACTTTTTCGCTTGCCATTATCGTGTACCTCCAATAATTTTTTAGTCGTTAAGCCTGGGCTTCTGCTTCCGGGGCGGCTGCGCCCTCTTCGCCCTGTTTATCCACAATAGCCTGCAATACCCGAGCCAGAGCGGCTACAGGGGCCATCATGGTGCCCAGAACAGTGGACAGCAGAATATCCTTGGGCGGAATAGCGGCCAGAGATTCCACTGTAGCCAGGTCTACTACCTTGCCTTCCAGGAAACCAGCCTTGATATGGAAAAACTTATCGTGGGTCTTCGCAAACTCAGCCAGCAGGCGGGCGGGCGTCGTGGGGTCTTCCATGCTGACGGCCATAGCGGTCGTTCCGTGCAGCACGCCGTCCAGCTCTTCAAAGCCGATCTGGTTTGCGGCAAAGCGGACCAGCGTGTTTTTGACGACGGCATAATCCACATTGGCTTTTCTCAGCTCGCTGCGGAGCTTGGTGTCGTCTTCCACAGTGATGCCTTTATAATCTACCAGCACGCCGGATGTGGCGTTTTTCATTTTTTCAGCCAGAGCGGCCACAGTGGCCTGCTTCTCGCTCAAAACCTTTGCGTTCGGCACTGTTTTCACCTCCGTTTAGAATAAGCGCCCCCATGTCCAGCAGACATGAGGGCACAGAACAATTTCATAAAACCGGAAAAAAATTTGCGGCCAATCAAATCGGACTGTTCCTCGGCAGGCGGCGCAAAGCCGTTGGAGATCCTTCGATCTGCCTGCTGTCTCTGGAATGAGCGCTGTTATTATATCAACAAACCAGGCGGTTGTCAACAATTTTTGCGGCCCTCAGGGGGCCTTTCGGCCTTAGTCTGTCAGACGGGCCTGATTGATCTTGACGCCGGGGCCCATGGTAGAAGCCACCACGCAAGAGCGGATGTACTGGCCCTTGGCGGCGGCGGGCTTGGCCTTGATGACGGCGCTCAGCAGGGCGTTGAAGTTTTCCGTCAGCTTTTCAGCGCCGAAGGAAACCTTGCCCAGCGGGCAGTGGATGATATTGGTCTTGTCCAAGCGGTATTCGATACGTCCGGCCTTGGACTCGTTGATGGCCTTGGCCACGTCCATCGTGACGGTGCCCGCCTTGGGGTTGGGCATCAAGCCCTTGGGGCCCAGCACACGGCCCAAACGGCCCACCACGCCCATCATGTCGGGAGTGGCGACGACCACGTCAAAATCAAAGAAGTTTTCGCCTGTGATCCGGGCCACCATATCTTCAGCGCCCACATAATCGGCGCCGGCGGCTTCGGCCTCTTTGGCCTTGTCGCCCTTGGCGAACACCAGCACGCGCACCTTTTTACCTGTGCCGTGAGGCAGCACGATGGCGCCTCTCACCTGCTGGTCGGCGTGACGGGAATCCACGCCCAGTTTTACATGGACTTCCACCGTCTCGTCAAATTTGGCTTTCGCGGTCTTTATAACGGTATCCAGCGCTTCGGCGGGGTCGTACAGCTTGGCACGATCCACCAGCTTTGCGCTTTCCACATATTTCTTACCTCTGCGCACTTTCTTAATCCTCCTAAATGTGGTATTTCGGAATAATCCTCCCACGCCGCGGAGCGTCGCGTTCCGCGGGGGCGCCCTTATTCTTCTACAGTGACGCCCATGGAGCGCGCTGTGCCGGCGATCATGCTCATGGCGCTTTCCACGCTGGAAGCGTTCAAGTCAGGCATTTTCAGCTCGGCGATCTTGCGCAGCTCTTCTTTCGGCAGCTTGGCCACCTTGTTCTTGTTGGGCTCGCCGCTGCCGCTCTGCAGCTTGCAAGCCTTTTTAATCAGCACTGCCGCAGGCGGAGTCTTTGTGATAAACGAGAAAGAACGGTCGGCGTACACAGTGATGACGACAGGGATCACCAGGTCGCCGTCGTTCTTTGTGCGCTCGTTGAATTCCTTGGTAAACGCCATAATGTTGACGCCGTGCTGACCCAGCGCAGGGCCTACCGGGGGAGCCGGCGTCGCCTTTCCTGCGGGGATTTGCAGCTTGATCAAACCTACTACTTTTTGTGCCACTTTACGTTGCACCTCCTTAGCAAAAATGTGGTAAAATTGGGCGCGGGACGCGCCCTCCCACCCGCCGGCGGCCCGGCCGCGGCGGTATCCTAAACCCAAAAAGGTTGTGAGAACTATTTTTCCATGGACGCCACCTGGCCGAACTTCAGCTCAGCCGGCGTTTCGCGCCCTAGCATCGAAACCAAGACGGTCACGAGCTGCTCTTGCAGCGAAATCTCCTTGACGATGCCCACAAAGCCTTCCAGCGGGCCGTCGATGATTTTTACGCTGTCGCCCACGTCGTAGGACAGCCGGATTTCACGTTTTTCCACCCCCAGGGCGGCCACCTCGTCCTCCGTCAGCGGCACCGGCTTGGAGCCGGGGCCCACGAAGCTGGTGACGCCGCGGGTATTGCGCACCACATACCAGCTCTCGTCCGTCATGAGCATTTTAATCAGGACATAACCGGGGAACATCTTGCGTTCGACTTCTTTTTTGCCCGTATCCCGGATTTCGGTCACCGTCTCCATAGGCACCCGGATATCAAAAATCAGGTCGCCCAGCTTCCGGTTTTCCACTGTCTTTTGAATTGTTGCGGCCACTTTGTTTTCGTAACCGGAGTATGTGTGAATCACATACCATTTGGCGTTATCAGACATAAGACGCTCCCATTTGCCCCTCGGATTTTACAGGACGCTGACCAGCAGGTCGCGGATGGTCGCAAAGGCGATATCCAGCGCCCAGACGAAAACGCCCACGACCAGGATGCAGCCGATGACCACCAGGGTGTTGTTGACGACCTGTTTCCAGGTGGGCCACACAACCTTCTTCCCTTCGCTCACCAGCTCCCGGAACCATTTGCTGATTCCCTTGCCGGCCCGCGAGAAGAAATTGCCCTTTTGCTGCTGCTTTTTGGTTTTTTCCGCCGAACTCTTCTGTGTATCCAGGCTCTTGTTTTCATCAGCCATGAAGCTGCACCTCCATCCTTTCGCTGCCTATCTGGTTTCGCGGTGCATGGTGTGCTTTTTGCAGAAAGGGCAATACTTTTTCATCTCCAGACGATCCGGGTCGTTCTTCTTGTTCTTCTTCGAATCGTAGTTCCTCTGCTTGCATTCCGTACACGCTAAAGTTACCTTCACGCGCATTTTCGGCACCTCCTTAAATTAATTGCCTCCCTTTTCGGGGCCGGCCCTCGCGGGCATAAAAAAAGACCTCGACAGGTGTTATTATATTATCACGGCCCGTTCAAAAGGTCAAGCCTTTTTTATCGCAGGGCCTGTCCGCGGCCGTCGCCGCCGCGAAACCTCCCCGCCTTGACAACCGTTCCTTTTTGCGGTTAGATAAAAAGGACGATATTCTCAGGGCCGCCGCGGCCCGCTTGTTTTTATGATTTGCCGTTGGCAAATTCATCTTATTTATTATTGAAAGGGGCTCGAAAAATTTTTCGTTTTTCGGGCTGTATTGGGTTGACAGACGATGATTATGGCTCTTGATTTGGGCGACGCCCGCACAGGCGTGGCCTTTTCCGACGCCGCCGAGCTGCTGGCCGGCCAGGCTTACAGCATTACAGAACATAACAAAGAAAAGCTGTTGGAAATCCTCTGCCAGTTGGCGGAAGAACGCCGGCCCCGCCGGATTGTGGCGGGGCTGCCTATCAACATGGACGGTTCCGAGGGCCCTCGGGCCCATGGCGCCCGGGCTTTCGCCCAGGCGCTGGAGGACGCCTGCGGCGTCGAAGTGGATTTGTGGGACGAGCGGATGACTTCGGTGATGGCCAACCGCATCCTCAGCGACGCCGGCAAAAAGCGGGGCAAGCAGCGGCGGCAGGTGGACGCCGTGGCCGCTTCCCTGATTCTTCAAAGCTATTTGGACAGCGGCCGAGCCGCCCGGCCCCTTTCGCGCTAACTGTCCTGTTCGGCCTCCCTCCCCTGTTTCCCGCCCAGCAGCTGCCGGGCGCCCATGACGAGCAAAACGACGCCGAACCCCCTTTTCAGCCAGATCGGGTCCAAGAGGCCGGCCAGCCAGCTCCCCAGGAGGCAGGCCCCCGCGCCGAAACAGGCCGCCCACAGCCCGCCCTGGCGGCGGACCAACCCATTTTTCAAATGAAAAAACAGAGCGGGCCCCGAGGCCGCCAGAAAATAGAGCAGGTTAATCCCCTGGGCCTCCAGCTGGGGGATCTCCCGAGCCAGCGTCAGATAAAGCAGCAATAGGGAGCCGCCGCCTACGCCGGCGCCAGTCAGCGCCCCGGCGGCCGCCGCGGCCAACACGTCCCAAAAGAGCATCCCTTCCCTCCCTTCTGGCTCAGAAAAAGCAGCGGATTCCGCCATAGAGCATCAGCAAACCAAAGATCCGGCCCAGCCAGAGGGCGGAAACCCGGCCATACAGCTTGCCGCAGGCCAGCCCTCCCGCCAATCCGCCCAGCAGGAAAGGCGCCGCCAAACCCAGAGAGGCCCGGCCCTGGACCCAATAGAGGGCCGCCGACAGAGCGCAAATGGGCGTCATGATAAAAACAGAAGTGGCGAAAGCCTCCTTGGGCGGCAGCTTCATCGGCCCCAGCAAAATAGGAACCAGCGCCAGCCCGCCTCCGGCGCCCAGCAGCCCGTTGGCAAAGCCGGCCAGCGCCCCTGCCAGGGCATACAGGCTTTTTTCTCGTTTGTCCATCCGGCCCGCTCCCCTTTCTTTTCCTTGTTTATTCTGCCTGATTCCGGCGCAAAATATACCGGTCGGGCCGGCGCGAATGAATCGCCCCGGTTCCTGGCTGAAAAAGAAAACTGGCAAAGCGGCCTGAACTGTGTTATACTATTTTATAATGCGTACATCAAGGCGGCGGAAGCCGACCCCTTCCCCGCTCTTCCCTTTGGAAGAGCCGCCTTTTGATTGGAACTTTTTGCGGGAGTCCACGGCGCGTCGTTGCTTCGCGCCCTCCCCGCTTTTGGATAAAGAACAAAAATAAATTTGAATCGGAGAAGTGATCGAATGTCTGAACAACTGAAGAAGGAAAACGGTCTTTCGCAAAGCGGCGGCGAAGGGCCTAAGAAGCGCGCGCCCAAAAAGAGTTTTTTCCGAGGCCGAACCGGCGGAAAAAAGAAAGTTGACGAGGGAAAAGGGCCGGCGGAAGAGCCGCTGAAGGAAGCCGCCAAAAAGGCCCCCAACGCCAGAAAACAGGCCCAGGCCGGCAGAAAGAAGCCCGCCGCCCAGACCCCGCCCAAGGGGGAAAAGGCCAAAAAGGCCGAGCCCGCTCGGAGCAAGCCCGCCAAAAACAGGCTGCGCGTCATCCCTCTGGGCGGCTTAAACGAGATCGGTAAAAACATGACCGCTTTTGAATACAACAACGACATCGTCGTCATCGATTGCGGCATGACTTTTCCTGACGAAGAGATGCTGGGCGTGGACCTGGTGATTCCCGATATTTCCTATCTGAAAAAGAACGCGGACCGCGTGCGGGCCATTTTGCTGACTCACGCCCACGAGGACCATATCGGCGCCCTGCCGTATGTGCTGAGGGATCTCAACGTCCCCATTTACTGCACGCGGCTCACCGCCGGCCTGGTCCGTTTGCGGCTTTCCGAGCACCGGAATCTGAAAAAGGTCAAAATCTATGAAAAGCCCGCCGGCTCCGCCTTCAATATCGGCGCCTTCGGGGTGGAGTTTATCCGCATCAACCACTCTGTGCCCGACGCCGTGTCCATCGCGCTGAAAACCCCGGCGGGCATTGTCATCGACACTGGCGACTTTAAAATCGACACCACCCCTGTCAGCGGGGAGATGATCGATCTGACCCGCTTCGGCGAACTGGGCCGCCAAGGCGTGCTGCTGCTGATGGCCGATTCCACCAACGCCGAGCGCCCGGGCTTCGCCATGAGCGAGCAAAAGGTGGGCCGCGCGCTGGAAGCCCAATTCAAAGGGACGGATAAGCGCATTTTGGTGGCCACTTTCGCCTCCAACGTCCATCGGGTGCAGCAGATTATCAACATCGCGGCCAAGTTCGGCCGCAAAGTGGCGGTATCGGGCCGCAGCTTGGACAACATCGTCAAAGTCACCACCGAGCTGGGGTATATGGATATCCCGCCGGGATTACTCATCGACTTAAATATGGCGCGCAAATACCCGGACGACCAGCTGTGCGTCATCACCACCGGCAGCCAAGGCGAGCCCATGAGCGCCCTGTACCGCATGGCTTACGGCTCCCACCGCCAAATCGAGGCGGGCCCCCATGACAAGATTTTGATTTCCGCCAGCCCTATTCCGGGCAACGAGAAATCCATCTATTCCCTTATCAACGAGCTGACTCGCCGAGGCGCCGAAGTCGTGTATGATAAATCGGCGGAAATGCACGTTTCGGGACACGCCTGCCAGGAAGAGCTGAAAATGATCATGGCGCTGACCAAACCCCGGTTTTTCATGCCCGTCCACGGCGAATACCGGCACTTGCAAATCAACGCCGGGCTGGCCAAGGCGGTGGGCGTCCATCCCAACAACATCTTTATTTCTGAGGTGGGCAAGGTGCTGGAGCTCACCGCCAACAGCGCCCGCTTCAACGGGACCGTCCCCTCCGGCCGCGTGCTGGTGGACGGCGTAGGAGTCGGCGACGTAGGCGACGCCGTACTGCGGGACCGGAAGCACCTGTCGGAAGACGGCCTGATCGTGGCCGTCGTCACAGTGGACGGGGCCAACCACGCCGTTGTGGCCGGGCCGGATATCGTGTCCCGAGGCTTCGTCTATGTGCGAGACGCCGACGAACTCAACGAAGGGATGCGCAAAGCGGCGGCGGCGGCCCTGGCGGAATGTTCCCGCAGCGGCGTCCGGGATTGGAACGGCCTGAAACTGTCCATTCGGGACTGCCTGTCCGATTATATCTTCAAAAAAACCAAGCGCTCCCCCATGATCCTCCCAGTAATCATGGAAGTTTAAATCAGGGAGCCGGCGCCGGCCAAAGCGCCCGACCGTTTTCCCGCGCAAAGGGGCGAGGCGGCGGGTAAGCCAGGGTTCGTTCGCTTCAGAGAACGGAGCCCGGCGGGAGGGAAATAGAAATGGATATGAATCGCAACAAAACGGCCTGGAGACAGATGGGGGCTATGGCCGCCGCCTGTTTGATCATGGCGCTGGTGGAAGGGCTCTGGAAACCGGGGTACGCCTTGAAATCCCTGTGCAAGCTGCCCCTGTTTTTGGGCTTGCCGCTGCTGTTTGCCTCCCAGGGGCTGACGCAGCCTGTCAAAACCTATTTTGCCGGCTGGCGGAAGGGCCTCCGGTTGGGGCTTCCCCTGGGCGGCGGCGTCTTCCTGTTCCTGCTGGGCGCCTATGCCCTGTTGGGTCCTTATTTCGATTTTTCCGCCGTCACCGGCGCGCTGGAAACCAATATGGGCGTCACCGGGCGCAATTTCTGGCTGGTTTCCCTGTACATCGCGTTGATCAATTCCTTTTTGGAGGAATTTTTCTTCCGAGGCTTCGGCTTTTTGTCCCTGAGCGAAAGTTTGGGCCGGAAATGGGCCTGCCTGTTCAGTTCCCTGCTTTTTGCCCTGTACCATGTGGCCATTATGGCCTCCTGGTTCAGCTTGGCTTTGTTTTCGCTGCTGACGGCTGGTTTAGCCGCGGCGGGCCTGCTGTTCAACTGGCTGGACAGCCGGACGAACAGCCTATATCCCTCCTGGTTCGTCCATATCTGCGCCAATCTGGCCATCAATACCATCGGCTTTTTGCTCTTCGGCCTGCTGTAGGCCCGCAAAAAAGCCGCCCGAAGGCGGCTTTTGCCGGGCGCTTGGCTATACCATAGCGGCGCCGTCCACCGACAGCACTGCTCCGCTGATATAGGAGGCCAAATCCGAGGCCAGGAACAAGAAGGCGTTGGCGATGTCCTCCGGCTGTCCCATCCTCTTCAATGGGATAGACGCCGCCAGACGTTCCGTCATATCCTGGGGTAAGGCTGCCACCATGTCGGTGGCGATCACTCCCGGCGCCACGGCGTTGACCCGGATATTGTCCCGCCCCAGCTCCCGGGCCAGCGACCGGGTGAGGCCGTTGACGGCGAATTTGGAGGCCGGGTACCCGACGCCGGCGGGCTGGCCGTAAAGGCTCACCATCGAGCTGGCGTTGAGAATCACGCCGCCCCCCTGGCGGCGCATGATTTCCGCCGCTGCCTGAGCGCACAAGAAAACGGCGTTGACGTTCAGCGCCATGATCTTTTCAAATTCCCCGGGCTGGTATTCGTAGAGCGGGGTTCGCTGGCTGATGCCGGCGTTGTTGACCAAAATATCAACGCCGCCCCACCTCTCGGCTACCTGCTCCATGGTCTGCCGCACCTGTTCCCGGCAAGTCAGATCGGGCCAATACCCTTGGGCTTGACAGCCCGGCATTTCCCGGCGCAGCTGCTCCAGGGCCTGTTCCGCCGTTTCTTTGCGGGAGCCCAAAATCGCCGTTTTCGCCCCATTTTGCAAAAAGACCCGGGCCACGGCCAGGCCGATGCCCCGCGTACCGCCGGTGATTACGGCGGTTTTATCCTTCAAAAGTTCCATTTTGCCCCTCCTTTTCGGCTTATCTATCGATAGCATTTCCCGCCGCCCCTCTGTTCATGCGCGGCGATCCGGGGCCTTTGGCTCCAATCATTTGAGAAAACAGAAAGAGGTAACAAACATGAAAAAAGCGACTATTTTGATGGCCGACGGCAAAAAAATCTCCATGGAGCTGGACGAAGGCCAAGCGCCTATCACGGTTCAGAATTTTGTGGATCTAGCAGAAAAAGGCTTCTATGACGGCTTGGTTTTCCACCGTATCGAGCCTGGTTTCGTCATCCAGGGCGGCGACCCCCTGGGCAACGGCATGGGCGGCCCCGGCTACCAGATCAAAGGCGAGTTTTCCGCCAACGGCGTCCAAAATACCATCTCCCATCAGCGGGGCGTCGTTTCCATGGCCCGTTCCCGGGCCTTCGACAGCGCCGGCAGCCAGTTTTTCATCACCCTGGGCGACGCCTCTTTCCTGGACGGCCAGTACGCCGCTTTCGGAACAGTGGACGAGGAGAGCATGAACTGTGTGGACGCCATTGTGGAGCAATATCAGAAAGACTACCAGGCGCCCAAAATGGAGTCCGTGACCATCGAAGAGGCCTAACTCCCGACTGGAAGGAGGGAAATCGTCTATGCAAATTGGCAACTTGAAACGATCCGGCCCCTCTTATGCAGCCAAATGGGGCAAGACGCCGAAAATCCAGCAAGAGGCCGAACAAAAGGCTCAAAGCGCCATGACCGACGGCTTTACAAGCCAGCTGGAACAGCAAGCCAAACGAGACGCCCGGAGAGGCGTTTATATGGACGGTCCGGCCATCCAGCTTCAGCGCGCCCAGATGCGCCGGTTCGTCTCCCCAGATCGATCCGGACCCATAGCGCAGACGACGTCGCTGCTCCAAGAGGCGGCCCGGCAAAAAGAGCCCATGCTGGAGCTGCTGGACAACCTGCTGAACCAATGCTCCGGCAAGCTGCACAGCAGCCCCCAGGGCCAAACCGCCGAACTCTACGCCCCCAACGGCGAGATCATCGCCAGCTACAACAGCTTGGGCAGCGGCTGGACGGAAATCCAGACCAAGGCGGAGCAAAAATTTCTCAGCGCCGCCGCCGTCGTCTATTCCAAAGCCTTTCGGGATGCCCAGGCGGAAATGAAAGCCGCCCAGCCCCCTCAGCCTGCCCCTGCCGACGGTCCGTCGATAGAGTTTCGGGCCTAACCCTTAGCTGTTTGCAAAAAATATCGCCCGCCGATTGAACAAGACAGGCGCATGGTTTTTTTCCATGCGCCTGTCTTGTTTTATGGGATGACAATCCAGCAATCCCGGTCTTTCTCTGTGTCAAAGCCGTCGTCCCAAGCGGCAAAGCTCTCAATCCCCCACCAGTCGTCAATCTTGTTTGAAGAAATCATCAGCTGGCCTTGGCGCAGCTCCGGCGGGGCGTTCAGTTCTTCCTGCCGGCCGTTGACCAGAGCGGTATCGCTGCCCACAGTAAAGACGATTTCCGTATCCCGATATCGGCAGGTTGCGGTCTGACCGGCCTGGTCCCAATGATATTCCGCCCCCAGCCCTTGACACATCTTGGCGATAGGCAAGGCGAAACCGCCGTTTTCTCCAATGCGCTCTGTCATAGTTTCATCAAAATCAATGCGAAACGGCGCCAGCTTACTGTCAAGCTGGACGGATTTCGCCTCGCCGCCGTCCAGAGGGTATTCTTTTCCAAAGACCGCTATGGCCTGGATCTGGCTTAAATCCTGAACGCTTTTGAACCGGTAATTGAACGTCCGATGTTCTCCATAGCCCCCTTCTTCGCCCACGCCGCCGCTGGTAAATTCCATCATCTGGCTTTGGGTGCGCAGGCTGCCGTCCGCCATGCGGAAGAAGATCAGGGGATCTATTTCCCGCTGTTCCACATCGCCGGCGCTTTCCACCCGACAGGTAAAAGGACTCAAGCTGATCTGTTCAATTTGGATCTGGCCGCCCTGGCTGTTGTGAACGGTAGGCGCTCCCGGCCCCTTTTCTCCAATCTGTACCACGATCGATTCCGCCGGGACCAACGGGGTTTCCACCGCCAGCTCTTCGGCCATGTCATAGAGGCGCACCCGAACCCCCTGGGCCTCATCCACATCCATATCCACTTCCGCCGACCACACCCGGCGGCTGTCTGTGTTCTGGCTTTTTTCCTCCCCCATGCTCCAACCGCGAATCCACAGTTCATCCTCCTTGTTTTTCCAAATTCCCCGAATGGAGAAGGTGTCCATATGGATAAACTCCTCGCTGTACAGCCGTTCCTTCGCTTGCTCTGTCAAAGCGTCCACCTGAATCAACAGATAGGCGGTGCGGTCGTCGGAAACCGAACTGGCCACCGTCAGGGTAAAATTTCCGTCGCTGACTTGCCGGGGCTGATCGTCCGCCAGAGGCTGGACGATAGAGGCGTCCCCTTCAAACATGGCGTCCAGAATATTGAACCGGTTGGCGGCCCAGGCCGCTCCAGTCAGCGCCAAAACCGACAAGGCCAACGCCGCCGCTTTTCTTCTCATCTTCATCTGTCTTCTCCTTTCCGCCGGCTGAGGGCCCTGTCCCAAGGCCCGGTCAATCCGCTTTTGCACTTCCGCCGGCCGAGGCATAGGCGCCGCTCCCTTCCAGCCCACTGCTTTCCACAATCTGTCCATCCTGCTCATTCCCATTCTCCCCCTTGGAGCAAAATTTCCTTTAGCCGCAGCTTGCCCCGGCGCAGACGGCTCTTGGCTGTGGAAAGATTCAGCCCTAATTCCTCCGCAACGTCCTTCAGCTTTTCCTGCTGGTAGTAATATCGGAAAACCAGGGAAGCATCCGGCTCTCCCAGTCTTTCCACCGCCTCCCAAAGGAGGCGGGACCGCTCCTTTTGGCAGACTTGCTGCTCCGGCTCCGCCGTTTCCCTTTGAGGGAGGTTATCTTCCAGCAGGGCGGGCGGCGGGCCCTTTTGGCGCCGGAGATAATCCACAGTCCGGTTCCGAGCGGCGGCGGCCAGCCAAGGGCGCAAACCCTGAGCCGGATCCAGGCTTTCCCTGCTATTCCACAGAGACAGAAAGACGTCGGCGGCGATTTCTTCCCCGTCCTCCCGGCTGAGGCTCCCTCCCGCCGTCCGCCAAGACACGGCGGATACATAGGCGGTATATTGCCGAACAACCTGTTCCAGCGCCTCCCGCCGCCCTTGAGCCAGCCGACGAACCAGCTTTTGCTCTTTCCCCTGGTCTATCGCCATATGGCGCGACATATTTTCATATTCCATCGTTCCCTTCCCTTCCGCCGACCGCAGTCTCTTGAAGCCTTTCATCTTTTTATACGGAGGTTTTGCCGAAAAGGTTGCGCTTGTAAGAAAAAAGATTGTCGCCCCCCAGTTCTCACGCTATACTTTCTTTGCAGAAAATCAACAAATCGATAGACTGTAACATGGCGTTGGCACATGAAAAAAAGCTGGCTTTCGCCAGCTTTTTATTTATACTCCAAATAATTCGCCTCAGACGCCTGTAGATTCCGCTTGCCAATCCAATATTCCGCCTTCCAGGGCGAAGGAATAGGTTTCGCCCTCGGCCGCTCTGTTGCTCCAAGCGCCGCGGCGTCGCTGCGGCCCCATCCGTCCGCCCCGTCATAGCAGCCGAAGGAACCGGCTTCCCCCGCCTCAAACAGCAGGCCATAATCGTCTCTCCCGGATCGTATTTCCTCTCCCCGGCCCTCCAAAAAACTCAAATTCCTGCTCCGTCATACCGTGCAGATCCAGGTGAATCTCATTGTATCCCGTATAAACCGCCTTTTTTATATTCCCTTTTTTGTTCTTTTCTTCGGGTTGTTCCCTTGTCCGGCGCTTTTGCGGCGGGGGCCTTTGGCCTGGGTTCGCCCTCCGGCGGGCTGCTTGTCCCGTCGGGCTCTGGGGGCGTCGTCCCAAACCAGACAGCGCTTGCCGCGGCCAATCAAATCCTCCCGGCCCGCTTTGCGCAGCGCCTCCAGCACCAACTGGCGGTTTTTAGGATTCTTCCATTGCAGCAGCGCCCGCTGCATTGCCTTCTCATGGGGATCCCTGGCCACATAAACCGGCTCCATAGTCCGGGGGTCCAGGCCGGTATAATACATGGCGGTGGACAGCGTGCCTGGGGTGGGATAAAAGTCCTGAACCTGCTCGGGGCGGAAGCCGGTAGCGTTCAGGTATTCTGCCAGATACACGGCGTCCTCCAGCCGGCTGCCCGGGTGGGAAGACATCAGATACGGCACCAGATATTGGTTCAATCCGTATTTCTGGTTGAGCCGCTGGTATTTTTCACAGAATTTCTCGTAAATTTCCTTGGGCGGCTTACCCATGTAATAGAGCACATTGGGGCTGATATGCTCCGGCGCCACTTTCAGCTGTCCGCTGATGTGATACCGCACCAGATCGGCAAAAAATTCGCCGGAAGGATCGCAGGCCATGTAATCATAGCGGATGCCCGAGCGGATGAACACCTTTTTGACGCCGGGCAGGGCCCGCAGCTTGCGCAGCAGGGCCAAATAATCGCTGTGATTCCCTTTCAGCGCCGGGCAGGGCTCTGGAAACAGGCATTGCCGGTGAACGCAGGCCCCCGCTTTGGCCTGCTTAGGGCAGGCTGGGCCCCGAAAATTGGCGGTGGGACCGCCCACATCGTGAATATACCCCTTAAACTGAGGGGACTGGATCATTTTTCGGGCTTCTTTGAGCACAGATTCATGGCTGCGGCTGGTAACAAAACGGCCCTGGTGCATGGTCAAGGCGCAGAAATTGCAGGCGCCAAAACAACCCCGGTTGTGGATGATGGAAAACTCCACCTCCCGGATGGCCTCCACCCCGCCCAAGGGCTCATAGCTGGGGTGATAGGTCCGGGTATAAGGCAGATCCGCCCCCTGGTCCAATTCTTGGGAATCCAGCGGAGCGGCGGGCGGAGTCTGCACCAGATACCGGCCTTGGCAGGGCTGGATAACGGCCCGCCCCCGGACAAAATCCTGCTCGTCGCGCTCGATCATCGCCGCCCGAGCATAGGCCTGCGGGTCTTCCTTCACCTGCTCAAAAGAAGGCTCTTCTACCGCCTCAAAGGGGCATTCCGCCGGATCCTTGGCAAAATAGCAGGTCCCCCGCACGTCCCGAATCTGCCGGATCGGTTCCCCCGCCCGTAGCCGGCGGGCGATTTCTACAATCTGATGCTCGCCCATGCCGTAGATCAGCAAGTCGGCGGCGCTGTCCGCCAAAATAGGCCGGCGGACGGCGTCGTCCCAATAATCATAGTGGGCGAACCGGCGCAGGGAAGCCTCGATGCCGCCAATCACAATGGGCAGGTCGGGCCAGGCCCGCTTCACCAGATTGGAATAGACGATCACCGCTCTGTCAGGCCGCTTGCCCGCCAGGCCTCCGGGGGTATAAGCGTCTTTTTCCCGCCGCCGTTTGGCCACGGTGTAATGGGCCACCATAGAATCGATATTGCCCGCGTTGACCAGGGCGGCGTACCGGGGCCGGCCAAAAGCCCTCAGGCTTTCCGGAGCCCGGTAATCCGGCTGGGAGGCGATTGCCACCCGAAACCCCTGGCTCTCCAGCACCCGGGAGATCACCGCCGTGCCAAAAGAAGGATGGTCCACATAGGCGTCCCCAGTGATCAGCAGGAAATCATAATAATACCAGCCCCGATCCAGCATATCCTCCCTGCTGATAGGCAAAAACTCATAAACTTCCGCCATTGCTTTGGCTCCTCTCTGTCAGGGCGGCCCGACGGCCGCGCCCGTGTCGGCTCGGGGGCGCCGATTTCCTGTGTGATCGGCTGCCTCGGCCCTTTGCGCAAAGGCCATTGGCGCCGTCTCCCAGGGCTGGCCCTGTAACCTGTCCCGCCGTATGCCTGTCGGCGCTGGCCGGCTTATTCTTTTACATAGACTCCAAGTACCTGGCCTGTGTAGATCCGGTGGTAATCGCCGTCACGGTAGAATTTCTCCTTCCACTCGGCGGGCACTTTTTCCGAGTTCAGGTCGTCCACATAGATTTTCTTGCAAACCAGCACGGTATGGGCCTCTTCAAAGGCCGCCTGGCCCTCCAGCTCCATGGGAGTAAGGCCGCTGCCGTGGATTTTGTCCATCTCTCGGCCGGATTTGACGCCCAGCACAGCCAGCGCCTTCGGCCGGGGCGTGCCGAAAAAGCTGACGGTAAACAGGTCGTTCTTTTCCATAAACTCCATGGTGTACCGGCTATGGCGCACATAAACCGTGCAGGCGGGCACATTCCAAAGATCCCCCATCAGCCCCCAGCCGATGGTCATCGTGTTGAACGCCTCTTTCGGCCCGGCGGAAAGCAGCGCCGCCTGATGTTCGATCATCTCAAACGGATTGCCCGGCATTTCCCAAGTCTCGATTTTTTTGAATCCCATCCAAAATCCCTCCTGTGTTGTCGGTCGGTTTAAGATATGCGCGGTAACTGTATTTATTATACCATAGTTCCGCCAACGGGGCAACTTGAACCGCGCTCACCAAAAAGAACGAACGGCGCCTCTCCATCCCAAACCAAAATCGGCATGGAAATTCCATGCCGATTTTGTCCGTTTATTCCGCCGCGGGCTCCTCTTCCGGTTTGGGCGCGTCTTTTCTCTCCGCCGGCGGGACGGGGGACTCGAAAATGATAGGCTCCAGACGGGCCTTTTTCCGGCGGCGAACCAGATAACTGGCGGCGGCCATAAGGACGGCGGCCACAGCCGCGGCGGCGCAAATGCCGGCGATCATCAGGTTTTTCGGGTTGCACAGAGGGCAGCTTTTCTTTTTTCTGCATTTCATTTCAGGTTCCTCCTTCTCAAATTCGATTGCTTTCCTTTATAACTTTATAAATAGAACGAATCAAAAAACAGAGCGCTGAGCAAGGCGTCCGCGCCGCGAAGGGCCAGCTGAAGGCCGGCCAGCAGCCCCACAATACGTACCGCCGTCATGGGCTGAAGCAAGGCCGCCGCGCCCAGCAGGATATGAGCCCCGCCCAACAGCAGAAAGGCCGGCCATCCTTTTACCTGGAAATGGCGCAAATCCAGCGCCCGCGCCACAGTATTGACGCCGGCGAACAGAATCCAGACGCTGAACAGCACAGGCGCCGCCACGGTGACCCACCGGTTAAACAACACTAAGAGCCCCAGCAGCAGGGTAATCGCGCCGTTGACCAACACGCCGCCCAAACCAGCCATTCGCCCCCGGAACATCAGATAGGCCAGGGTTTCGACAAAACCGGCCGCCAACAGCGCCAGGCCCAAGAATATCGACGCTGCCCGCAGCACGGCGTCTGGATAAAGGGCCGTCGTCAGGCCGGCCAGAAGCAACGTCAAGCCCTCCGCCAGCCACAGGAGGCGGCATTTCCGAAACCATCTCAGGGGCGGTCCCCTCCTTCCCCGTCTTTTCTATGGTTCTGGGGCGCAGGCGATTTCGACGCCGGTTTTTTCCCAGCCTTCTGCTTGCCCGGCGCCGGAGCGCCGCCTGAAGTCAAAACAGCGGCCTTGGGCCCATAGCGCCGGCCCAGCCGGGTATAGGTGACCTCCCTCAGCAGAGCATAGAGCACCGAACACAGGGGGATAAACAGCAGCATCCCCGGGATTCCCATGGCGCTGCCGCCTATGCTGACCGCCGCCAACACCCAGATGGAGGGCAGGCCCACTGAATTGCCCACCACCCGAGGATAAATCAAATTTTCCTCCAGCTGCTGAAGCGCAAAGAACAGGATGATAAACCAAAACGCCTGTGTAGGGTCGTCAATCAGCAGCAGAAAATCCCCCACGACCAGGGCGATCATAGCGCCAAAGATGGGGATCAGCGCCGTAACGGCAATCAGCACGCTGATCATCAGCGCATATTTGAATTGGAAGATCGTCATCGCCACAAAGAACATGGCGCCCAAAATACAGGCTTCCATGCACTGGCCAGAGAGAAACCTGGCAAAGGTCTGGCTGGCCATGCCCCCTACCCGCAGCAGCCAATCCGCCCCCTTTTCCGGCAGGAAGGCGTAAAACAGCATCCGGCATTGGCGGCCCAACTTTTCCTTTTGAGACAGCACATAGAGGGCAAAGGTCAGCGCGATGAAAAATTTTACAAATACGCCAATGACGCTGGCGGCCATGCCCACCGTGGAGCTGAGCGCCTGGGCGCCGGCGGCGCTGATCCATCCCCCCACCTGCTCGCCTACGCTTCTCCAATCGATATCGATCGACAGAATTTCTTTTGCGATTTCGGGGTATTTATCCTGCAGG
This sequence comes from uncultured Eubacteriales bacterium, assembly GCA_910585875.1. Classification (GTDB taxonomy): domain Bacteria; phylum Bacillota; class Clostridia; order Oscillospirales; family Butyricicoccaceae; genus Pseudobutyricicoccus. Next base: position 13,187 of record CAJUIK010000014.1, on the reverse strand, counting down.
CTATAGACCCACCGCCGCAAAGAGCGGAAAGCGGCAGGCGCCTTTTCGGCTACAGATTGGGCCGTCTCGTCCAGGGCGGGCGCCACCAGGAAGACCACGAAAAACAGCACGCCCGCCACCAAGGCCAGCGCCAGCACAATGCTGACGCCCCGGCTGCTCCGGCGCAGCCTGTCCGGCCCTCGGCGGAGCAGCGGCTCCACAACCCGCCCTTCCAAAAACCGCATGGGCACGTTGAGAATGAAGGCGATGCCTCCCCCTAACAAAAATGGAAACAGATAGCCAAAGATCTTTGCCGCAAAGGCGCAGACCCGGTCCCATTGCTGGAGCCCGGTATAAAACAGGGCGGCAAAAGCGACGACGCCTAGAATTTTTTTGATATTGCTTTTGTTCAGTTCCATTGTTATCCCCTCCGGCGGTCTGCCGGCCCAAACAGAGAGCCCAGCGCCGCCTTTTTTCTATTGCCCGCGGCTCTGGTCGGGCAGCGGAATCTGGGCCAGTTTCCGGTCCAGCTCTTCCAGCCGCTCTTCTGTCAGCCCCATGCCCGGGGGCAAAAGGCCGTTCATGGCCCGGACCGTCACAGGCCGGGCGCACCAAGCGTATTCCCGCCGGCGCAGCAGCGGATAATACTCGCAAAGCAGTCGCAGGCAGCATGGGTTCTCCATCAGGCTGCTTCCCAGAACGTCCACGCCATACCGGCCCTCCTGCCGGGCAGTAGGGCGGAAATCCGCCGCCTCCGCCGGATAATCGCCCCAGAGGCGGCGAAGCCAGCGGACGCTCAGATCGAACCACTGGGCGGCGTCTGGGTTGGTCTTGGCCCGGCGGCCCGAGCTGGTGTGGGCCCGGGCCAAGGACAGGCCGTGAACGCCCCGCTGAAAGACGTGGCACTCCGCCGGCCGTTCCAGCCGGGCCAGCTCCGCCGCAAAATCCAGCGTGTGGGTCACAGGCACAATCTCATCCTCAAAGGTGGCGAACAAAAAGGCCGGCGGGGTTTTGCCGTCTGCCATTCCCAGCAAGGCCGGAGGGTTCATCGCCATCAAACCGCACTGGGGCTGGCCCAGGCAAGGGTAACACAAAATCATAGCGTCGGGCCGCTCCTCCCCCTGAATGGATAAGGCCGCAGCCAGGTGCCCGCCGGCGGAAAAGCCCGCCGCGGCGATTTTATGGGGGTCTACGTTCCATTGCTCCGCCCGCTGGCGAATTAGCGCCAGGGCCTCCTGGGCGTCTTCCAAAGGCTCAGGCCAAACTGTCCCCCGGCCCACGCTATACCGCAGCACGAAGGCGTTGAAGCCCTCGGCCAGATAAGCCAGAGCCACAGGCTCGGCCTCTCGCTCCGAGAGGACCTGATAGCTGCCGCCAGGCATAATCAACACCGTCTGCCGCCGGGCTGCATTGGAAAATTTTTTATCGTCTCGCCAGAGATAGGCTTCCAGCTCCGCGCCTTTCCGGCTCAAAGGAATTTGTTCTGTCTTCATATCGGTTTGCTCTTCCCGCTCCTTTCTTGGGCGGCCTGTTAGCCCGGCCGCTGGGGCTGCATACTTTTTTCAAATCTCAAGCGGGCCCCGGCGGCGAATCGCCGCTTTTTCTGGGCGGCCAGGGCCTCTTCAGTCGGGGAATAAACCGCCGGGCGAAGCCGCCCCTCCCCCTATTTTTAATATAAAAGGCGCCGATGACGGAAAAAACCGCCGCGCCAATAAAATTGACAAACAAATCCTTCATGGTGTCGATGAGGCCGATATCCAGATAACCGCCCAGATCCCAATCCTGGCCGTTGACCTCCAGCTTCTGAACTTCCACCACGACCGGCGTATTTTCCCCGGAAGGGTTGAGCTTCACCGAGCAAACCTGATCGACCACGGTGTCCTTCTGCATATCCATGCCAAAATAGCGGTCCATGCCGAATTCAAAAAACTCCCATATCACTCCCACCGTCATGGAAAAGCAGAAGGCAAACAGGCCCACAAAAAAGGGGGAAAGGCTCAGGGCCACCCGCTGGCTGCGGTTCAGAATATCGATGAGGGAAATGCCGATGGCGGCCACCAGAAAGCCGCTGACTGTGTGCAGCATCGTATCCCAATAGGGAAATTGCAGATAATAGGCCCGGATTTCCCCCAGGATTTCGGCGGCGAAGATAAACAGCAGGATCAGGGCCTCCAGGGTATCCGGCAGGTCGATATGCAGCCGGCCCTCCACAAAAGAAGGGACCATAAAGAGGGCCAGCGTCAGCCCGCACAAAAAGACGTTAAAATAATCGCCGTTAAACATCTGGGCGATCATCACGGCCGTCACCAGCAAAACCAGCGTGATATAAACGGCCGCCAGCTTTTTGCCGGGGCCCTTTTTCTCCGGCCCTTTCTCTTCCTTTCGCGGCTCCTGCGGCATAACGCCCTCCTCTCCCCCGGTTTTCCATCCGGGCCGTCCATGGGGAAACCTATGGTTAAAGCAGTAGTATATCACAAAAACGGCTCTCTGTCCCCTGAAAAATGTAAATCTTTTTCCGCTTTTACCAAGCGCCTGCAGAAGGCAGAATCGCCGCCGCTTTGAGGGGAATTTTCCTATCAGGGGGCTTTTTACAGCGCAAATGACCCACGCCCCTCCCCAGCGGATAAATTGACAGTTTTCCCGGGTCGTGTTATGATAATTTCCATGCCTTCGGGCCATTCAAACTTTATCTTTATCAAATAAAAAGGAAAAAGGAGGCGTTTGGATGAGCGGAGAAACCGACTCCAAACTGGCCTATCGGGCTTCCGCCTTGGCCGGCGGCGTCAACGGCGGGCTGGCCGTCATGAAACTGGCCGTCGGTTTTATCGGGAACTCCGCCGCCCTGGTTTCCGACGGCGTGGATTCCGCCTGCGACGTGCTGAGCTCGTTTATTGTGGCGATAGGCGTCAAATTAGCGGGCAAATCGCCGGACGAAGACCACCCCTATGGCCACGAGCGCTTTGAGTGCGTGGCTTCCATCCTGCTGGCGCTGATGATCGTTGTCACCGGCCTGGGCGTAGGCTTTTCCGCCCTGAAAAAGCTGACGGGCGGCCAATCGGCGCCGCCGCCCGCCGCCTTGGCGCTGGCCGCCGCCGGCGTCTCTGTGTTAGTCAAGGAGCTTTTGTTCCGCTTTACTCGCCGCGCAGCCCGACGGGCCCGGTCGGATTCGCTGATGGCCAGCGCCCTGAACTATCGGGCGGACGTCTTTTCCTCCTGCGGCGTGCTGGCCGGCGTGGCCGGCGCCCGGCTGGGGTTTCCTTGGCTGGACGCCGTAGCCTCCCTGGTCATCTGCGCTTTGATTTTGCGCTCGGCCTTCCAGATTGCCTCGGATTCTCTGGGCAAGATGCTGGACAGCGCCGTAGACTCGCAGACAGTGGAGCAGCTTCGAGAGCTGATTCTGGCTCAATCCGGGGTGTTGGGGCTGGACGACATCAAGACCCGCCAATTCGGCTCCCGGTACTTTGTAGATATTGAAATCGCTTGCGACGGCGATATGCCTTTGCGCCAGGCCCACGACGTGGCCTCCCGGGTCCACGACGAAATTGAGCGCCAATTCCCAGAAGTCAAACACTGCCTGGTCCATGTGAATCCGGCGGAATAACTCCAGCTCTGCCGCGAAGCAAAATTCCCTCGGCTTTTCCGCTTTTTCTTTGTTCAGAGGGGCCGCAAGAACGAGGCGCGATCCCTAAAAGAGATTGACAGGGGCCTCTGATATCTGAAAAAGAGCCGGGAAAAGCGCAAAAAAGCGCCCGCAAGCGGCCCCAAAGGGCGGCGACTGCGGGCGCTCGGCGATCAAACAACCAACGCCAAGCCCTATGGACTTCCAACAAAAAACCGCCTGTTTCTTTTGCTGCGGCGGCGCCGGACCCGTTAGTAACCTGCTCTTTCCGCAGGGGGGTCCGCTCTTCGCTGTTTCAGTGCTTCCAACTTCCAGCCCCCACAGGGGCCGGGAGGCCTGCGATCCGCAGCGAAATACGCGGTCCCGTTTCGTTACTTTGTGGGTTAAAAAGAGCCCGGCGCCTGCGCCGCAAAAGAAAAAAGGCGGCTTAGCTTGATTTATCTTCCGGCCAAACCGGCGAGTCTAATACCCTTCCCGGCTCAGCTCCTCCTGCTCCTGTTCTTCAAAGTAATTCTCCAGCCGTTCGGAGAACATCTGGAAGACGGTTTCCAGCAGGTCTTCGTCTTCAACGGTAGCCAATATCTCCTCGCCGGTTCCTTCTTCGGGCTCCACCCGCAGGATCATCAGCTCGTATTCGTCCTCCGCCGACATCTCCGCCGGGATAAAGGCCATATACGTGTCGCCCTGATATTCCAGGGTGTCCAGATGCTCCAGCTCCAGGGCGTTGCCGTCGTCGTCCGTCAGCGTCAGGATATCGTTTCCGTATTCATTTTGGTTTTCTCTCAGTTCGCTCATGGCCGCGCTCCTCGCCGCCGGGAAACCGGTCGACTCCAAGATTTTTTTGATGAGCTTAGTATACCACGTCTCTGCGCAAATAAAAAGTGTTGACATTAAATAATTTTCTTGATATACTGTCTCCGGTAAAACAAAGCAGGGCAAGCCGCCCTCACCCTCATGGCTTTTTCAGAAAGGGTTTACATCGTTCTGCGCCGTCTGGCTCCTTTGGAGCGGGGGCGCGTCTGTGTGTGCTTAGGCGGCTGTTCTGCGCCTGAGCTTTTTATTTTATAGGAGGTGCTTTGCCATTAGCGTCATGGAACATCAAATCAACGAAGAGATCCGGGATAAGGAAGTCCGGCTGATCGACAGCGAAGGCCAGCAGCTCGGCGTAATGCCGCTGCAAAAGGCGCTCGAAGCCGCTGAGGAAAAAGGGCTCGACTTGGTGAACATTTCGCCCAAGGCGGTCCCCCCTGTCTGCAAGATCATGGACTACGGCAAGTTCCGCTTCGAGCAGGCCAAAAAAGAAAAAGAGGCCAAGAAAAACCAGCGCATTGTCGAGGTCAAAGAGATCCGGTTTTCACCGAAGATCGATGTGCATGATTTTGAGGTCAAAGCCCGCAACGCCGCCAAGTTCCTCACAGGCGGCGACAAAGTGAAGGTGACGGTGCGGTTCCGGGGCCGCGAGATGGCCCACACCCAAATCGGCCTGGATTTGCTGCGCAAATTCGCCGAGACCTGCAAGGAAATCGCCAACGTGGAAAAGGAACCCAAGCTGGAGGGCCGCCAGATGATCATGTTCCTGGCCCCCCTGAAGAAAAAACCCTAACGGCCCGGCCGTTTGTTTTTAAGAGAGGAGTTTCAAAAGATGCCGAAGATCAAAACCCATACGGGCGCGAAAAAAAGATTCAAGATGACCAAAACCGGCAAGATCAAGCACGGTTCCATCAACAGACGCCATTTTAACAATGGCCATGGTTATACCGCCAAGCGCCGCCGTCAGCTGCGCAAGGCCGATTATGTGGATTCCGCCCAGGCCGCGCAGATCAAGCGTCTGCTGCCCTACAGCTAATCGAAACGGTTTACAGGAGGCTTAAATAAAATGGCAAGAGTAAAAGGCGCGATGATGACGCGCAAGAGAAGAAAGAAGACAATCAAGCTGGCCAAAGGCTATTGGGGCAATAAAAAGAGCCACTATAAGCTGGCCAACCAGCAGGTGATGAAATCCCTGAAATACGCTTACATCGGCAGAAAGCTGAAAAAGCGCGATTTCAGAAGACTGTGGATCACCCGCATTTCCGCCGCCTGCGCCCAGAACGACATCAACTATTCCCGGTTTATGAACGGCCTGAAAAAGGCTGGTATTGGCTTGAACCGGAAGATGCTGGCCGAGCTGGCCGTATCCGACGCCGCCGCTTTCTCCGGCCTGGTGGAAAAGGCCAAAGCCGCGCTCTAAACCTTGATTGAATCAGAATATCCCGCCCCGGAGCAAAAGCTCCGGGGCTTTTTGCAACGCCTTGCGGCGGCTCGGCAGATTGGGATCTTCCCTGAAAACACCCGCGTCCTATCCAGGTACTCGCCTTTTTTCACCTTTTCAACGGCCTCCCCAAGCCCACAAAATGAAATCCAGCTTTTTTTCAACCGAAATTTTGTACGCCGGCGCAATTTGGTCAAATGCGTTCAGCAGCTCCGCCGCTTGGGGATGCGACTTCAATTCTCGATAATAGGCCGAAATGCTATCCAACAGTTCGGCGTCCTGCCGCAGCCGGCGGTTCAAATCCGCTTGATAGGTTCGGCGGATGTGGAGAGCCGCGCCCACTTGGCTGTCATAAATGGGGCGGGTCGGGTCGACGGTATGAAGTATTTTGGAAATAAAGGAAAATTCGTGTCTTTTATCTGACTGATAAAGCTGCGCGGCAACCTCTTCAAACGAGACGGCGGATTGGCTCTTGACTTCCTGAAAGAGCGCGAAAAATGCGTCTCGATAGCGTTGCGAAACAAACCGCATTCGATAATACCCGCCAAATTTTCTTCGATATTCCTGATCTTCAAAAACATTTCTCCTGTGCAGCTCATCCATTAGCCAACAGTATGTAGACAGCATCTTGGGATTGATCTTTTTCAAAATAGCCCTTTGATTTTGGCAAAGGACGGCTGAGAGCAGTTCGGGTTCGATGAAACCCATCGGCTTTTTCTCATCCATTTGATTCTTCATCCCACTGTTTCCTTGTTTCAAAGTCAATTTCTACAGCGTCTTACAAAAGAAAAGCTCCGCCGGCTGGGCCAGGGGACATTGGTTCAGGATCAAGCAGCCGCAATCCTGGTAGCCCAGTTTGCGGTAAAAATGCTGGGCCTCTTCGTCCGCCTGGGTGGAGAGTAAAACCATCTGGTATCCGGCCTTTTTCATCTCTTGCTCCCAAGCGCCCATGGCGAACCGGCCCGCCCCTTGTCCCCGGCCCTGGGGCAGCACAAACAGGCAGTTCAAAAAGGGCAGCTTGTCCCAAAGCAGAGTAAAATCCAGCAGACCCACAGGCTCCCGGCCCAGGCAAATGAAAAAGGCTCGGCCGCTTCGGGCTTTTTCCTCAAACTGCACCGCCGGGCAATGGGGCTCTATCCCCCGCCAAAAGTCCCAATCTGCCGGCGCCGCCCGCCGCAGGGAAAAGGGCTTTCTCTGTTCTCTCTCCATCGCTTATCCCCCCATTCTGATGCGGTTCAGCCATGTTTTCGCCTGATCTAGCCCCTTCCTCAGGCCGCCGCGCCGGTCCGGCGGCAGCTCCAGGCCGCAGAGAGCGGCGATTTCCTCCGCAATTTGGCCGGGAGACTTGTCTTTGGTCTGGATTTTGCGGGCCTTCGGCATTTGCGCAAAGGCGGCCAGGCAGCGATCCAGAGCCTCCAAGGCAAATTGCTCCCTGCGGAGCATCCCCAGACTGCGTTTTTTCAACCGTTCGATCACCGTCTGCCGGTCGGCCTCCAGGATGATATGCTCGGTCTGAATCCCCTCCTCCGCCAAACCGCCGGCGATTTCTTCCCAATATTGGCGGTTGACGATTGTCATCGGCGCCACAACGGGGCCCGGATACTGCCGGCACATCATGGACAAGACCTGCCGGTTGATTTGCCGCCATAGAAGGGTGTCTTGGAAATCCGGCGTATGGCAGCAGAGCGGCGTGTTGCGCCGCAGAAAATAGCCGGCGTTTTCCGGGTCATAGCAAAAAGCGCCGGGCAGGCGGCGGCAAAGCTCCGCCGCGACTGTGGTTTTTCCCGCCCCAAAGGCGCCGTTGAGCCAAATAATCATAGAAACCGTCCTTTCTCCCGCTATTTTGGCCGGCGGGTATGATTACACAAAAGCCTTTGGCAAAATTGACGAATTTTCCGGCAAAGGCAGGGAAATCTCCGCCGCCTCTTGCGGCTTTCCCGCCGCTATGATAAGATGAATCCGCGTCCTTGTCTCCGCTCCAATTCTGCCGGGGGCAGGGCGGTTTCCATTCTGCGGCAGGGCGCCTGCCGTCGGCGCGGCGAATCCATTTTTCGGGGAGGAATCACAGGTATGGACAAAAAGAAAGTCAACCGGGATATTTTCAAGATGGTGCTGCCCATCATCATTGAAAACGTCTTGCAGATGTCTGCCGGACTGGTGACCACCGCCATGATTGGGCGGCTGCTGGCCGACGATATCTCCGCCCAGGGCATCGGCAACCGGATTACCAACACCTTTTGGGCGCTGTTCAAGGGGGTCGGCATCGGCGCCACCGTCATCGTGGCCCTGCGGTATGGCCAGCAGAAATTCCACCTGTGCCGCCGGACGATAGAGCAGGTTTATATCACTGCTCTGCCCGCCGCTTTCGGCTGCGTGGTCCTGACCTTGATTTTCATGGACCCCATCCTGCATCTGTTCACCCAGGACGCGGCCCTTTTGCAGGCGGCCTTCCGCTTCGCCCGCATCGCCATTTTCGCCGTGCCCTTTATGGCTCTTTCCAGCGTCAACGCCGCCGCGTTCAACGGCCACGGCAACACCAAGACCCCTATGTATCTGGCTTTTCTGATGAACGGCGTCAACATCGTGTTGGGCTATCTGCTGATTTTCGGCCCCGGCCCCTTGCCCGCTCTGGGTCTGGTGGGCGCCGCCGTCAGCACGGTGGTTTCCTGGATGACCGGCGCGCTTACCGGCCTGGCCCTGCTCTATGCCCGCCACGGCTACTTCGGCCACGAGCACCACAATCAGCCCTTCTTTTCTTTGGATAAGCCCATCCTCAAAGAGGTCTATAAAACCGGCGTTCCAGCCGCCTGTGAAAACGTCTTCTGGCAGCTTTCCGCCATTGTGCTCAGCAACGTGATTCTGGGCTATGGCAGCGCCGCCTTCGCCGCCTACAACCTGGGGCTCCAGGCCGAGATGATCTGTGAAATGCCGGGTATCGGCTTTGTCACCGCCTCCACCTCCCTGGCCGCTCGAGCCATCGGCATGGGGGACGACCAGCTTTACCGCGCTTACTTCAAGCAAATGCGCAAATTCTCCTTCTTCACCGGCCTGGCGGCCAGCGTGGCCCTGTTCACCTTTGCCGGCGGATTTATGACGCTGCTCACCGATAAGCCGGAAATTCAGGCCATCGGCAGGGTCTATGTCTTCATCATGGGCTTCGCCCAGATCCCCCAAGACCTGGCCAAGGTTTACAACGGCACGATCCGCTCCGCCGGATACCGCAATGTGCCTATGATCATTTCCTTTGTGGGCATCTGGTGCGTCCGCGTGCCCATCTCCGTCGTTTTCGGCAAGCTGCTGGGCTGGGATATCTCCGTTGTGTGGATCGCCATCGCCCTGGACCAGATTGTCCGCATCCTGCTGAGCATGGGGATTTTCCAGAAAAAGCGCGTCATCGACCGCGTGACGCAGGGCTCCCCCGCCCAGCCGCAAAAGGCTTAGCCCGGCTTTGACCGCCCCAGCTTCGCCTCATTCAGCTTCTGTACCAGCGGCCGGACGGCCAGGCGAGCGGCGGCGAAACCGGCGAAATTCAGGATGAAATCGTCGATATCGCAGCTGCCGCAACCGGCCAGCAGCTGCGTCGTCTCAATCAATAGAATAGAAACCGCGCCCAGCGCCAGGCTGGGCGCGGTTTTTTTCATTTTATCCGAAACAAAGGGCAGCAAAGCCCCAAAAGGCGCCAGGGCCAGCAAATTGCCCAGCAAGTTGACGGCGGCGGCGCTCTTGCTCACCCAGCCTCGGCGCATCCCATTCCAATAGACGGCGACAGTGGCGAAAGGGCGCAAATTGGTGCGCAGCCGCCAGTTTTCCAGCCCAAAAGAGCGATGGCGGCCGAAAGCCCCGTCAAAAAACAGCAGCCCAATCAGGTGAGTCAGATAAATTGCCAACAGCAGCCGGGCGGTTCGCCGAACGTTACCCCGCCTGTCCTTTCCCCGGCCCAAAGCGGCCAGCAGAGCCGCCCCGATTTGAACCGCGGCCAAAACCAACCGATCTTCCAAATCCATCAGATACCCTGGCAAAACCGCGAAAACCGCCATAGCCGCCAGACTGCCCAGCAAAGTCCATTCACAAAAGCAGGCCAGTTTTTGCCTCATGCGCATTTCTCCTCGTCTTCCGTCTTGCCGCCCTCTGGGCGACGTCCACCATTATACCTGATTTTTTCCCCTCGCGCCAGCGGAAGAAACAGCCCAATTTCGCGGACATTCGCAGAAGAAAAGGCATATACTATTTTATACGCGCCCTAAAACCGAACGAAAACTTGCAAAAGGGATCTGATTGTGATATACTGTAGAAGATCTCATTGAGGGAAAGGAGGACGGCATGAATCAAAGCGTAAAAAAGAACGAGGCCGCTATTCTGGGCGACCTGGACGATTTCATCTTTGCGGATGAGACGCCCTACGTCAGTCAGAAATAGAGCCGGCCTCCCCTCCCGGGCAAACGACGCCGCTTTGGCGGTTTTTTTATGATTGTTTTTCCATTGAACGGCGGCATTCTGCGCGCCGTCTTTTTTTATGCCGCGGCAAGAGAGGCCCCTGGCCTGGCCGCGCTAACGGGGCTCCCGCCGGTCGGCGCCGGCGGCCGCTTTTTCCAGGGCGGTTTTCAGCTCCTTGGCGCCTTTCGAGCGGCGGGACTTCGCCAAAATGTCGTTGATCTGGCCCTTGACCTGGGCCACTTCGGCCTTGAGTTCCGCCGCCGAAATGCGCAGAGCGCCGTGGCCCAGGATAATGACCTGCTCCAAGCTGTCTGACGTGGCCACCCGCACTTTATGCTGCCGGGCGATGGTATAGGTGGCTTTTTCAATATAGGCGTCCGCCGTCTCCGCCTCTTTGGTATAAACCACGTAGATGTTGTGGTATTTGCTCACTTCCCCCACATTGCGGGGCACCTTATAGGCGTCAAACACCAGAATCACCTGACAGTTTCGATAGCCCTGATAATTGCTCAGCAGGTCCATCAGCAGCTGGCGGGCGGCGTCCAGGCTGTGTTGGGCCGTTTCTTTCAGCTCGTCCCAGGCGAAAATGATGTTATAGCCGTCCACCAGCAGAAATTCCTTCCGGTTGGGGTCGATCCTCTCCCGCAGGCGGGGAACGGGTTCCGCCGGGGCTTCTTCCGGTTTTTCCCGCCTGGTTTTGGGGGTCTGTTCAAAGTCCCTCCGGCGGATGGGGCCGTAGGTCCGTTCATAGATGGCCATCAGCTCCTTGTCCTCTTCCAGCGTACCCGAATAGCGCCGCGGGGCCGGCGGGATTGGCTGTTTGGTCTCCTCCTCCGCCTCTTCCGGCGCCTGTTCTCTGCCCAGGCAGCTTTCCACGTGCATATAGTCCGCCACTTGATTCCATTTGACGGTAAAACCGGCGCCGTGAGCGCAGAACACCGAATCCACCGGGTTTTCCAAATCCCGCTCCGGGTCGTAGCCGGCCTGTTCTATGGCCTCCTCCTGATTATGGCAGGGCAGATAGCCCTTTAAGCTATAGGAAAGCCGGGCTTCCCCCTTGGAATAGGCCGCCGCCTGGCGGGCGTAATCCCCCATGCCGGCGGCAGGCGCCAAGCCGGTCAGCAGGGACCGCTCTCCCGCGCCTTCCGGCGGGTCAAACCGGCCTCCCATCTGCTGAATGTCCGCCATGGCCCGGCCCAGATTGGCGGCGGGCAGCTCCAGCCGGAATTCATACCAGGGCTCCAGCAGCAGGCTTTTAGCCTGCATCAGCCCCTGGCGCACCGCGCGATAGACGGCCTGGCGCAGGTCGCCCCCCTCGGTGTGCTTGACGCTGGTCCGGCCGCCTACCAAGGTGATTTTCATATCTGTGATAGGCGATCCCGTCAGCACGCCCAGATGAACCTTTTCCTCCAGATGGCTCAGGGCTTGGCGCTGCCACCCCCGATCCAACAGTTCCTCGGGGCAGTTTGCGTCAAATTGCAGGCCCGAGCCCCGCTCCGCCGGCTCCAGCAGCAGGTGGATTTCGGCATAATGGCGCAGGGGCTCAAAATGCCCCACTCCCTCCGCCGTATTTTCAATGGTTTCCCGGTAGACCACGGCGCCGGGGCCGAACTCCAGGGCCAGGCCAAAACGCTCCTGGGCCAGCCGCTGCAAAATCTCCAGCTGCACCTGGCCCATCAGCTGGATATGAATCTGCCGCAGCCGCTCGTTCCACACCAGCCGCAGCAGGGGGTCTTCTTCCTCTAGCTGCCGCAGCTGGCGCAGCGCGACCATGGGGTCGCAGCCCGGAGGCAAAATCGCCTGATAGGCCAAAGCCGGCTCCAGCAAAGGCGAGGCGGCCGCCGCCTCGCCGCCCAGCCCCTGCCCCGCCTGGGTGCGGCTCAGGCCCACGACGGCGCACAGGCAGCCCGCTTCCGCCGCCTCCACAGCCTGGTATTTGGCGCCGGAATAGACCCGAATCTGTTCCGCCTTTTCCTTCCATTGATTATCTCCCTGGCCGCCGGCCAGCAGATCCTTGACCCGCAGGACGCCGCCGGTGATTTTCATGTAAGTCAGCCGGGCGCCCTGGGGATCTCGGGCGATTTTATAGACCTTGGCGGCGAATTCCTCCGGATAAACCGGGGGCTGGGCGTAAGTTTCCAGCCCTTGCAGCAGCTCTTCCACCCCCTCCAGCCGCAGGGCGGAGCCAAAATAACAGGGGAACAGCCGCCGCTGGGCGATCATCTCCCGCATACGCCCCAAGCTCGTCTCCCCCCGCTCCAGATATTCCTCCATGGCTTCTTCGCTGCACAGGGCCGCGCTTTCCATCCAGTCCTCCGCCGGATCCGGCCCAAAATCCACGCAGGCCGGGTTCAGCAGCCGGCGCAGCTCCTCCAAAAGCTGGGCCCGGCGGTCAGGCGCCAGATCCATCTTATTGACAAATAAAAAGACGGGGATCTGATACCGGCGCAGCAGCCGCCAGAGCGTGTGGGTATGGGCCTGGACGCCGTCGGCGCCGCTGACCACCAAAACGGCGCAGTCCATCACCTGAAGCGCCCGCTCCATCTCGCTGGAAAAATCCACATGGCCCGGAGTGTCCAGCAGGGTGATTTCGATCTCCTTCAGCGGCAGAACAGCCTGCTTGGAAAAAATGGTGATGCCCCGCTCCCGCTCCTGGGAGTCCGTATCCAGAAAGGCGTTTTGATGATCCACCCGGCCCAGCTTTTTCAGCCGGCCGCCGCAATAGAGCATCCCTTCGGACAGCGTGGTCTTGCCCGCGTCCACATGGGCCAAAATCCCAACCGCCAGTTTTTTCATCTTCCGTTTCCCGCTTTCATCCAATTCCCGCCCTTTTGACTGAAATAGAGTTTTGCCGATTTGCCGGCCGGAAATTTCTCCGCGCCTCTATGCGCGTCTCGTCTGCGG
>CAJUIK010000013.1 GCA_910585875.1 uncultured Eubacteriales bacterium | reverse complement strand
CCAGCAGGGCGACGCGAAGGCCCTCGTTGATGACGGCCTCCAGATTCTGAACGCTTTGAATGCCGTTGGACCGCTCATAGGCCCTGGCGCTCTTCCCAGTCTGCTCGAAAAGTCCTCCTGAATAGTCCATTTGCCCGTCCTCCATATCGATCAATTCCCGGTTTATGGTTGCCGCGGCGGATTCTCCAATCCAGAGGCGCTTTTCGGGAAAGCGTTGTTTCACCATGTTATTTCCGCAGCGTTACTAAAAAAATCAGAAAAATCAGCGTCATAATACCATGGGGCCCCCAATCGTGTCAATAATATGCAGAAAAAACCTGTGTTCAGCAATTCCAATGGCGCAGGTCTACGGAGCGTGGATTGCCTTCGCAGATTGGATACGATAGAATGTGGCTGGAGGCGAGACAAATGGATACAAAAAGGAAAAAAGAACTGCTGGCGGCGTATCATGACCGCCGCCCGGAAATGGGCGTCATTTCCCTCCGGTGCGGCATAACGGACGAAGCATTTTTGACGAGCGCGGCAGATATTCCCGCGAAATGGAACCGCATCCGTTTCCAGCTCTCCGCCGGAAACTGCCCGAACAAGCGGCTGCAAGAGCTTTGGAAGCAATATGGCGAGGGCGCCTTTGAATTTCAGGTTGTGAAACGCCTGGAATATGAAGATCCCAAAGAGGATCACGAGGAAGAGCTGGAAGCGCTTTGCGAGAGTTGCCTGCTGGAAAACACAAAAGCGAGGAGGCTTTGGAAATGAACGAAAAAACCATTATAACCGCGGAAGGCTATGACCGCGTGGACGGCCGCAGCGCCTACCGTTCTGACGTCAAGCGGCTGACGCTGGGCGCTCCCGTCCGAACAGAAAATCAAGCCATGCAGATCGCGGCGCAGCTGTGGACGGCCCAGGAGGACGGCGGCTTGGCAATAAGCGCCGAACTCCCCATCCATCAGGTTTTCGATTTGATGATCGTCCTCAGCCGCGCGCTGCTGTACTTCAGGGAGGCCTACCGGCTGCCGCTGCTGTACGACCCGGAGAATCCCACCGTCGAGCGGATTGGCTTGCAGGGGGACGCGCTGTCCGTGGCGGTCTGCGTGGAAAACCCCCATATCGCGCAAGATATCCAAAGCTTTTCTCAGGCGCTGAACGACCTGGGAGAGCTGACGGGCGAACGGCTTAGAACGCTGGTTAGAATCCTCAAAGAATTGGAGTGTTATTGAACATGGAATCGAAGTATCTTCTGTCGCCCGCCAGACAGCTGACAGAAGATGAAAAGGCCCTTGTCTGGCAAAAGCCCGCCTCTCATGTGGAAAGCGAGGCGGAGCGGCGCGTCTGCGAAGCCGTCAAGCGCAACTGGAACCGGGGGGAAATGAAAATCTCCACGATCCTGCTGGAGGGCGACGCTGGTTCCGGCAAAACCCAGCTGGCGAAGGCGCTGTCCGCTGAGTTCGGGCTCCCTTATACCAAAGTAACATGCTTTGCCGATATGGATAAATCCGACGTGTTGGGGGCGATTTTGCCGGTTCTGCCTGAAGAGGGCGGCCGGGGAGGCGGCGTGGAATATCAATATTATCCCTCTGAAATCGTGCGGGCCTACGAAAACGGCTGGCTTTTGGAAATCCAGGAGCCGACGGTGATCCGGGACGCGGCCGTCCTGATGGCGCTCAACTCTGCGTTGGAGCCGGAAGGCAGCGTCAACCTGCCTGACCGCGTCGTCCGCCGCCACCCGGATTTTATCGCGGTTATCACGACCAATCGGGGATATAACGGGTGCCGCCCTCTGAACGAAGCCCTGCGCGACCGAGCGCAGCATACGGAAAAGATGGATTTGCCTCCTATTGAAGCGATGATGGAGCGAGCCACAAGAAAGACGGGCTTCCGCGACGCAGAGACGCTGCGCGTCTGCGCGGAGGTTATCATCCTGCTGGACCAGACCGCCAAAGCGAACGCCGTCAAAGGCGTGGCCGGAATGAGATCGTACTTTTTCTGGGTCGACGCCATTTCTCAAGGGGCAAACGCCGCGGAATCTCTCTATCACAAGGTTCTCTATAAAATGACCACCGACCCGGATGAGATCTCCATTTTAGAGCAGGCGCTGGCCCAATCGGGGCTGAAAGAGGCTCTTGGGGAGATCGAAGGACGCCGGAGCCAGAGCAATGGCGAAGAGCTGGAACTCCGCGCGGACGGCTCCGACGAGGGGTTTCAGGCGGCGCCCCCCGACGCCCCTCCCGCAGCGAGCTTAAAAAAGACCGCCGACAGCGAGGGCCGCGCCGCCGACCCGTCAGACGACGCCCTTGAAACCCACAGCGCGGATACCGGCGACGGCGGAACCCCGATGTGTCATGAAGTATCCCCAGAGGAACAAGCGCGGTTGGAGGAACAAAAGCAATCCCTTCGCAAGCGGCTGAATCAGGAGGCACGGGAGGCGGTAAAAGGCTCCGTCCATGAGAAAGCGGGCATGGTCGTCCATCGCCCGGAATCCACTCTGGAGCAGCGGCGGGAATATCAGAAGACCGCCTCCGCGCTCATGCCCGTGATCCGAGAGCTGACGAGAAAAACCGAGCCTCTGCTGAAACACGAAATTTCTGAGGAGTTTGCAAAGAACCGCGTCTATGGCTCCCGGTTCCACGCTGAAAAGACCGCGACCCCTGATTTCCGATACTTTTCAAAAAAGAATCCGCCCAACGAAAATCCCTCGCTGGCCGTCGCGCTGCGAATCGACCAATCCGCTTCGATGAACGCCTTTGGGCGGCTGGAAGCGGCCAAGGAAGCGGCCGTCGCCGTCTGCGAATTTTGCGAAGCCTGCGGGATTCCAACGTTGATCTATGGCGATACTGCCGATCGCTCCCCGCGGGAGAGAATGTCGATGTACGCCTATCTGGACTGGGAAGAGCCTTCGCTGAACGACAAGGGCGCCATCATGTCCATGCGGGGGCTCAGCAACAACCGGGACGGGATGGCGCTTCGGGTGCTTTCTGAAAAGCTGGCGAAAGCGCCGCAGGCCGCAAAGCTGCTGATCAGCCTCAGCGACGGCCAGCCGAAGGCCGCGCCAGAGTATTCCGGCAGCGCGGCGGCGGAAGATATGAAGCGACTCTTCAGGGAATATGGCCGCAAGGGCGTGGTTTTCCTGGCCGCCGCCATCGGGCAGGATCGGGAGGCGATTTGCGAGATTTATGGTCGGGAGCGGTTTATCGATATCAGCGACCTCAAGCAGCTGCCCCTGCGTTTGGTTCAAGCGATTGCGCGATATTTATAGCCGAAAGGAGGCTCGCCGATGGATTGCATGAAGGTTGGAAAATTGATTTTGCAGCTCCGCGCAGAAAAAGGCCTGACGCAGAAACAGGTCGCCGACCAGCTCAACATCAGCAATAAAACCGTCTCAAAATGGGAGCGGGGTTTGGGGTGCCCCGACGCGTCCCTATGGAAAGACCTTTCCGACGTCCTGGGGGCGGATATTCTCAAGCTGCTTCAGGGGGAGCTAAAGCCCAACCGGCCCGATATTGGGAAAATAGACCGGATACAGTTTTATGTCTGCCCGTCCTGCGGCAATATTCTCACCAGCACGAGCGCCGCCTCGATCGCCTGCTGCGGGCGGCGGCTGGAGCCGCTGCGTCCGGCCGCGGCCGTCCCCGGCCACGCCTTGAGCGTGGAGGAAGTGGAAGACGAGTATTACGCCGCCATAGAGCATGAAATGCGGAGGGAGCATTATCTCCTGTTTGCCGCGTGTGTGAACGACGACCGCGTTTGGCTTCGTCGGCTGTACCCGGAGCAAAGCCCCGCCTTTCGATTTCCCAATCTGCGAGGCGGGGCGAGCCTCTATCTATACTGTACGAAGCATGGGCTGATAAAATACGAACTCGACGCCTGACGAGACAAAATCGGATCGCCCCAAAGACAAGGCGGGGAACGGATCAGCTTACTGTATCATTTGATATAGAAGCCCTTTGGCGGCTTGTGGTAAGATAAAGCCAGAAATTTCAGACCAAAGGGGATGGTAGGATGGCTTTTTCCACCAATATGCAGGCTTATTTCGTCGACCGGTTTTACCGCCGGTTGAGAGAACGGTTTTCAGAGCGGCAGACTATGGGGGCGCTGACCACGGCCTTTCACCAATATGTATTTCAGCGGGGCAGCCGGGCGGCCCAGCGGGCTGTGCGGGACGGCGCGCCGCTGGATTTTGAGCATTATCAGAAATACCGGGAGGTCGTATCCACCGAGGAGATGAAGCGGGAGGACGGCCCGGGCCGCTCGGAGCGGGATCTTTCTCCGGAGCTTTATGAAGGCCGGATTTACGATTGCACGACTCATCGGCTGTTCCGCCAACTGGATTCTCCGGAGCAGGTGGAGCAGTTTTTTTGCAAACATATCGACAGCATGAACGTCCGCAGTTTCAACCCGGACATTCCCTATTGGGTGGAGTCCACGTTATACGACGCGGACGTCTGCCTGCACCGCTCGCCCAACCCAGGCTGCCCGGCGGAGACGGATATTGGGGCGCGGATGCCCGACGCGCCGCCGTTTCCCTATCTGCTGGCCAATCAGTTTTATTCGATGTCCCAGGTAATCGAGGCCATTTTCGGCCTACCCGGCCGAGAGATCTGTCAGGCTGTGCAATCGGATTTCATCGCCCGCTATGGCCAGGCGGATTGGAACCAAATCGCCCGATATCAAGGGGCGGATTTTAACCTGTATTATCCTCTGGGGCTGAAAAACAGGGGGACGGGGGAGCGGGAATGAAAAAGATTTTGATTATCCAAGGCGGCGGCCGGCCTAGGGGCAATACCGAGCGGCTGATCGAGGCTTTTATCAAAGGGGCGGAAGCGGCGGGACATAAAACAGAAACCATCTCCCTGGTCCGCCAGGAGGTCAAGGGCTGTCTGGGATGCAACGCCTGCCGCTATGGCAAACCCTGTGTGCAAAAGGACGCCTTTCATGAGATGATTCCCAAAATCCAAGCGGCGGACTGCCTGGTATTGGCTTCGCCTCTGTATTTTTGGACCATTTCCGCACGGCTGAAAGCCTTTATCGAGCGGTTTTACTGTATTGCAAAACCGGATCTCAACCCTCCCTTGGGCCGGTATGAGCGATATCCAGCCAAGGACTGCGCTCTGTTGATGACTGCGGCGGACAACCTGTTTTGGACTTTTGAACAGGCCGCGGCCTATTATCGCTTCGCTCTGGTTCGCTATATCGGTTTCCGCGACAGAGGGACGCTGCTGGCCGGCGGCTGCGGCGGCAGCAACGGCAAACCAGAAATTGACAAAACAGATTGGCTGGAAAAAGCCTATGCCTTTGGAAAAAATCTATATTGAAACATCAGCGCCTGATAAAACGGCCCGCCTTATTCAAAAGGCGGGCCGTTTATGTTGAGAGTCAGAATGCGGCGGCGCTATGCAAATCAGCCAGGCGGACAGGGCGGCGAAATCCGCGCGAACCCAGGGCTCGCGGTCATTTTTCCAGGCAGTTTAGAGTCAGGCCGGGGAAGCGCAGGCGGATCTGGCCGGCGGCTGTCTGCGTCTGCCACAGCTTCAGATCGGAGCGGGCATTGTCCAGCGTCACGCTGTATTGCGCATGAGCTTGGTCGGGAAGGCCGGGATAGGAGCGCCAGGTACAGGGAACCCAGTCCTCGCCCAGCAGCGCTTCGGGAGGGTCCGCCCGCCGCCAGAGCAGAGACCCGTCGGGCTGATATTCCATCCGCCCCAGCGTCAGAGCCTTGCCGGCCGACGGGCTGTTGGTCACGTCAAAAAAGACCAGATACCGGCCCGAGGGCTGCTGCTGGATGGAAGACAGCGTAAAGGAACAGTCCTTGCCCTGATAAATCGGGATTTCGGTCTGGAGTTCGCCTCCCTGCCGGTATAGGTCGGCGGGCAGGTCCAAAACGACTTCGGCTTGAATGTCCTGCCAGACCAGCCGGTTCCGGGGGAAAACCGTCGGAGGTTTTTCTGTCAGGTCGGTCAGCAAGGAATATGCAAACTGCGCCGCCAGACAGAAGACCGCCAAAACCGCCAGCCCGTTGAAGAGAGCGCGCAGCTTGTCCCGACGCTCTGTTTTCATCTTGGCGCCTCCTTTCTTTGCCCTTTCTTGGGTTGATCGCTCTGAGTGGAAATGACCAAGCGGGAAATCCGGCGCGGCGGTTTGCTGCAAAGGCCCCGCTTCGGCCAAGATCCCCTTCGCGTCTTCCGAATTTTGAAACATGATACCACGAAATTGGAAAAATTACAATGGACGGTCCATACAATATTTGAGCGGAAATTTTGGCGATTCTGCCCAAGGGCCGGCGGGAAAAGCGGGTTTCTTTTTGCTCTTTACAATCTTTTCATACCTTGCCTTTTCAAACGTGGTATACTATGATAGAATATCGGCGGCCAGTCTGCCTGGGCAGGCGGGTTCCGCCCCTTGATTGAGACAAGACATAAATTTATATAGTAGGTGAACGCTCAATGGCAAATTCGTTTCTCAAGCGCCTGTTCGGCGATTCCAGCACCAAAGAAATCAAAAAAATAGAGCCGATGGTCAAGGCTGTGGAAGCGCTGGAGGCGGAATACGCCGCCTTGAGCGACCAGCAGCTGAAAGACAAAACCCCGGAGCTGAAGGCCCGGTATCAGAAGGGGGAGACTCTGGACCAGCTGCTGCCCGAGGCCTTTGCCGCCTGCCGGGAGGCGGCCTGGCGGGTCTTGGGCATGAAGCCATACCGGGTGCAGATCATCGGCGGCATCGTGCTCCACCAGGGCCGCATCGCCGAGATGAAGACCGGCGAAGGCAAAACGCTGGTGACTACCATGCCCGCCTATCTCAACGCCCTGACGGGCCGGGGCGTCCATATCGTGACGGTCAACGACTATCTGGTCAAGCGCGACTGCGACTGGATGGGCAAGGTCTATCGCTGGCTGGGGCTGAGCTGCGGCGCCATCGTGCACGATATGAACAACGACCAGCGCCGGGCCGCCTATGCCTGCGATATCACATACGGCACCAACAACGAGCTGGGCTTTGACTATCTGCGGGACAATATGGCCATCTACAAGCGGGAGATGGTCCAGCGGGGCCATGTCTTCGCTATTGTGGACGAGGTGGACTCCATTTTGATTGACGAGGCGCGGACGCCGCTGATTATCTCCGGCCAGGGGGACAAGAGCACCGACCTCTATAAGCAGGCGGACGTCTTTGTCCGCACCCTGGCGCCTTTGAAAATGGTGGAAGTGGACGCCAAAGAGAGCCAGGACGACATCGAAGCCGATTATATCATCGACGAAAAGGGCAAAACCGCCACCATCACTCCCCGGGGCGTGACAAAGGCGGAAAAATATTTCAATGTGGAAAACCTGACGGATCCGGAAAACACCACCCTGCTGCACCATATCAACCAGGCGATCAAGGCCCACGGCTGCATGAAGCGGGATGTGGACTACGTCGTCCGGGAAGGGCAGATCATCATTGTGGACGAGTTCACCGGCCGTCTGATGTTCGGTCGGCGGTATAACGAGGGACTGCACCAGGCCATCGAGGCCAAAGAGGGCGTCGCCGTGCTGCGGGAGAGCAAGACCTTGGCCACCATCACCTTCCAAAATTTCTTCCGCCTGTATGAAAAGCTATCGGGCATGACGGGCACCGCCCTCACCGAGGAGGATGAATTCCGCCAGATTTACAAGCTGGACGTCATTGAAATCCCCACCAACAAGCCTCTGATCCGCAAAGACTTGCCCGACGTGGTGTACAAATCGGAAAAGGGAAAATTCCGGGCGGTGATTCAGAAGATTGTGGCGTGCAATCAGAAGGGGCAGCCCGTGCTGGTGGGCACAGTCTCCATCGAAAAATCCGAAGAGCTCAGCCAGCTGCTGCGGCGGGAGGGCGTCAAGCATCAAGTGCTTAACGCCAAATATCACGAAAAAGAAGCGGCCATCGTGGCCCAGGCCGGCCGGCCCTACGCCGTCACCATCGCCACCAACATGGCGGGCCGCGGCACGGATATCATGCTGGGCGGCAACCCCGAGGCCATGGCCCGGGAAGCGCTGGTGAAGGCCGGGGTCCCGGACGAGGTGGTCAACGAGGCCGTGGGCTACGCCGATACCCAGGATCAGGCTGTTTTGGACGCCCGGCGGCAATATACCGAAAGCCTGGAGAAGCACCGGGAGGCCGTCCGCCAGGACGCCGAGACCGTCCGCCAGGCCGGGGGCCTGTGCATCATCGGCACCGAGCGCCATGAATCCCGCCGCATCGACAACCAGCTGCGGGGCCGTTCCGGCCGCCAGGGGGACCCGGGAGAAAGCCAGTTTTATCTCTCGCTGGAAGACGACCTGATGCGGCTGTTCGGCTCGGAGCGCATTTCCGGCATGATGGACAAGCTGGGCATCGACGACGACACCCCCATCGACCAGAAAATCCTGTCCAACGCCATTGAATCCGCCCAGAGCAAGGTGGAAGGGCGCAATTTCCAATCCCGCAAATATACGCTGGATTACGACGACGTGATGAACCGCCAGCGGGAGCTGATTTACGACCAGCGCCGCAAAGTGCTGGACGGCGAGGATCTGAAGGGCTCCGTTCAGGCCATGGTTCGGGATTCCATCCAGCGCTCGGTTTCCCGGGCGGCGGGAGAGCATGATTATCTGGACAGCTGGCAGGCCGAAGAGGTCGTCAAGCGCTGGGAGAAAATCTTCCTCCAGCCCGGCGAGCTGTCCTACACCCGGGAGGACCTGGAGCAGCTGACTCCCAACGGGCTGGCCGAAACCCTGGAGCAAAAGGCCATGGCCTGTTACGAGGCCAAGGAGCAGGAGCTGGGCAGCCAGATCATGCGGGAGCTGGAGCGGGTGATTCTGCTCAAAGTGGTGGACGGCCACTGGATGGAGCACATCGACGCCATGCACGAGCTGCGCCGGGGCATCGGCCTCCAGGCCTACGCCCAGCAGGATCCCATTGTGGAATACAAGCGCCAGGGCTTTGATATGTTCGACGAGATGATCGACGAAATCAAGGACGACACGACTCGGGCCATCTTTATCGCCCGGGTGGCGGGCCAGGACGCCCCTCAGCGGGAGCAGCTGATGAAGCCTGCGGCCGTCTCCGGCGACGGGACCCTGCCCAAGCAGCCCGTGCGAAAGGGCAAAAAGCCCGGCCGCAACGACCTTTGCCCCTGCGGCAGCGGTCTGAAATATAAAAAGTGCTGCGGCAGAAACGAATAACGCCGCGCCGGCAAAAAAATCAGGCCCGGACGGGGGCCTGATTTTTTAATCGTCTATGGCGAAATCAATAGGGTAGATATCGTCAATGAGCAAATAGCGGGTATGATAGTTTTGACACAGGGCAAGCGCCTGGGCGTTGTCCCGCAAGGCGGATTCCATGTCGTAATCCGAATCGTCGAGCCTCTGCTCGATCACGTTTGCATAGCTTTTGATATTCTCAAAGTGAGAACGGATGTATTGTTCGCTGAATATCAGGCAAATGTAGCGAATCTGAGACAGATAGTCTGGTTCAAAATCCTTTTGCCAATCAAAAGGGATATAGCATCCTTCTACAATCAAGTTTTGCCCATTTTCCACAGCGGTTTTCACCATCTCCCGCACAATGGGCCACAGAAGTTCGGTCAGGGCCTGGACCCCGCTCATTGGCGTTAAACGGCTGTTTCCGCTCCGGATCAGCCCCATTTTTAGATGGTCTATTGAAAAATAGGGATATTGATAGGTTTCAAGCAATCGTTGGGCCAAGTTGGTTTTGCCCGTATGAGAAGCGCCGGCAATCAAAATAACGATGTCTCTCACCCTTTCGCCGCAAGTTCTGGTTTGATTATAGCACGGCGCCGGCGGGGGGTCAAAGGGAGATTGATCAACCCCTTGTCAGTTTGTGCGGACCAAGGGAGAATCAAAATCTTGTTATAGACAGCGGCGCCGTTTTTCATATATAATAAGGATGTTAGAATGGGGAGGTTATCGGAATGATACAATTGGAAGAGCTGAGAACCAGCCTGCTGGGCAATAAAGACGAGCTGACAGAGCTGCGGGGGGCGCTGGATCTGGAAAAAGGCGCTCAAGAAGCGGCGGAGCTGGAGAAAAAAACCGCCGCCCCCGGATTTTGGGATCAGCCTGAACAATCTCAGAAGGTGCTTCAGCGCATCAAGCAGCTGAAAGACAAGGCCGCCCGGTATGAAACCCTGGAGGGCCTTTATCAGGATACCCTGGAACTGATCGACATGGCCCTGGAAGAGGGGGAAGAGGGCCTTTACGCCGAAGTGCAGAAGGATTACGACCGCTTTCAGGCCATGCTGGAGGAGGAAAAACTCTCCACCCTGCTCAAGGGGGAATACGATAAAAACAACGCCATTATGTCCTTCCACGCCGGCGCCGGCGGCACAGAGGCCCAGGATTGGACCGGGATGCTCTACCGGATGTACACCCATTGGGCCGAAAGTCGGGGGTTCCGGTATAAAATCCTGGATTATATCGGCGGCGAGGAAGCGGGCGTCAAAAGCGCGGATATCCTCGTCGAGGGGGAAAACGCCTTTGGATACCTGAAAGGGGAAATGGGCGTCCATCGCCTGGTGCGGGTTTCCCCCTTCGACGCCTCGGGCCGGCGGCACACCTCCTTCGCCGCCGTGGAAGTGATGCCCGAGATGACCGACGACGTGGATATTGAAATCCGCCCCGAGGATCTGAAGGTGGACACCTATCGCTCCGGCGGCGCCGGCGGCCAGCACGTCAACAAGACGGAATCCGCCATCCGCATCACCCATATCCCCTCCGGCGTCATCGTGGCTTGCCAAAACGAGCGCAGCCAGCACCAGAACAGGGAAGTGGCCATGCGGATGCTCAAATCCAAGCTGATGGAAATCAAGGAGCGGGAACACCTGGATAAAATCGAGGATATCAAGGGCGAACAGAAGAAAATCGAATGGGGCAGCCAGATCCGCTCCTACGTCTTCATGCCCTATACCCTGGCCAAGGACCACCGCACCGGCTTTGAAAACGGCAATATCGGCGCCGTCATGGACGGGGATCTGGACGGCTTCATCAACGCCTATCTGAAGGCCGCCGCCACCAACACGTTGCTGAAATAGCCGGCGCGGCTCCGTCGCTTTGCCAACTGAAAGGAAAGGAGCGCTGGAATATGCGTATTTTAGCGGTGGGAGACGTCTGCGGCCCAGGCGGGCTGGACATTCTGGAGCGCAAGCTCCGAGGGCTCCGTCGGCTGGAGGAAATCGATTTCGCCATAGTCAACGGGGAAAACGCCTCGGGCCGGGGGTTGACGCCCAAACAGGCCCAGGCCATGCTGGACGCCGGGGCGGACCTGATCACCTTGGGCAACCACTCGTTTGACCAGCGGTCCATCTGCGATTTTCTGGACGACGGCGCCCCCATTATCCGGCCGCTGAACCTGGCGCCCCAGCTGCCCGGCCGGGGGGTTTATCAGACGGATTGGAACGGAATAGAACTTTGCGTCGTCAACCTGTTGGGCCGGCTGAACCTGGATTTTCGGGCCGCCGACCCCTTTGAGGCTGCGGACCGGCTGCTGAAAGAGCAAAAGGCGGATATCATTTTGGTGGATTTCCACGCCGAAACCACCAGCGAAAAAAAGGCCCTAGGGTATTTTTTGGACGGCCGGGTTTCGGCAGTTTACGGCACCCATACCCATGTGCAGACAGCGGACGACCACGTCCTCCCCAAGGGGACGGGCTATGTCACCGACATCGGCATGACGGGCGCCATGGAATCGGTCATCGGCGTCAAATACGAGCAGTCGGTGGCCTATTTTCGAGGCGGTTTGGGCCCCCGTTTTGAGCCCAGCCAGCTGGACTGCGCCCTCCAGGGGGCGATTTTTGACATCGACGAAAAAACCGGCCTGTGCCGCGGCCTGCGGCGGATTACGGTTCGGTAAACTGCGGAAACGGCGGCGCCGCCGCCGGGAAAGGAGCGAGGGCCATGGCCGAAATGGTCGAATTTGTCCAGGAAACCCTGGGGGACATGGACGTGCGCTGGGCGGAGCCTCTGCTGGAGAGCCCCGGATGCCAGCATCTGTATACCGCCCGTACCGGCGGCGTCAGCCAAGGGCAGTTTGCAAGCCTGAATTTTCGCCGGGCTGGCGACCCGCCGGAACATATCATGGAAAACTGCCGCCGGGCCGCCGCTTTGGCGGGCTGCGGCCTGGGGGATATCGTCCGCACCCGGCAGGAGCACACGGACCTGATCGACGTAGTGCGCCAATGGGCGCCGGGCATTCGGGTGGGCTTTGACAACAAGCAGCCCAGCGACGGGCTGATTACCAACGTGCCCGGCGTCTGCCTGATGGGTTTTTACGCAGACTGCCAGCTGCTGCTCTTTTACGACCGGCGGAACCACGCGGCGGGCTGCGTCCATTCGGGCTGGCGGGGCACGGCTTTGGCTGTGGCCGAAAAGACGATCTCCCTCATGGGGGCGGAATATGGAACCCAGCCCGAGGATTTGGTCTGCGCCATAGGCCCCTCCATCTGCCAGGATTGCTTTGAAACCGACCGAGACGTTTACGACCGGCTGACAGGGCGCTTCGGCCCGGAAGCGGAGGGGTTTTGCCGGACAAAAGGGGACAAATTCTATTGGGATACCAAGGGCCTCAACCTCTGGCGGCTGCTCTCCGCCGGCGTTCCCCGGGATCAAATCGCCGTCAGCGACGAATGCACCTGCTGCGGCGACCCGGCTCTCTGGTGGTCCCACCGGCGGCAGGGGGACAGGCGAGGCGTCCACGCCGGCCTGATCGCCCTGGACAGGTGAGCGCCATGGGCCGCCGCTTGGCCGCCTGGCTGTGCCTGGCGGCTTTCCTGCTTCTGTGCGCCGGATGCCAGATCAATTCCATCGACCCGCCGCCGGCGGAAGATCAGCCCGTTTTGGATCAGATCCAGGGGGAACAAGAGCCGGAACCCGCCGTCCCCCGAGGGCAAAAGACCTCCGTCGCCCTGGCCTACAACCCGGCGGACCCGCTGAACCCCTATCTGACGGAAACCGAGCACAATTTTTATCTGCTGCCGCTGATTTACGAAGGGCTCTTTGGGATAGACGGAGAGTTTGAGCTGCAAAACCTGTTGTGCGACAGCTACGCCCAGCAGGACCCGCTGCAATGGACCTTTGAAATCAAACAAGGGGTTTTGTTCCATGACGGCGCCGAGCTCACCGCCCGGGATGTGGAATATTCCATCAACCAATCCAAACAGAGCCCTTGCTTTGCCGCTCGGAGCCAGAATATCGTCTCCTGCGCGGCCACAGGCCGCTATAGCCTGCGCATCCGCCTGGCCAGCCCGGACAGCCAGCTGCCCCGGCTGCTGACCATGCCGGTTACGCCCCGGAACGGCGCCGGGCAGCAAAACCCGCCGGGCACAGGCCGATACCGCCTCCAAGCCGCAGAGGGCGAGGCCAGCCTTCTGGCCAACGAAAACTGGCGGGGAGGCCCCTTGGGCGTGACGGAAATCCGCCTTTCCGTCCTGTATCCAGACAGCGACCTGTCCTATGCGGTGGGTTCCGGCGGCGTGGACGCGGTCTGCTTTGAGCGGCCCTTCGCCGCCTCCGCCGCCATCCGGGGGGATTTTGACATCGGAACCTTTTCCACGTCGGACCTTCACTACCTGGGAATCAACAAAAACAACGGCTGCCTGCAAAACGCCCTGGTCCGCCAGGCCATTTCCGCAGCCCTGGACCGGGAAGCCCTGGCGCAGAAGATTTTTTCCGGCTATGCCGACCCGGCGCTACTGCCGGTTTCGCCGGCTAGGACCCAGTTTTCCGCCCAGTTGGGCGACCCAGATCAGCTGCTGGCCCGGGCCGGCTGTCAGGATACCGACGGCGACGGCCTGCTCAACGGGCCTGACGGGGCCAATATCCAGCTGCGGCTGCTGGCCCCCCAGAGCAGCGATATGAAATGTCAGGCCGCCCGGATTTTAGCTCAATCCTTGGCGCCCCATGGCATAGCCGTTACCGTCGTGGAGCTGCCGGAGGAAGAATTCCGCCAGGCCCTGGCTCGGGACGACTTCGATCTGTTCTACGGCGAGACCATCCTCAACGATCAGTTTGACATTAGCCAGATGATATCGGCCGGCGGCGCCCTGTGCTTTGGCGGCCCCAGCCAGACTGTGACGGCGGCTTTGGCTGTTTGGAAGGAAGCCTCGCCCCAGCAGGCTCTCAGCGCCCAACGGGCCCTTTACACCGCGTTTTCCGGCGATATGCCCTTTATTCCCTTGGCCTTCGGCCGGGGCTGCGTGGTCACAGGCAAGGGCTTGATGAACCCCGTCCAAGGCGCGAACCGCAACCCCTATTGCAATGTGGAGGATTGGGCCTCCCGGCCTTAAAGCCCTGAAAAAGATGATTGCAAGTCAAAATATTCGTGCATTTTTCATGAGCCTATGATATAATGCGGTCGGGAAAACCCGACAGGCGTCCCGCAGGGCCGGCCAGGCCGGGCCCGCCGGAGAGGGGGCGCAGGGAACCCGCCGAAAGGATTTTCGAGGGTTGATTGCTCGAAAATCAATCAAATCGAAAGGGGACCCCGAACAATCGCGGAGCGTTTGGGGAAACAAAAACAATACGATGAATATTACAACAGAATTTGGAACAGTGACGCTGGAGGCGGAGGTGGCGGCCTCGATTGCGGGGATTGCGGCCACCAACTGTTTTGGCGTCAAGGGGATGACCCACACGTCGGTGAAGGACGGCATTGTCTACCTGCTCAAGCGCGAAGCCATGACAAAAGGCGTCAAAATCACCGAGAGCGACGGCAAAATCGATTTGGAACTCCATATCGCGGTGGATCACGGCGTCAATATCTGCGCTGTGGGAAAATCCATCATCAGCGAGGTCCGATATCACGTGGAGCGGCAGGCCGGCGTGCCTGTGGGGCGGATCGACGTGTGCGTCGATTCCATCCGAATCGATTGACAGGAGGCATAGGAAATTGGTTAAGATTATTGACGGCGAGACTTTTAAAAACATGATGCTGGCGGCGGCCGCCGCCATCGAGGAAAAAAAGCAGGAGATCAACGAGCTCAACGTGTTTCCTGTGCCAGACGGCGACACCGGCACCAATATGTCCATGACGCTGAACGCCGCCGCCGCAGAGCTGGCGAAGTTTGATAAGCCCACCTTGGGCAAAGCGGTGGAAACCGCCTCCTCCGCCCTGCTGCGGGGCGCCCGGGGCAATTCCGGCGTCATCACCTCCCTGCTGTTCCGAGGCTTTGGCAAGCGGCTGAAGGAGCTGACCTGCGCCACGGCCCAGGAATTTGCCGAAGCCCTGATGGAAGGCGTGAACACGGCGTATAAAGCGGTGATGAAGCCCGCCGAGGGCACGATTCTCACCGTATCCCGGGTCGCGGCGGAGCAGGCGGTGAAAAAGGCGGGGGAAAGCGACGAGGCCGGCCAGGTCTTGGCCGCCGCGCTGGACGCCGCCAAGGAGGCCCTGGAAAAGACAGTGGAGCAAAACCCGGTGCTGAAAAAAGCCGGCGTGGTGGACGCCGGCGGTTACGGCTGGGTGTTGATTCTGGAAAATATGCAGGCCAGCCTCACCGGCGATAAACCCAAATCCTTTTTCTCTTTCCTGGCGCCCAAGCAGCCCAAAACCGAGGTAGCCGCCGCCGATTTCTCCCAGTTTGACGAGGGCGAGATCAATTTTGCCTATTGCACAGAATTCATCGCCGCCAGAGAAGACCAGAAAAAGAGCGTGGACAAATTCCGCCGTTTTCTGGAAAGCATCGGCGACTGCGTGGTGGCCGTGGAGGACGACGAGATTGTTAAGGTCCACGTCCACACCGACACGCCGGACAAAGCTCTGGCCGAGGGCTTGAAATTCGGCCAGCTGCTGACGGTGAAAATCGAAAACATGGTGCAGCAGCTCCACCGCAAAAACAACGAGGATAAAACCCCTGCCAACCGGCAGATCGCCGCTCCCGAGCGGAAATACGGTTTCGTAGCCGTGGCCGCCGGCCAGGGCGTGTTGTCTGTATTCCAGGACCTGGGCGTGGACAGCATGGTGGAAGGAGGGCAGACCATGAACCCCTCCACCGAGGATATCCTCAACGCCATTGACCGCACTCCGTCGGAGATCGTCTATGTGCTGCCCAACAACAAAAACATCATCATGGCCGCCGAGCAGGCCGCCGACCTTTCGGAAAAGCTGGTCTATGTGCTGCCCACCAAGATGATTACCCAGGGCGTTACCGCCATGCTGGCCTTTGACCCGGACGCCGGCCCCGAACAGAACCGGGACGCCATGATTGCCGCCGCCCAGCAAGTTTCCACCGGACAGATTACTTATGCCGCTCGAGACAGCGATTTCGACGGAAAGACCATCAAGCAGGGGGATTTTATGGCCCTGACGGAGGGGAAGCTACTGTGCAACAGCCCCAGATTTGAGGACGTGGCCCGCCGGATGGCTCGGGACCTATGCAGCCGCAAGAGCGGGTTTGTCACCATTTTCTATGGAGAGGGCGCCGACGCCCAGCAGGCCGACATGGTCAAAGAAATATTTTCTAAAGAGGCCAAAAACGCTGAAATCACCCTTATTGAAGGAGGACAGCCAGTTTATTCCTATATTGTCTCCGTGGAATAAATATAAAATGGATCGGAAAGCCAAACAGCCCCTGAAAGGGGCTGTTTTTTTGCGCTTTTTTTGGGAGGGCGGCTTTTCTCGTGAATATGGACAAAAAGAAGCTGTTTGCCGCCGCTTTTTTGTGAACCCAACCAAAGATGGCGGGGAAAAACAAAAAATTCAATAAAGCAGTTGACGGCTCCGAGTTTATATGTTATCTTAAATGCACCGTTCAAAATAATGAAAAATCAGAACGTCAGGGCTTGGCCCAACCAAACAAAGAAAGAGGCGAATGTGAAATGCAGAAGAACATGCAGGGGAAAATGAGGAAAGCGGTAGCGCTGGCTCTGGCGGGTATGGCGATTTTGGGCATATTCGCCGCTTGCGCCAAAGAACCCGCTCCCCAGGAAGGGACTGCTCAAAGCCAGCCTATGGAGGAAAACCAGGGCGCGGCCTCTGCCCAGCGGCGGGATACGCTGACGATTGCCACAGAAAGCGAACCTCCCACGCTGCACCCCTTTGACCAGAAGGCAGTGACTACCGGCTATATGACGGCGCTGGTTTACAACCGGCTGACCCGCATCGACCCGGAGACCTTGGAACCCCAGCTGGATCTGGCCGCCGCTTATGAAAACGTCGGCGAGACGGAATGGGTGTTCACCCTGCGGCAGGGCGTCAAATTCCACGACGGCAGCTCCCTGGACGCCCAAGATGTCAAAGCCTCCATGGAATATGCCCAGACCTTCGCCACAACCCGGGATTATACCTCTTTTTGCAAGGAAGTGCAGGTTGTGGACGACTATACGGTGAAGATCGTCACCGACGGCCCCTACGCCATGACCCTCAACGACCTGGCCAGCCTGTGCGTCCTGCCCAGCGAATTGATCGACGCAGGCGCCGATTTCAATGAAACCCCTGTGGGCACGGGCCCCTATCGTTTTGTAGAATGGGTCCGAGGGGACAGACTGAGCTTTGAGAAAAACCAGGAGTTTTTCGACCAGGACCGGCAGCCCAGTATCCGACATATCGTCTGGCGGGTCGTGCCCGAGGGCTCTTCCCGCACCATCGCCCTTCAGGCTGGCGAGGCGGATTTCGTCATGGAAGTAGAGGCTGCGGATATCGGCCGTTTGGAAGAGGACGAAACCCTCCGGGTTCAGAAAAACGACGGGACGCGGCTGAACTTTTTCGCTATGAACAGCGAAATCGCCCCCTTTGACAACAAGCTTTTCCGCAAGGCAGTCAGCTCTGCCATCGACCGGGACGCTGTCGTGACGGTGGCCTGCGACGGCGAGGCCCAAGCGGCAGTCAGCCACGCTTCACCGGCCTTTGCAGGCAGTTCGGATGTCAACGCGGCGGGATATGACCCGGAAAAAGCTAAGGAATACTTGGCCCAGTCGGGGATAGACCCGGAGAAAGCGTCTTTTACCTGCGTGGTTTCCAATGATACTGCCCGCCGGACAGCGGAGGTGATCCAGGCCAATCTGGCGGAAATCGGCGTCAAAATGGACATCGAATCCATGGATTACGCCGCCCACCTCAACGCCATCATGAGCGGCAATTACACTACGGCCGTGGCCGGATACACCTCCAGCAATTTGTATTCCTTTGTCAGCGGCTTATATCATTCCAGCGCTGTCAACGCCGCCAACCTGGCCCGCGTCCAGGACCCCATGGTGGATTTCCTCATCGATACCGCCAAAACCCAGCTGGACCCGGCGGAGCAAAGGGAAACCTTTGTCAAGCTTTCCGAATACCTGAACGATTGGACAGCCTTCGCCCCCCTTTACCAGACTACAGTGGTCAGAGCCTATCACAAAGACCTGAAAGGGGTCGTCGTTGGGAAAAATGGAAACGTGCCCTTTGAACTGGTCCATTGGGCGGAGGAATAGAGATAAGAAAAAGACGCAAAAAGCCGAGCCCGTCAGGGCCCGGCTTTTTATGCTGCAAGGATAGAAATCGGCCCTGCCGATGGGTTTACGCCTGCCGGCGCTGTTTGGCCCGGGTCTTGCGGCGGCGGGCTTCCCCGCTGAACTGGGAGCGGATACGGGGGTCGAAGACCACATACAGCAGGTCCACAGCCAGATTGATGAGGGAGAAACAGAAGGCGAAGGTGACGACGCAGCCCAGGATCATGGGGAAATCCCGTTCGTTGACGGCGTCCACCAGCAGGCGGCCGATGCCGGGCCAGGAGAAAATCAGCTCGACCAGAATGGAACCGCAGAACACCTCGCAGAGGCGCAGACCCATGACGGTGACGATGGGGATCAACGCGTTGCGCAGGGCGTGGCGGCGGATCACCGCCCCATAGGGCTGGCCTTTGGCCCGGGCGGTGGTGATATAGTCCTGCCGGATGGTTTCCAGCATGGAGGACCGGGTGATGCGGGAGATGAAGGCCATGTTGCCAAAAGCCAGGGTGAAAGCGGGCATAATCAGGCTGCTGAAGGTCATGCTGCCCGAAGTGGGGAACCAACCCAGATGCAGGCCGAAAATCAGCAGAACAATCATACCCAGCCAGAAATTTGGCATAGAAACGCCGAAAAAGGAAACCAGCATACTGGCGTTATCGAAAATGGTATTTTGCTTTACCGCCGCCCAGACGCCGATAGGCACCGAGAGCACCAGGGTCAGCAAGCCGGCGGCCAGAGTCAGCTTAATGGTCTTGGGCAGGCGGACTCCCAACTGGACGCGGACAAAGCTGCCTTTCTCAAAGGTTTCCTTCATTGTGCGCCCATATTGCACAATCAGCGGGTCGTTCATGCCCCGGGCCTCCCGCACAAGCTCCGCCTGCTCTGGGGTGGCCGCCCGGCGGACAGCCGACCGGTCCGGGTTGCCGGGGGCGAAATAGAACAGAAGATAGACGATAAACGTGGCGCCGAACAGCACTGGCAGCAGGATTGCCAGCCGCTTCATGACATATTTCCACATGGGTTTCCCTTCATTTCCTGATAAGTTTTGCGCAGACAGGCTCAGGGCTGCCGGCCGCCGAGCGCCGCGTATAGCTTACCATACCACAAAAAAGGCTGTTTTGCAAGGCGGAGCCCGATAAAAGGCTGAAAGGCAAAGCGGAATTCAGCGGGGAAAACAGGGGGAATCGACGGCGAAATCCGAAGGGATTTTAGGGAAAAGGGCGGCGAACAGAGGAAAAAGAAAGGCGAATCAGCCGCATTTATATTGCAGCCGCAGCTTATCGGCGATCATAGAAATAAATTCGCTGTTGGTGGGCTTGCCCTTGTGGTTGGACACCGTGTAGCCAAAATAGCTTTGGATCACGTCGATATCCCCCCGGTCCCAGGCGATTTCGATGGCGTGACGGATGGCCCGCTCCACCCGGGAGCTGACGGTGTTGTATTTTTTGGCCACCGCCGGATAGAGCACTTTGGTGACGGCGCCCACCACCTCCATATCGTTGATGGCCATCAAGATGGCTTCCCGCACATAGTGATACCCCTTTACGTGGGCAGGCACGCCGATTTGGTGGATCACTTCGGTGACGCGCATCTCCAGCTCGCCGGGGGCGACCTGGGCGGGGCCGGGCCGGGCGGCCTCCGGCGCGCGGATAGACAGCAGGCGCTGGGCCAGGGCGGCGGTGTCATAGGGCTTGATCAGATAATAGGCGGCGCCCAGGGCCGCGGCTTCGGCGGCAGTTTGCGCGCTGGAAAAAGAGGAGAGAAAAACCACGGCGGGAGGAGGCCCCTGCCAGCCGGATAAAACTTGGCGCGCGGCGCTGAGGCCGTCCAACCGCGAAAGAACCGTGTCCGTCAAGATCACGTCGGGGCGCAGGCGGTTGGCCAGCTGTATCAGCTCCAGGCCGTCTCCGGCGGCCCCCGCCACGCGCAGGGCAGGGTTCTTTTCCAAACCGTTTTTCAGCAAGGCCCGGAACTCCGGGCTGTCGTCCGCCAGCAAAACATTGACGATATTACCCATAGTTGTTACGCTCCATTATTTTACGAAATTCATCTTTTTTTACCGTTGTATGACTAAAATATCACAACGTCGACGGGGGCACAACGTCATATATCCATCATAATGCGGGGCGTATCGACGGAGGACGATGAAAAACGGCGCGGAAAGACAGGAACCGACAGGGAAACGTCGTTTGGGCTCGAAAATTTTTTAACCGGTTTTTCATCGGCTTGACAAAGGCGCGGAGGGCGAAACCGGCTCAAGCCCGGGGCGTCGCCTGCTCCAGATCTCGGATATGGCCCCGGTAAAAGCGGGAGAACAGCAACAGGCTGACCAGCAGGGCTACCGCCTCGGCCAGAGGGAAGGCGAACCACACATAGCGCAGGCCGATCTTGGAAAACAGCCAGGCCGCCGGCAAAATCACCGCCAGCTGGCGCAGCACAGAGATAAACAGGCTGTATTTGCCCTGCCCCACCGCCTGAAACACGGTGGAAAAGAGAATACCGAAAGCCGCCGGTACAAAACACAGGCTGACCGTGCGGAAGGCGGGCACGCCGATGGCCAGCATTTCCCCAGTTTCATCAAAGAGGGACAGGAGCTGGGCCGGCGCCAGCCAAAACAGCAGCGTTCCCAGGGCCATGATGCAGCAGGCCGCGGCACAGCCGATGCGGAAGGCGGCCATCATCCGGCTTTTGCTGCGGGCGCCGTAATTATACCCCATGATAGGGGAGAGGCCGTGAGTCAGGCCGAAGACGGGCATGAAGACGAAGGATTGCAGTTTGTAATAAACCCCCAGCACCGCCACGGCGGTTTCTGAAAAGGCGGAAAGAATCTGGTTGAGGCCCATCACCAAAAAAGAGCCGATGGATTGCATCAGCATAGAAGGGGCGGCCACAGCGTAAATATCCCGCAGGGTGGTTTTATCGAAGCGGAAGCCTTTGAGGGAAACCCGCACCTCGTGCTTTTTGCAGAAAATGATATACACGCTATACAGCATGGACAAAATCTCGCCGGCCACCGTGGCTATGGCGGCGCCCAAAACGCCCATGGCCGGGAAGCCCAGCAGGCCAAAAATCAGGATGGGATCCAGGATCAGGTTGGTTATGCAGCCCACCAGCATGAACTGCATGGGATAAATCATGTTGCCCGTGGCCTGCAAGGTCTTTTCCAGGGCGATTTCGATGAAGACGCCAAAGCTGCACAGGCTCACCACCGACAGATATTGGCCGCCCAGCGCCGTCACGCCGGCGCTTTCTGTGAACAAGCTGATGAATTTCTCGGCGAAGAACAGGCCGAAAACAGCGAAGAGCAGCGAGGTGAGGGCGGCCAGCACCACGCCGTGGGAAGCGGCTCTGTCCGCCTCCTGCCGCCGCTTTTCCCCCAGCCGGCGGGAGACCAGGGAGTTGACGCCAACCCCCGTGCCCACCGCCATGGCGATGATCAGCTGTTGGATCGGGAAGGACAGCGAGACGGCGGTCAGCGCGTCCATACTGACTTTGGATACGAAATAGCTGTCCACAACGTTGTAAAGCGACTGCACCAGCATGGAGAAAACAGCCGGCAAAGACATGGAGATAATCAGCCGCAAAACGGGCTCTGTCCCCATCTTGTTTTCTTTGGTTTGTTCCATTGGAAACCCTTCCTTTCAAAATCGATTCAGGCAGAAAAACAGCCGCAGCCGCGGCTTCAACAGTATACCACAGCCCGATTTTGACGGCAAGGGGGAGGGGCGGGGGGATTATTTGCCCGGCCGGCCTGGGAAACGACAAATTTGCGCAATTTTCCTGTGGAGAAAGCTATACAAACGGTGAAAAATGTGATACGCTTAGACGGGACCTTTTTGCCCAGGATCAAAAAAATTTTGCCCTGGGGGGAATGGGAACAAACGGTAAAGCCTAAGGCGGGCGGCCGCCGGCCGGGGTTTTATAAAGAGTCTGCGCGGCCTGCGCCGCGGCCAAGGCAAAAGATTACAAATATACAGATGAGGTGATTGAGAATGTACAAAATCCTGCGTAGGGAAGACCTGAGCAGCAATGTGGTTCTGATGGACGTGGAAGCGCCGATGGTGGCAAAAAAATGCCTGCCCGGCCAATTCATTATCCTCCGAGTCAACGAAGCTGGCGAACGCATCCCTCTGACGATCGCCGGTTATGACCGGCAGAAGGGCGTGATCACAATCATCTTCCAGACAGTCGGCGCCACGACCATGGAGCTGGCCGAGCTGAAAGAGGGCGAATCTATCGCCGATTTCGTGGGCCCCCTGGGCAACCCCTCCGAGATAGAGGAATTCAAGGGCAAGAAGGTGGCCGTCATCGGCGGCGGCCTGGGCTGCGCCATCGCCTGGCCCCAGGCCAAGGCCATTCACGAGGCGGGCGGCACGGTGCATATGATCGCCGGCTTCCGCTCCAAAGATATCGTGATGCTGGAAGAGGAGATGAAAGCCTGCTCCGATAAGTTCTTCTGCATGACGGACGACGGCACCTACGGCGAAAAGGGCCTAGTGACAAACAAGCTGGAACAGCTGATCAACGAGGGCGAGAACTATGACGCCGTCATCGCCATCGGCCCGCTGATCATGATGAAGTTCGTCTGCCTGCTGACTAAAAAATTTGACATCCGCACCATCGTATCGATGAACCCCATCATGATCGACGGCACCGGCATGTGCGGCGGCTGCCGCCTGACGGTGGACGGCGAAACCAAGTTCGCCTGCGTGGACGGCCCGGATTTCGACGGCCACAAGGTGGACTTTGACGAGACAATCCGCCGTTCCCGGATGTATTTTGAACAGGAAACCGCAGCGCGCGAGAAGCACGCCTGCAGAATGGAGGGTATGAAAAATGCCTAATATGAGCTTGGAAAAGACCAAAATGCCGGAACAGGCCCCGGAGGTCAGAAATAAAAATTTTGAGGAAGTGGCTCTGGGCTATACTGCCGAGATGGCCAAGGAAGAGGCCAGCCGCTGCCTGAACTGCAAGAATATGCCCTGCGTGGCCGGCTGCCCGGTCAACGTCCAGATCCCCCAGTTTATCGCGCTGGTGGCCGAGGGCAAGTTTGAAGAGGGTTATCAGAAGATCGCCGAGACGTCCACCCTGCCCGCCATCTGCGGCCGGGTCTGCCCCCAGGAGAGCCAGTGCGAAGGCAAGTGCGTCCGGGGCGTCAAGGGCGAGAGTGTGGGTATCGGCCGGCTGGAGCGCTTCTGCGCCGATTGGCACATGGAGCACAGCACAGAGAAGCCCAAGAAGGCTGAGAGCAACGGCCACAAAGTCGCCGTGCTGGGCGCCGGCCCCGCCAGCCTGACCTGCGCCTCCGACCTGGTGCAGCTGGGCTATGACGTCACCATGCTGGAGGCTTTCCATGCCGCCGGCGGCGTTCTGATCTATGGCATTCCCGAGTTCCGCCTGCCCAAGGCTATCGTGGCCAAGGAAGTGGAAAACCTGGAAGCCATGGGCGTCAAGATCCAGACCAACGTGGTGGTGGGCAAATCCGTCTCCATCGAGGATCTGATGAAGGAAGAGGGCTATGAGGCCGTCTTCATCGGCACAGGCGCCGGCCTGCCCTCCTTTATGGGCATCGAAGGCGAAAACCTCAACGGCGTCTTCTCCGCCAACGAATACCTGACTCGTATCAACCTGATGAAGGCCTACGACGGCAAGCACGATACCCCCATCTTCCACGCCAAGAAGGTGGCCGTGGTGGGCGGCGGCAACGTGGCCATGGACGCCGCCCGCTGCGCCAAGCGCATGGGCGCCGACGTCTCCATCGTCTATCGCCGGGGCTTGGAAGAGCTGCCCGCCCGTAAGGAAGAAGTCCACCACGCTATGGAAGAGGGCATCGAGTTCAAAGTGCTGAACAACCCGGTGAAAATCCTGGGCGACGACAAGGGCTGGGTCACTGGCATGGAAGTCGTCAAGATGGAACTGGGCGAGGCCGACGCCTCCGGCCGCCGCCGCCCCATCGCGGTGGAAGGCTCCAACTATGTGATGGATCTGGACTGCGTCATCATGGCGCTGGGCACCTCCCCCAACCCCATCCTGAAGAAGAGCACCGCCGGCCTGGAGACCAATAAAAAGGGCTGCATCGAGGCGGACGAAACCGGCAAGACCTCTATCGAGGGCGTCTATGCCGGCGGCGACGCCGTTACAGGCGCGGCTACCGTTATTCTGGCCATGGGCGCCGGCAAGACGGCCGCCAAGTCCATCGACGAATACATCAAATCCAAGAACTAAACCAAGACCATCGGGCAAAACGGAGCGGCGGCCCTGCCGCTCCGTTTTCCTTTCTGCAAGGCCGAGTTTGGTTTGTTTTTTCAAAAATAACAGAAAAGGAGCGCGATTTATGCGGATTGATTGTTTGGAAACCCCTGCTTTGCTGGTGGATAGGGATGCGTTTGACCGAAATATGGAGCGGATGCGGCTGTTGATGGAAAAATCAGGCGCAGCCCTGCGGCCCCACTATAAATCCCATAAAAGCACAGCTGTCGCCCATTTGCAGATCGAGGCCGGCGCCAAAGGAATCTGCTGCGCCAAAGTCAGCGAGGCGGAGGACCTGGCCCTGGCGGGGATCGAAGATATCCTGGTGGCCAACCAAGTAGTGGAAAAGAACCGGATCGCCCGGCTGGCTTGGCTGGCCAAGGGCTGCCGGATCTCCGTGTGCGCGGACCAGGCTCAGAATATCCAGGACTTGGAGCAGGCGGCCGCCTTGGCTGGCAGCCGGATTCACTGCCTGGTGGAATATGAAGTGGGGATGGGCCGCTGCGGCGTGGAAACCCCAGAGGAATTCGCCGCCTTGGCTCGGCAGATTATAGATTGCCCGCATCTGGAGTTCGAGGGGATTCAGGCTTATGCCGGTCATCTCTCTCACGAGGCCGACGGGGAAATCCGCCGCCGGGAATCCGAGAAAATCGAGGCCCGGCTCCGGGAGCTGCTGGATTACCTGAAGGGAGAAAATATCCCGGTGAAAGAAGTCAGCGGCGCCAGCACGGCCACCGCGGCCCTGCGGGGCCCGGACACGGTTTATACCGAGGTACAGGCGGGCAGTTATCTCTTTATGGACGCCGCCTACGGCCAGATGGGGCTGGAATTTGAGCATTCTCTGACCATGTTGGCCACTGTAGTCAGCGTCCGGCCCGATTTGGCCGTCACAGACGCCGGCGTCAAGTGCATGGGCGCCGACCATGGGGAGATTCTGTGCCCGCAGCTGCCCGGCGCCGCCGTCAACCTCAGCGAGGAACACAGCGCTTTCTCCTTCCCGAACCACGGCTTGCAGCCCGGCGATAAAGTGCGGCTGATTCCCGGCCACTGCTGCACCACTATGAACCTCAACGACTTTTTCTATTTCGTGCGGGAACAGCGGGTTCTGGACCGCCTGCCCGTCACCAGCCGAGGCAAAAGCCGGTAAAAAAGAAACGGCATGGCCCAAGGCCATGCCGTTTCTTCATGGATTGTATGCGGGACAGCCTGCAATTTTATGAATGGAGCGATTTTGATGAAAAGAACCACAGGGATCGTCTGCCTCGCGGCGTTTTTTTGCTTGTTTCTCTTTGGCTGTGAACAGGAAGAAAAACGGGATCCTCCCGACGAACCGTATGAAACTCCCCAACAGGAGGAGACGGAGGGGAAGGGGCAGGAAAAAGAGGAAGCCCCCGCGTTGACCAGCATCCCCACAGGGGAGGAGCGGATGGACTATCTGCTGAACCACTCGGAAGAAGAGAGGGCGGCATATCAGGAACAGCTCTACGCCCTGCTGGACCAATGCACGGCCCAGCAAATCTGCGACGGCCTGAAAGGGGAATTGGAAACCTGGAGCGCCGGAGTGGAAACCGCGGTCTTTACCCAGGCGGAAGCGGACTGTTCCCAAGACCCCTTGCTGATGTGGAGCGGCGGCGATAAACGGCAATATCGCAACATTACCGCCACAATCCGGCTGTTTTACGACCCCTCCGCCGTGCAGGGGGAGGAAAAACAGACGATGGAATCTCTGCTGGAAGAGGCCCAACAGACGATCCGCCAAAGCCCTTATGGGTTGAAGCTGGTTTCCGCAGAACTGATTTTTGTGGACAAAGAGACCGGATATCCTGGCTATTCCATTGGTCAGGTAAGCGTGGGCGTTCCGGGGAAAAACGACCCCTCCCCGCCTATTTCTCCGGAAGAACAGCGGCTGCAAACGCTGGCCTATGAAAAAATCGCCGCTTTTTGCCGGCAGGAATTCGCCGGGGCCCGGTTTGAGGGCTTGCCCTACGCCAATATGACGCTGAGCCGATTTGGCGCGGCGGAAGGATCTCAGACGCTGGAGTGTGAAGCGCGCATTGAGGAGGCCGGCGACGAGGATTCCCAGCTCTTTGCCCAAAAATTAGAGGAATTGGCCCGGCAGCTGGCCGACGAATGGAGGGAGGATGGAGAAGCGCTGAAAGCCCTGGGGGTTACCCAGGGAAGGGTTTCGTTTGACCTTCGTTATTCTCCCGACAGTCCGCTGGTCTATGAGTTTGCTTTGGGGGCGGCGTAAAGAGGCCCTTCAATCAAATACGCGGAAAAAAGACGTCCCCTGCCGATCTTGCCGGCAGGGGAGTTCCTTTTTTCAAGACTTCGGTTTATTCCATGGGGGTATAGGCCAAAAATCCGGTTTCCGGCAGCTGCTTGCAGCAGACGACGGCTACGGCGCCGGGGCCTGTGTGGCAGGTGACGCTGAAGGACAGCCTGTCCATATAAATATCATAGCCCGGGAACTGCTCTTCCAGCTGTTTTTTCCAATCCAGAGCGTCTTCCTCTGAGCAGGTGTAGGCGGCCCGCAGATAAACCGGGCTGCCGGCGAAGCGGCCAGCCAGGTCGGCCTGGGCGGCTTCGATCATCTTGGCCCGGGCCTGCTTCATGCCCCGGACCTTGGCAAAAGCGTCCAGCTTGCCGCCTTGGATCTGCAAAACTGGCTTGATGTTGAAGACCGCGCCGATGGAAGCCGCCGCCGGGGTGATACGGCCCCCTTTTTTCAAATATTTCAGCGTGTCCACCGCCACATAAATGCTGGATTCCAGGGAATATTGCTCCAACAGAGCTTTGATTTTTTGGCCTTCCGTACCCTGTTGGGCCAGAGCCATAGCCTCCAATACGGATTGCTTCAGGCTCCAGGAAATCCTCTTGTTGTCCACAACCCAGACCCGGCCGGGATAATCCGATTCGGCCAAGAACATGGCGGTTTCACAGGAGCTGCTCAAGCCGCTGGACATGGGGATATGGACGATTTCGTCGCAGCTCTCCAAGGCCTTGTCCCAAAGCTCTGTCACGGCGGCGATAGAGGGCTGAGAAGTGGAGATTTCGGCCTCTTGCTCTAAAAACCGGTAAAACTCCGGTTGGGACAGAGTCAAATCCTCCAGATAGAGCTGGCCGTTGATATAAAAGGGCATGGGCAGCACATGGATTCCCAGCCGGGCGGCCTCGGCCTGGGAAATGCCGCTGTTGCTGTCTGTGGTGATGATGATTTTTTTCATAGTTTCGTCCTCCTGAACCGGCTTTTCCGGCCCGATTACAAGAATATCACGGCAAGGCCAGATAATCAAGGGGTTTGCAACGGATGAATTTCGGCGTTGGCGCCGGAATTTGAAGAATTTTGCGCTCAAGAGGTCAAGAGCCTTAGTCCATTTTCTTCGACGGCCGCAGTGTCTCCAGGGATCGAATGGAGATATGGCCCGGCGGTTCAATTTTCGTTTTCCGCAGAACGCGCCGAAGCTATGCCTCGGCGGCGCTTTTCCCAAAGGGAGGTCCGCCGGCTCGACTTGACAAGCGGCGGGAAATGGTTTAATCTGATAAAATAGAGAATTGAGGCCCTTTCGCGGCCTGGAGCAAGGAGAAATGAAACAATGGATTGCAATCAAAGAAGCCCCGAAGGGGATTGGGGAGCGCGGGGAAAGGACTGCCGGGATCGCTGGATGCTCCAGGGCTATGTGGTCAATTCCGGCGCCCATATTTCAGCCACGGCCAACGTCAGCCTTTCGTATAACGACGACGGCATCGAAAACGTGGCCTTTGGCATCGGGCCCATTGAGGCGGCTTTTCACGCCGTTGAAAATATTGTGCAGACCGGCGCCCAGCTGCTCAGCTACCAAATTCGCTCCATGAGCCGGGGCATGGACGCTCAAGGCCAGGTGGACGTGGAGCTGGAATGGCAGGGCCGCCGGGTCCTTGGCCGGGGAACCAGCGCCGATATCATCGAGGCCAGCATCAAAGCCTATTTGGACGGCGTCAACCAAATCGTCAAAATGGACGGATATCAATGGAAGGAAGGCGAAGGAGATGAATAAGACCAGAATCATCGGCAGAAAAGAGGCGGAGGAGCTGCTGACCATGGCCGATTGTATCGACGCCATGGAGCAGACCCTGCGGGATATTTCGGCGGGCCAGACCTCCATGCTTCAGCGCAGCATGATGCCTCAGCCCAAGGACAATAAATTTGCCCTGATGGCGGCGGACAACCGGCAGCAGGGGATCTGCGGCGTCAAAGCCATCGTTTTCCCCGGCGCCGAAGCCCGGGCGAAGGGAACCAATCAGGGCATTGTACCCCTGTTTGACAGCAAC
This sequence comes from uncultured Eubacteriales bacterium, assembly GCA_910585875.1. Lineage (GTDB taxonomy): Bacteria > Bacillota > Clostridia > Oscillospirales > Butyricicoccaceae > Pseudobutyricicoccus. Next base: position 8,079 of record CAJUIK010000013.1, on the reverse strand, counting down.
ACCGGCGCTCTGCTGGCCATTGTGGACGCCGAATGCATCACCGCCGTGCGCACAGCGGCCTCCAGCGCCGCCGCCACCCGGATTTTGGCCCGGCAGGACAGCCAGACCCTGGCCGTTTTGGGGGCGGGCCGCATCGGCCGGCTGCATATCCAGGCAATTTGCCAGGTCCGGCCCATCCGGCGGGTATTGGTCTGGAACCGCACGCCGGAGAAGGCGGAGCAATGCTGCCAGTGGGCCCAAGAAGCCTTCGGCATAGAGGCTCAGGCTTGTTCCGAAGCCCGGCAGGCTGTGGAGCAGGCGGACGTCGTTTGCACCGTCACCCAGGCCAAAGAGCCCATCCTGCAAGGGGAGTGGCTCAAGCCCGGCGCCCACATCAACGCCGTGGGCGCCTGCGCGGGAAACGCCCGGGAGCTGGACGCTCAGGCGGTCTGCCGCAGCCGCGTCTATCTGGATCAGCGGGAGGCCGCCCTGCGGGACGGCGGCGATCTTGCCATCCCCCTGTCTCAGGGCCTGCTGCCCATGGAAAATATCATAGGCGAAGCGGGGCAGGTTTTGCTGGGCCAGGTTCCCGGCCGGCAAGGGCCGGAGGAAATCACCCTGTTTGAGTCCGTGGGCATCGCGGTAGAGGATTTGGCCGCGGCCCAGCTGATTTATGAAAAGGCCTGCCGTCAGGGGGTGGGCGTGGAAGTGGAGATTTAAGAAAGGCAGAGGGAGAGCATGGACAACAAAAAAGGGGAGAGAAAACTGTCCTTCCGCGCGGGCCTTCTGTTGTTTTTCGGGATATTTCTGGCCATTCTGGATGGAATCACAGCGCTGGTTTCCTGTATTTTGCTTTCCATAGGCAGAACCTTCCGGTGGGAAATGCTGTTGTTGGCCGCCGGCTGCTTGGCGACGGCGCTGCTGGCTTGGCTGCTGATTCGGGCCGGTTTGAAGAGGAACAGGCTGCTGACGGAACTGCGCCGCTATGGGCGTCTGTTGGCCGGCGATCCCTCCGGCGACGTCCGCCGGATGGCCCAGCTGATGGGCAAAACCCGGGAGCAGGCGGAGGAAGAGCTGGCCAAGCTGATACAAATGAAGTGTTTTCCCCAGGGGGTTTATCTGGAAGAAGGAAGCGGGCGGCTGCGCCTGCCCCCTTCTATAGCCGCCCGATTGGCGGAGCCCTCGCGGCCGGCCGCCGCTCTGCCGGCAGAGCCGGCCAAGCCCGAGGAGTTTGTCATCGTAGTGTGCAGCCAGTGCGGCGCCGTCAACCGGGTTCCCAAAGGCAAGACCATCCAATGCCAAGGGGCGGGGTGCAAGGCCCAGCTTGTGGGCCAGCCGCCCCAGGAAAAAGCGGATATTTTGAGCAGGCTGTGAAAAAACCGGCGTCCTTTTTTAAAAAGGGCGCCGGTTTTTATTGAGGCTTACTTTGATTGGGACAGCGCCCCTTGGCGAAAGATTCCATAGGTCCGACGCCTCCGCCGGCGTTATCCAATCAGGCAATCTTTGTATTTGCTTTCCTCGGAAACCTGGCCCACGGCGGAGAAGGACATCTGGTCGAAATCCAGCAGCCGCTGGGCCAGCTGGCGAACCCCCTGCCGGGTGACGGCGTCATAGCCCCGGATGATATCTTCGGGGGTCAGGGGCCGGCCGTAGAGATATTCGCTGCGGGCGTTGGCCGTCATTCGGCTGTTCATGCTCTCCAAGGACATCAGGGCGGAGCTCTTCAGCTGTTCCACCGAGCGGGTCACCTCTTCTTCGTCGGGACCTTGCTCCACAAAACGGCGGATCTCCTGGCGGATCAGCGACAGGGCCTGCATTTCCGTCTGCCGGCCCAGAGCGGTGTAAATGCCGAAATAGCCGGCGTCCTGATAGGCGGAGGAAAAGGAGTAGACGGCATAGCACAGGCCGCTTTCCTCCCGCACCCGCTGAAACAGCCGGGAGGACATCCCGCCGCCCAGGATATTGCTCATCGTCTGCATCAGATATCGATCCTCCGAGCCGGCGGGGATGCCGGGGAAGGCTACGCACAGGTGGTTTTGCTCAATATCCTTTTCTTTCAGGGTGAAAGAGGGAATATAAACGGCGGGCTGGCTTTCAGGCGGGGCCCCCTTTGGCATCGCCTCAAACCGCGCGGCGATTTTTTCAATATCCGCCGGAGTGAAGCTGCCCGCCACGGAAACCAGGGTGTTGGCCGGGACATAGCGCTGGGATACATAGTCTGCCAGGGTCTGGCCCTGGATGCCCTCCAGCGTTTCCCGGGTTCCCAGAATGGGGCGGCCCAGGGAGCTGCCGGCGTAAACGGCGGAGGACAGCCGCTCCACCACCAGGTCGTCCGGCGTGTCCTCGTACATCCCGATTTCTTCTAAAATCACGCCGCGCTCCAGATCGGTTTCCTGCTGGCCGAAGCGGGAATGGAAATACATATCGCACAAAAGGTCCGCCGCCTCCTGAATATGGGAGTCCAGCGTGCGAGCGTAAAAACAAGTATTCTCCTTGGTGGTAAAGGCGTTCACCTGGCCCCCGATGGCGTCGAAGGCCTGGGCCAGCTGGGCCGCCGACCGGCTTTCGGTGCCCTTGAAGAGCATATGCTCGATAAAATGGGAAATGCCGTTCAGCTGGGCGGGCTCATGGCGGGAGCCGCTTTCCACCCAAAGACCCAGGGCGCAGGAGCGCACGGACGGGGCATGTTCATAGAGGATGCGGACGCCGTTTTGCAAGGTCAGTTTTTCAATCATATTGTTTACACCTCGAAATCTCATTCAGTTGGGGCCAATATCGGGCGTTTTGCGCCGGCCCCCTTTGCGAAAGAAAGAGGGGGCGGCGAAGCCGGCGGAGGGCGCGGAGGTTTCTTTCCCGGTCGGGCCCGGCAGGCCGGCTCCGACTCAAAACAAGAGGCGGGCATATGCCCGCCCCTTGAACAAAGCAGATTTGGTTTTATCAGATATTTTCCCCGGGTTTCGCGCCGCCGCGGGCGTTGATTTCTGCGATAGCGTCCTTGCGGGAGAGGTTGATACGGCCTTTGTCGTCGATTTCCACAACCTTGACCCAAGTCATGTCGCCGATGTTCAGCACATCTTCCACCCGTTCCACCCGGTGGTTTTCCAGCTTGGAGATGTGGATCAGGCCGTCTTTGCCCGGCGCGATTTCCACAAAGGCGCCGAAGCTCATCAGGCGCACCACCTTGCCATAGAAGATATCGCCGATCTCCGGGTCTTTGACAATGGCCAAAATGGTCTTTTTGGCCTTTTCACAGTCCTCCGCGTTGATGGCGGCGATGCAAACCGAGCCGTCGTCTTCGATGTCAATCTTGGTGTTGGTGTCCGCCGTGATTTTCTGAATCACAGAGCCGCCTTTGCCGATGACGTCCCGAATTTTTTCAGGGTCGATGTTGATGCGGATCATCTTGGGGGCATAGGCAGAAAGCTCCGCTCTGGGCTGGCCGATGCAGGGGAGCATGACTTCGTTCAGGATTTCCATCCGGGCGGCCCGGGTCTTGTCAAAAGCTTCCTTGATGATTTCCAGCGTCAAGCCGTCGCACTTGATATCCACCTGGATGGCGGTGATGCCCTTCTCAGTGCCCGCCACTTTGAAATCCATATCGCCGAAGAAATCTTCAATGCCCTGGATATCGGTGAAAGTGATGTGTTGGTCGCCCTCTACCACCAGGCCGCAGGAGATGCCGGCCACCGGGGCTTTGATGGGCACGCCGGCGTCCATCAGCGCCAGGGTGGAGCCGCAGACGCTGCCTTGGGAAGTGGAGCCGTTGGAGGAAAGCACTTCGGAAACCAGGCGGAAGGAATAGGGGAAATCCTCCACAGAGGGGATGACGCATTCCAGCGCCCGTTCGGCCAAGGCGCCGTGGCCGATTTCCCGGCGGCCCGGGGAGCGGGAGGGCTTGGCTTCGCCCACAGAATAGCCGGGGAAATTATATTGATGCATATAGCGCTTTTCTGTCTCTTCATAAATGGTGTCCAGCTCCTGGGAATCCCGCAGAGTGCCCAGGGTGCAGGTAGTCAGCACCTGGGTCTGGCCCCGGGTAAACAGGCCGGAGCCGTGGACTCGGGGCAGCAGGCCCACTTCGGCGGCCAAAGGCCGGACCTCCGTCAGGCTGCGGCCGTCCACCCGGCGCTGCTCGTCCAGCAGCATCCGGCGCACCACATATTTTTGCAGCTTGTACATACATTCGCCGAAGAGCTTTTCGCTGTCGGGGTATTTTTCGCCCAACTGGGCGATCACTTCGTCAGTCAGCTGGTCGATAGCCTTGTCCCGCACGGTTTTATCAGTGGTCAGCATGGCCTGGCGGGTCCGCTCTTGGGCAAAGGCTTTGACGTCTTCATACATCTCGGCGGGAACAGTAATATGATCGAAGTCAAATTTCTCCTTGCCGATGTCTTTTTTGATTTCCTCGATGAAAGCTACCAGCTTTTTGATCTCGTCGTGGGCGATGGAGATGGCGCGCAGCATTTGGTCGTCGGGGAATTGGTCTGCGCCGGCCTCGATCATCACCACTTTGTCGGCTGTGCCGGCCACAGTGACGTTGAGCTCGCTCTTCTGCCGCTGCTCAGAATCCGGGCACACCACATAGGCGCCGTTGACATAGCCCATATTGACGCCGCCGATGGGGCCGCCCCAGGGGATATCGGAAATGGACAGAGCGGCGGAAGTTCCGATCATCGCGGCGATTTCCGGCAGGTTGTCGTGATCCACGCTCATCACCGTGCAGCTGACCACTACGTCGTTGCGCATATCGGAGGGGAACAGGGGGCGGATGGGCCGGTCGATCAGGCGGGAAGCTAAAATGGCCCGCTCAGAAGGGCGGCCTTCCCGGCGCATAAAGCTGCCCGGGATCCGGCCCACGGCGTACAGCCGCTCTTCAAAATCCACAGAGAGGGGGAAGAAATCGATGCCGTCCCGGGGCTTTTTGGAGGCGGTGACGTTGACCAGCACGCAGGTGTCTCCCCAGCGCACCATTACGGCGGCGTTGGAAAGCCCGCCCAGCTTGCCGGTTTCCAGCGTCAGCTTGCGGCCGGCCAGGGTGGTTTCATAGGTCTTTTCGTTTGGGAATTGCATTTTGGTAATCATAGTAAAAGCATCCTCCTTTGTCCGGCGCAGGGTCCCCCAAATTTTAGCACTTGAACCGCCTCTCCTCCAACTGGGCGGGGAAAAGGCCGTTCAACTGCTAAAAATGGGCAAGGCTCCTGCGCGATGTTATCTTGTGCGGCCCGCGCGGGAAAATGCACAGAAGGGAGGACAAATCATGTCCCCCCTTGCAGGCGATTTTACTTGCGCAGACCCAGCTTTTTGACGATGGCGCGGTAGCGCTCCACGTCTTTCTTTTGCAGATAAGCCAGCATACCGCGGCGCTGGCCGACCAGCATCAGCAGGCCCCGGCGGCTGTGGTTGTCCTTCTTATGCACTTTCAGATGCTCGGTCAGCTCGTTGATGCGGGCTGTCAGAATGGCGATCTGCACCTCGGGAGAACCAGTGTCCGTCTCGTGCAGGCGGTTGGCTTCGATGACTTCCGCCTTTTTGTCTTTCAGAATCATGGGTAGTTTCCTCCGTTTTTTTCATTCGCCGCAAGGCTGTGTGCGGGGCCACGGAGATGCTCTGGTCAAACAGGGCGTCCTCCCCGGACAAAGCGCAAGGGCATATATCCGAATTATAGCACAAGGGAAAAGGGATGTAAAGCATTTTTTCGCCTTGGAAACGGCGGCAATCAGGCGGCCTCTGATTGGAGGCCGCTGACCCGCACCCAGCCGGGGGCCGCCCGGCGGAACTTTGTCTCCGTCACCCGGCCGTCCCGCCAGCGGTAGCGCAGGCGGGCGCCGCCGGAAGCAATGCAGGCTTCCAGGGCGCTGCGGCACTGCTGGGTATAGAGCAGTCTGTCGACGACCGCATATTGGGCGGCCAGCTCCTGCCGGTATTCCAGACAGGGCTGGGCGTCATAAGAGGTCAGCCGCCCTACGGAGCGGGAAAGCAGGGCCGCCTGCTGGACAGAGCGTTGCCGCAGCTTCTCCCGAAGCCCGCGGATGAGATAATCCTGTGTGTTTTTTTGAGCCATTAAGTAAGATCCTCCTTTTTGGATTTCCCTCTTTCCGCGCAAAACGAAAAAGGGCATAAAATGACCATACAGTCATCTTATGTCCTTCTTCGCTATTTTTAATATTATAAAAACTATACCACATTCAAACTGGCTTGTCAACCGCCAAAATGGGAATTTGGGAAAGAGCCTGTAAGGGGGCTTGTCCATAGGCGGGGCCGCAGCTATGGATAAAAGCCAATCTGCCGTCCCGAAGGAGATTAGCGAAGGGCAGAGCCGCATTGCGTTCCCTCCCCCGTCAACGCAGAAGCAGGGAGCAAGGGAGCGCAGCCCCAAAAGGGGGATGATAAGGGGCCCAGCCTCTTATACTTTATTATGGGGCTGGCGGGCGTTCATTCCCGCGTCCAAGGCGGGGGAGGGCGCCGCCGCCCAAGGCGGATGAATCTGCCCGGTCCCGTTATTTGCCCGTCGGCGCCAGCCGGCCGCCGCAGGCTTCAATGGCCCGGCGGGCCAGCAGGGCGGTGGGGTCGACAAAAGCCTCTTCCAGGCCCAGCATTTGGGCCAGGATGGGCAGCTCGGTGCAGCCCAGGATAAAATATTGAGCGCCCCGGGCCTTCATGTGGGCCAGCATTTGCAAAACGGCGGCCCGATTCAGGTTCGTCCGTCCGGATTTGACGGCGTAAATCTGCTCCATCAGCAGATCTCGCTCGGATTCGTCGGGTTCCACACAGGGCGTCCCCTGGTCGGCTAGAGCCTGGGTATAGAGGCCGCTTTGGATGGTTCCCCGGGTGGCCAGCAGGCCGGCGGGCGCCTGCCCGAAGGTCTGGCGGCAGTGTTCCGCCGTGATGGCGATCATATTCAAAAAGGGGACCGGGCACTGCTTTTGCAGCCGGGGCAAAAAATAATGGGCGGTGTTGCAGGGCATAATCAGCAGTTCCGCCCCAATAGAGGCCAGCTTTTGAGCGGATTCCGCCATGGCGGGCGTCGGATCCGCCCCGCCGGATAAAATAGCCGCGGTGCGGTCTGGAATTTGGGCGTTGTCGTCAATGTAAATGCGCAGATGGTCGTTGTCGCAGTCCGCTTGGGTCATGGTAACAATTTTCGTAAACAAGTCGGCGGTGGCCAGAGGCCCCATGCCGCCCAGAATGCCGAGAGGTTTTTTTGTCATGGTTCCAGTTCCTTTCTGTTAAAAAGGCCCGCCTGCCCCGCCTCGCGCCGGCGGGGCAGGGGACGGGGTCTTCCAAAAGCGCCCGGGGCGGGCGAATCAACCCTGCTTCGGGCTGGCCGAGGCCAGCCAGGAGGCGGCGCAGTGGGCATAGAGGGCGGCGCCCACGGGCAGGCAGCCCTCGTCCGGGGTGACAAAGGGGCTGTGCAGAGCGTACTGGAAGCCTTGATCGGTGGAGCCGGCGCCCAGGTTCAGCATCATGGAGGGGACTTTGGTGGAGACATAGGCGAAGTCTTCGCTGCCCAGGGAGGGGGAATTTTCCTTGACAATCACCTGGTCGGCGGGGACGACCTGCTGGATAAAGGGCAGCATCTGGTCGCACAGGGCCGGGTCGTTGATGGAGGGAGGGGTTCCGCCGGTGGGCTCTTCAAAGGTCACTGTGGCCCGGAAGGCCTGGGCCACGCCCTGGGCGATTTCCCGCACTCGGCGGATGAGGAAGAGGCGGTTTTCCGGGTCCAAAGCCCGGATGGTGCCCTCCAAAACGGCGGTGTCCGCAATGATATTGCAGGCCGATCCCCCTTGGAAAACGCCCACTGTGACAATGGACAGCTGGTCCGCCGGCACCTCCCGGGCGGGGATCTGTTCCAGGGCCACCACAATATGGGCGGCTACGCTGACGGCGTCCACCCCCTGATAAGAGGAAGCGCCGTGGCACCCCTTGCCCTGGACGATGATGCGGAAGCTGTCGCCCGAGGCGTGGGAGGGGCCTTTGGTGAAGCGGACGCTGCCGATTTTAGTCTCTTCGTTGCCTGTGCCGATGTGGATGGCCAGAGCCGCGTCCACCTTGGGGTTTTCCAGGACGCCGTTTTCCACCATGTCCTTGGCGCCCAGCAAC